>CAZTVU010000045.1:0-7227 GCA_964617025.1 uncultured Planctomycetales bacterium | reverse complement strand
CCTGCTCTGGGCGTACTGGCCCGTGCTGTGGCCGCTTTATCGAGATTGGCAGCGCGACGACAACTACTCGGTCGGTCAGCTCGTGCCGCTGGCGGCGCTCTATATGGTGTGGGATGACCGAAAACGCCTCGCCCGCTGTCGCGTGCGGCCGAGCGGGTGGGGTCTGGGCCTGATGTTGCCGGCGTTGGCCGCGTGGGCGTACGGTTTGATCTTCATGTTCGAGTCGGCGGCGCGATACTCGTTCGTGCTCATGGTCGCCGCGCTGGTGCTGTTCCTCGCCGGGAGGCAGCTCTTCCGGGCCGTGCGATGGATCCTCGCGTTTCTGCTGCTGATGGTGCCGTTGCCGGGACGCATCCACAACACGATCTCCGGGCCCCTGCAGGACTTTGCCACCACCGGTGCGGTCTTCACGCTCGAGCTGCTGGGGGTGACCGTCACGCGGGAGGGAAACACGATGACCCTGAACCACACCGTGCCCATCGGCGTGGCCGAGGCGTGCAGCGGCCTGCGCATGCTCACGGCGTTCGTCGTTGTGGCGGCGGTCCTGGCGTACGTCATCCGCCGCCCGGCGTGGCAGAAGGCCGTCGTGGTGATTTCGAGCGTGCCCGTGGCGATTTTCTGCAACCTCGTCCGGCTCGTGGTAACGGCGTTCCTCTTTCTGTGGGTGGACGGCAAGACGGCGGAGCGGTTCTTCCACGACTTCGCGGGCTGGACGATGATGCCGATCGCGGTTTTCATACTCGTGGGGGAGCTGTGGCTGCTATCCCATCTGGTGATCGACGATGAACGAGCCACATCAGCCGCCGGTTTGTGAACGGTGCGGCGCTCCTGCGTTGGTCCACATTTCGCACGAACGCGACGGGGCCGCGTCGATGCGCCATCTTTGTCTCGCGTGCGCCGATGCGGAGGAGACGGCCAGGCCCTCGAGAGAGCGAAGACTCAACCACGCGGCCGTCATCATGGCGATCGGCGCGATCATCGTGCTGCTTTCGGTTTTCGCCGACGTTCTGCGGTTCGGCCAGGCGGGTGGCTTCGGGTGGAAGCAGAGCTTCGGCATCCTGGTTGCGGGGGTCGTGAGCCTTTGTGCCCTGCTGATGCGCGTGCCCACGCTGCTCGTCGTGGGCTTGATCGCGGGCGGCCTCAGCATGATTGCCGACCACATCGAATACGGAAAGGGTCCCGGATTCGGAAGTAATCAGACCATTGGCGTCGTCATTGGCCTGGGCGTCTTGTTCCTTGGTCTCCTATTGTTAAGACGATCGGCTAGGCCGTAAGATTTTTTCCTAGGGAAGGTTATGTCCCGTTCTCGCATCGTAACCCGAAGACTTTCTCCGCTTACGCGTCGGGATACTGTGTCGGTTCAACAGTGTTCAGGCTCTGAGCGTTGGGCCAAGACATTTTTGAAAAATCATACTATGGGGCTTGACACACGTTGTCGCCGGGGTAGACTAGAGTCTTGACTTAACATTTTGCGCCCAAGTGGGCGGGAAGGATGCGCCAGCGAATGTAATCGGTTACGGAGCGGATGTTGCTTGTCGCGGGCGTGCCGCGGCTTGCGCGGTCATAATTGGTTGGGATGATCTGACAAACACGGGCGGGAGGCACGGAGAGGAAAGGCGGTCAGAGGTAATGCTTCGTGAGAACAGGATGTTGTGCGTTCTCGGTGCGGTTGGGGCGGTGTTGGCGGGCTCGGTGCCGATTGTCCAGGCGACCGGCACCGGTTTCGAGTTCGACCTGGCGACCATGAAGTTCCAGTATGTGGTAACCAATGCCGGCGCCCTTCCCGGTGAGAAGATCGGCGAGCTGACGATCGCCGATGAGACCGCCTACGGATCGAATCTGACCTTGCAGAAGCTCGATCTCGGCCCCAACGGCGTGGTGGGAGGCGACGACACGGTTCTGGATTACGCCAAGATCATGTCGGCGGATTCGTTCGATGCCGTGTTGGTTTCCGACGTGATCAAGCTCGCGACCAATAGCTACCGGATCACGGGAGCGATCAAGGTCACGGATACGCTGACCACGCTTGCCAGCCCGAAGTACGTGGGGTCCTTCACGAGCAACACGGTCTCCATGAGCGGCGGTACGTTCTTCTACTTCGTGGGCCCGGTCGCCACGTTGGCACCGAACGATGCCCTGTTGCAGCCGGCCGCATCGCCGTGGCAGTACGAAGGTGTGCTCGCTGATACGCCGTCCGCGCCCGATGAGGACGGCGTGCGAGGCCGGGTGACGCTGGCCTTCGGACGGGGCGCCTACACCCATGGTGACCTGAACGGCGGCGTTATAGTCGGCTCTGCAATGAATCTGGATGCTTTCTTCAGTGCGAATCGGGATTACATCAATAGTACCCTGCAGGCGACCGCGATTCCCGAGCCGGTCACATTTGGGACTTTGATTATCGGCATAGGGTGGTTACTGCGGCGGAGGCGATGATAGACGCTTTTTACTCAGGAGCGATTTTGTTCGCTAACGGCTTGAGTACAAGGGTCAAAGCGGGTAGAATCATGGGTTGACGTGGGTGTGAAGCCGATATGAGATCAGCTCGGGCCTTACCGACGCAGAGTCTGTTGCTCGCCCTGGCGGTTGCCATCGTAACTGCAGCCCCGGCGATAGCGGACATCGGTCTCGCGGTGGACGCCTCCTCCCTGCGAATGATCTACACCAAGGGCGCTGGCGGTCCCGGGAGCATCGGCCGCATTCAGATCACCCACACCGCGGCCTCGGCGGTCGACGTGCAACAGGTCGAGCTTGGGGCCGACCGCGAGTTCGGCGGAGGCGATGATACGCTCATCGACCTCGCTCGCATTGGCAGCGGCGGCTTCAGCCTGATCTTCTCCGCCGACGTCTTCAAGCTCGGCGCGAACTCGTATTCGATCATCGGGTCTACCACCATCGGTGACGCCGGTTCCCCGGTTAAGGTCCAAGGTGATTTTGACAGCGCCTTTGTCGAGAAGGCGAACGGATCCCTTTTCTTTGGCGGTGCACTCACCAACGCGGACGGCATTCTTCGACCGGGGAGCCCGAACGTCGGCTGGACGTTCACGGGCGACCCCGCTGTGACGCCGACGTACGTGAACTCCGTGTACGGCGGTTCGGACGGCTTGGTGGGCACGGTGACACAGCCGTGGGGACGCGACAAGTCCGCTTTGGCCAGCCTGTTTGAGTTTCAGTTTATCGGCAGCTTCCCTGACCTGGACGCTTTCTTCAATTCCGCCGTTCAGGCCAGCACGATCGCGGATCTCAAGGTGCAGACGGTCATTCCCGCGCCCGGCGCCGTGGCGCTGGGTTGGGTGGGGCTTGCGGTCGTGGGTTGGGTACGGCGGCGGTTGGTGTGAAGTCCGGCCGGGCCTGGTACGTCGACGCCTTATCGACATCCGTTCCCCTTCTCTCCTCGTTGTGAATTCATGATCTACATCTCCTTGCGTCGCCCCTGTCGCGTCAACGTGAGGCTGCTCCTCGTTTTGGCGGCGATCGGGGCGATCGCGGCCGTCGGGGCCGCCGGGGCCCACTATGCCCGCACGCTCGCCGCGGCCGATCGGGCGCTTCAGGCCGGCAACGCGGCCCTGGAACGTCAGGATTGGCCGGAGGCATGCAAGCAGCTCAAAACGTATCTCGCCAAGTACCCCAACGATGCCGACGTCCTTGCGCGGTATGCACGGGCGCATCTGTCCGTCAAGCCCCTCCGGCCGGAAGATGTGGGTGCCGCCATCGGGGCCTACCGCCAGCTCCTCCGCCTGCGCCCCGGCGATGAGGAGGCCTGCCGACAACTGGCGAGGCTGTACTACACAATTGGCGATGCGAACGAGGCCGCGTACGTGTGCCGGCAGCGGCTTGACGCGGCGCCCGATGATGCTCAGGCGATGATCTGGCTGGGCCGGTCGCTGATGCAGCAGCGAAAGCTGGACGAGGCGACGCGGCTTCTGGCCGCGTTCGTCGAACGGGATCCGACGCAGATCGAGGCCTACGCCCTGCTGGCCGAGGCCGCCCTGCAGGCGAAGCCGGAGGTCGGGTCGGATCAGGCGACGGAGTGGCTGGACCGGGCAGTGCGAAAGAACCCCGGTCGGCCGAGGCGCTTGCTCGGCGGGCGCGGTTTCACCGGTTGGTGCGCAAGGACCGCGCGGCGGCTCGCGAGGACCTCGACCGGGCCGATCAATTGCAGCCGAGCGATCCGTATTCGCTGCTCCTTTTGGCGGAGGGGTGGGTCGATCTGGGCGAGTTCGATCGCGCCGAGGCCGAACTCCAGGCGATTCGGCGGGTCGACCGGGACGTGCTCGCCCGGTATGACATCGGCGATGAGGAGTTCCTCCTCTCTCAGCACGAGCTGGAGGCCGCGCTGCGGCTCCGCCGGGGCGAAAAGGCCGAGGGTGTCACACTCGCGGATCGTGCCTGCGGCGAACTCGCCGGCAACCGGCGCATCCTGTTCCTTCCGCTTGCGGTGGACCTGTACCTCGCGGCGGGTGAGATGGAGAAGGCCCGTCGCGCGGCGGCGGATTATCGGGAGGCAATGGGTGAGCTGGCCCGGACCGATCGTGCGGTCGCGGAGCAGTTGGCGGTATTGAACGGGGCCATGGCTCAGGCAGAGGGGCGTCCGTACGCCGCGATCAGCGCGCTGGAGGACGTCGCGATTCGACCGTCGCGCAACCCGCGTGTGTGGAAGGACCTCTGGCAGGCGTACGGCCGAACGGGGCAGGACCGGCGGGCGCAGGCCGCGCTGGAAAAATACATCGCATTGCAGCCCGAGGACGCCAAGGCGCTGCTGGAGCTGGCGAGGGCCTGCGCCCGGGGCGGGAACCTCGCCGATGCTCTGCGGCATACGAAAGCGGCGGAACAGCTACGGCCCACCGACCCGGACGCCCGCCTGCTGCGAATCGAGCTGTTGCTCAAAGGGGCCGCCGGTCCGCCGGGCGAACCCCAGCTTACCGAGCTCGCACGGGAGCTGGCCGAACTGCAAGAGTCCGTTCCCAGGTCGGTCGAGGTGCGTATTCTGCAGGCATCGATCGCCTTCGCGTCGGGCCGCGCGGAGGACGCCGCATCCGGTCTGGAGCGTGCCGTCGTCGAGTGCGATCAACCGCTGCGCGCGGCACTGATGCTGGTTGAATACCGCGCAAGAATGAAGCAACCCGACAAGGCTTTGCAGGCCTGCCGCGCGGCCGTCGATCGATTCCCCGAGGCGGCGGCTCCGCGGATCGCGCTGGCCCGGTTGTTGGCGAACGCCGGCCGGGACGCCGAGGCGCGGGAAACGTATGAGAAGGCCGTCGCGTCACTGAGCGGCGATGAGCGGCTGCTGGTCATCGACGCCCTGGTGGGCCACCTGCTGGCCCGCAACGAGCAGGTCGAGGCCATGGACTGGTTGCGAAAGGTGGCGGCCGAGCGGCCGGACGACGTGCGACCGCGTCTGGCGCTGCTCGAGATGCCGGCGACGCAGAACGACATCGCGGAATCCGAGCGTCTGGTCGATGAGATCAGGCGCATTGAGGGCGATCGCGGCGTCCGCTGGCGGTTTGAACGGGCGCGCGTGCTGCTTCGGACGCCGGACTGGCAGTCGCGGCATTCGGAAGTTGTGGAACTCCTCACGCGATGTGTCGAGGCCGATCCGGCCTGGTCGGCCCCGGTCCTTGCGCTGGGCAAAGCCTATGAGCTTCTCCGCAAGGAGGATCAGGCGGAGCAGACCTATCGTCGGTTCGTGGACGCCTGCGCCGGTCGCCCGGGGTATGTGGAAACGGCGGTTCGGCTCCTCGAGTTGCTCGAGCGCCAGGGCCGCTATCGAGAGTCCGCCAGGATTTTGGAGCGGATGCCCGGCAGCCTTTCCGCCGTGAGTGCGCATCGGGCCAAGGTGGCCATCGCTCGCGGCGATTATGATGCGGCCGTGGCGGATCTGAAGCAGCGGATCGGGGCCCACCCGAAGGACGCCGCCGCCCGCGTGCTGCTGGCGCGGCTGATGTACCAGCTGTCGCACGATCCCGTGCCCGCCCTGAAGCTTCTCGACGAGGCCGCGGCGGCCGCCCCGGATCTCCTGTCGATCACGTCGAGCCGCGTGGCGATCCTTCATGGGGAGAAGCGGGATGCCGAGGCGCTGGCCTGCCTGGATGCGGAGGTCGCCCGGCGAAAGGATTACGCCGCGTACCTCCTTCGGGCGGAGTATCACGCCCAGGCGGGCAGGCTCGAGCCGGCCGAACGGGACTACGTCCATCTCACCACGTTCGCCGACCGGGCCGCGGAGGGCTACGTCGCGCTTGCGGGTTTCTACGAGCGAACCGGAAGGATCGACAAGGCCGTTGCCGCGCTGGACGCCGGGCTGGAGCGAGTGCCCGGCGATGCAGCGATTCGCCGGGCGTTGATCCGGTTGCTCGTGTCGAGTCGCGACGCAGGCCTGCGCGATCGCGGACGCCGTCTGCTGGACGAGGCAATGAAGGCGCCCGGCGGCGCCGACGATGCCGAGCTGCTGTTCATACGCGGCGAGATGCTGATGCGCGACGGGGCGCCCGAGGCCGTGCGCGAAGCGATGGCGACGTTTGAGCGGGTCGTGCAGATCAATCCTCGCGACGTGACCGCCCATCTCTACCTCATCCAGGATGCGAGCGAGCAGGGGGACATGGGGCGGGCGAATGATCTGGTGGCGCGGGCCCTCGGCGCGAATCCGGAGAACGTGGATCTCCTGTTGATCCGTGCGGAGTTCGAGAGTGAGCTGAAGAACGTGCTCGCCGCGCGGGAGCTGGCTCAGTCCGTGCTGGATCTGGAGCCGCGGAACGTCGTCGCGCGCAATCTCCTGTCCGGCCTTGCGCTTCGCGCCGGCCAGGTCGATATCGCGGCGAAGCTCAACGAGGAGGCGCTGAGGCTGAACCCTGCCGGCGAGGATGCTCAGGTCGTGCGGGCCGAGATACTGGATCTTCGGGGGCAGCGGGCCGAGGCGGTCGCGTCACTCGAGTCGTATTGCCGGACGGATGTCGGGCGCCACAGCGTCAAGGCCATCCTGGCGCTGGCGGATCTGCTGCGGATGAAGGGTGATTATGCCGCGTCGGATGTCCGAATCCGTGAGGCCGAGGCGTTGGCGCCCGGGAGCGTCGGAGGCTTCCTGGTCCGAATGCGATGGCTGGCGAGCCAGGGCCGCTTTGACGAGATTCTGAAGGCCCTCGCGGCGCGACGGGAACGTTACTCCCTGGAGTCTCAGGTTCTGATCTCGGTGGCTCCGGTGTTGGCATCGGCCGGCGACGACCGCTATCTGCGTGA
>CAZTVU010000044.1:9099-27164 GCA_964617025.1 uncultured Planctomycetales bacterium | reverse complement strand
CAAGCACGTGATCCGCCGCGAGCACTTCGCGAAGATGAAGGACGGGGCGATCGTCTGCAACAGCGGCCACTTCGACGTGGAGATCGACATCCCGGCCCTCGCCAGGATGGCGAAAAAGATCAATAAGGACGTCCGCCACTGCGTGGACGAGTATGTTCTGTCCGGCGGGAAGCGGATCTTCCTGCTCGCCGAGGGGCGGCTGATCAACCTGAGTGCCGCCGAGGGTCATCCGGCCAGCGTGATGGACATGAGCTTTGCCACCCAGGCCCTCAGCACCGAGTTTGCCGTCCAGAATCGCGGCAAGCTCGCGCCGGCCGTCCACAACGTGCCGAAGGCGATCGACGCCTGGGTCGCGCGGCTGAAGCTCCAGAGCATGGGCGTCCGCATCGACAGGCTGACGCCCGAACAGAAGAAGTACCTCGCCTCTTCCGGCGAGGGGACGTGACCGGTCAACACGAAAACGACAAACCAGCGAGAAAGCGAAAACGAGCATGGCAGCGCCGATCCGAATTGCGGTGATGGGGGGCGACGGGACGGGCCCGGAAGTCGTCCGCGAGGGCATGAAGGTCCTCCGGGCGGTCGCGGAGTTGGAGAAATTCGCCTACGAGGCGACCGAGTTCGACTACGGCGGCGACCGCTACCTCGCCAAGGGGGGCGATCCGAACAAGATGACCGTCGAGCCGATCACCGACGACGAGGTGAACGAGCTCCGCGCGTACGACGCGATCTTCCTCGGGGCCGTCGGCCATCCCGACATCGCCCCGGGAATCATCGAGAAGGGCCTGCTGCTCAAGCTCCGCTTCAAGCTTGACCAGTACATCAACCTCCGCCCGGTCGTCCTCTACCCCGGCGTCGAGACGCCGCTGCGGGACAAGGGTCCGGAGCACATCGACTTCGTCGTCGTCCGCGAAAACACGGAGGACCTGTACTTCGGCGGCGGCGGCTTCCTGCGAAAGGGCACGCCGGTCGAGGTCGCCACGCAGGAGATGATCGCCACGCGGTTCGGCGTTGAGCGGTGCCTTCGCTGGGCGTTCGACTTCTGCCGGAAGCGCAACCGCAAGAAGATGCTGACGCTCGTCGCGAAGACGAACGTCCTGACGTTCGCGCACGACCTGTGGTGGCGGGCGTTCAACGAGATCGGCGAGAAGGAATACCCCGACATCAAGCGCGACTACAACCACGTCGACGCCTGCTGCATGTGGTTCGTCAAGAACCCCGAGTACTACGACGTGATCGTCACGCCGAACATGTTCGGCGACATCATCACGGACCTCGGGGCGATGATTCAGGGCGGCATGGGCATCGCCGCCGGCGGCAACATCAACCCGAAGGGCACGAGCATGTTCGAGCCCATCGGCGGCAGTGCGCCGAAGTACACCGGCAAGAACGTCATCAACCCGATGGCCGCGATCGGCGCGATGGCGATGATGCTCCAGGTCGTCGGCGATCAGAAGGGCGACCCGGCCGTCAAGCGCGCCGGCGACCGCGTCGTCGAGGCGATCAAGAAGAGCTGCCCGAGGATGAAGAGCCAGTCGGCCGGCAGGATGGGCATGGGCACGACCGACGTCGGCGACCTCGTCTGCTCGATGCTGTAGCGGCGTTCTCGGCGCGATGGTTTCGCGCTCGGCGCGTGGCCGCATCCTTCCGCAGGCCCTGCCGGGCCGGCGGGGCGACCGAGCCGTTGCGGCGCTGCACGCCGCACGCGCACGGTCTCGCCGAAAACGGCGACCGCGCGGCCATCGCCCACACACTCGCGCATGTGCGACGGCAACCACAACCCGGAGCACCCGCGACGGGCCCATGTTCCCGGGGGCTTGCTGTGCGCTTTCGCATCGGGCTTCGTCACACACATGGCACGGGCCCTGCTTGTGCTGTCCCTCGCGGCGGTATCGCGCGCTCAATCCCGCCCGGCGGCCGAGTGCCCGGTCAGCGTCCTTCGGGTTGACGGCTCGCGGATCCAGGGCCGGTGGATCGGCGCCGATGACACCGGCATCGAGATCCGGCTTGACGCCGGGCCCGCGCGGGTCGCCCGCGACGACCTCATGCTGGTCACGTTCGCCGGGGCGTCGCCCGCGAGCCGGCCGGCGAGCCTGGGGCGGCGTGAGGCGCTCTGCCTGCTCGCCGACGGCGGCAGAATCCGCGGCACTCTCGCCGAGGCCGCGGAGGGGCAGATCCGCATCGTGACGACACAGGCCGGGGCACTGGACCTGCGGCTCGCCGACCTGCTGGCAGTCCGGCTGGGCTCGGCGGGCGAGAACGCAAAGGCCCAGGCGGAGCTGGATCGCTGGCTGTCCTCGCGGCCCTCGGGCAACGATGTGCTGATCGCCGTTCGCGACGGCGGGGCCACGGTGGTGCGGGGGGCGCTGCTTTCGCTGGGGCCGGAAGGTGGGCGGTTCACGTTCGCCGGGCGGACGGTCCCGATGCGGCCGGAAGCGACCTATGCCGTGGTCTTCGGCGGCGGACTGGCGGCCGCCTCGGAGGCTCCTTACCTGCTGACGCTGCAAGATGGTTCGCGGCTCGCCGCCGCGATCACGAAGGCGGACGCGAGCGCCTTTGCCCTTTTGCTGCTGGGCCGTATACCCGTGCGGTTGCCCGTCGGCGAGGTGGCGACGATCGTCGTGCGCAGCGACCGCATCACATTCGCCAGCGACCTGACGCCGACGGCGGCCGTGGATGAGTCGCTCCTCGGCACGCCGTGGCCCTATCGCCGCGATCGGGCCGTCTCGAACCGGCCGTTGCGGCTGGCGGGCGTCGAATACGCCAGGGGACTCGGCGTCCATTCGCGGAGCGAACTGGCGTACGACCTCGGCGGCAGATACGCGCAATTCGCCGCCACGATCGGCATCGATGATGCCGTTCGGCCGCGTGGCGACGTGGTGTTCCGGGTCGTGGCCGACGACCGGGAGGTGTTCAACAGCGGCTCGGTGACCGGCCGGGACGAGCCGCGGCCGATCCTGGTCGACATCCGCAAGGCGCGGCAGGTGCGGCTGATTGTCGAATACGGGGCGGGGCTGGACCTTGCGGACCATGCCAACTGGGCCAATGCGCGATTCATCCGTTGACGCCCGTGTCCGCGCGGCGGTTTCTCGCCCGACGTACGGCAGGGCGCCGGCCGCGATCCTGCTATCGGCACTGTCGTTGCTCGTCGCGGTCGGTCGTACCGGTGCGGAGGATCTCGATGCTGCCGTGCTGGCCGCCGAGGCCGCGCGCGTGGAGACGATCGCCCGCGTCACGCCGGCGGTCGTCTGCGTGCTTGACGCCAACCGGGCCGGCGGCGGGTCGGGCGTCCTCATCGACGCGGATGGATACGGGTTGACCAACTTCCACGTCGTCGCCGGGCTGCTCAAGACACGGAGCGGCTTCGGGGGGCTCAGCGACGGCAAGGCGTACCCGCTGACCGTGCTCGGTATCGACCCGACCGGCGACGTGGCGATGTTTCGGCTCGCCGGCAGGGACCGGTTCCACTGCGTTGAGCTGGGCGACTCGGACCGTGTTCGGCCGGGTGATGAGGTTCTGGCGGCGGGAAACCCCTTTCTGCTGGCCGAAGACTACACCCCGACCGTGACGTGGGGCATCGTCAGCGGCGTGAACCGCTACCAGTGGGGCGCCGGCCGCAATCAGCTCACCTACACCGACTGCATCCAGGTGGACGCCTCGATCAACCCGGCGGACCGCTCTTCGACTCGGACGGCCGGCTCATCGGCATCAACGGGCGGGCGGCGTTCGAGGAGCGTGGTCGCGTCAATGTCGGTCTGGGCTTCGCGATCTCGATCAATCAGATCCGGCGGTTCCTCCCCGGACTGCGGGCCGGGCTGCTGGTCGAGCACGGCACGCTCGGCGCGACCGTCGCGGACACCGGCTACCGGCATGTCGTCTTTGACCGGATTCAGGCCGGTTCGGCCGCTGCCCGCGCGGGCCTTCGCGTCGGCGACCGACTTCTGTCGTTCGACGGCCGCACGATCCACAGTGCAAATCAGTTCGCCAACATCCTCGGGACCTACCCCGCCGGCTGGCCGGTGGAGGTCGAACTCGCGGCGTCGGCCACCGGTGAACGGCGAACCGCGCGGGTCGCTCTCGACCGATTGCCGGTCAAGGCCCCGCCGGGCTATGAGACCGACGAGGAGGTCACCCGACGTGCCGCGTCGAGCCTGCACTCGCGGCCCGCCCCCGGCGTCCCGCGAGCCCCCGCCGGCCCCAATGCCCTTGCCGCCGCCATCGCCCGCGTACAGCCTTGCATCGTCAAGCTCTACGGCGCCGGTGCGGCGACGGAGCACGGCTACGGCAGCGGCGTGCTGGTTTCGCCGGACGGCCTCGTCGTGACGACGATCTCACTCCTGATCGAATCGAGCCGCGTCCGCGCGGTGACCGCCGACGGCCACCTGTATCTCGCCGAGGTGCGGCATCGCGATCCCGTGCGTCAGCTTGCACTGCTCCAGCTTCGGGCCCGGCCGGAGGACACGGACACCGACCTTCCCGTCGTACGGCAGGCGGCTCCGACGACGTTCCGGCACCTGGCGCCCGCTGCGTCCACGGCCGTTCGTCCGGGTGAATTCGTTCTCGCCTTCGGCAATCCGTTCAAGGTCGCCGAGGGCGATGAGCCGGTGTCCGTTACGAAGGGTGTGATCTCGGCACGGATGCGTCTGGACGCGCGCCACCGACTGCAGGACTTCCCCTATCGCGGCGAGGTCCTCGCCGTTGACGCGATCACCGGCAACCCCGGCTCGGCCGGCGGCGCCCTCCTCGACCTCGACGGCAAATGGCTGGGTATCGTCGGAAGAGGCGTCTATTCTTACCTTACGAACACGCGCCTCAACTTCGCGATCCCGATCGAGGAGGTCGCTGCGTTCCTGGCGGAGGCGCGAAGCGGTCGTGCGGTCCCGGCGGCATCGGCGCCGGCCACGGCCCCGGCGTCGAAGGGCTATCATGGCATCCGGCTGTTTGCGCTGGCGTACCGGCAGGGCCTGCCGTTCGTGGATCGCGTGGACCTCGGCTCGCCGGCCGAGCAGGCGGGTGTCCGCAGGGAGGACCTCGTCATCAGCGCGAACGGCGTGTCGATCCCGAACGCCCGGGCCTTTCAGCGGGTGTGCGACGCCCTGCTCGCCGGCGACGAGCTGGTCCTGGTGGTCAAGCGGGGGCAGGAGTTGCTGACGGTGAGGATGACGCTGGCGAGTCGCGCCGAGTGACGCGGGCCTGCCAATGCTCGGTCGCCGCCGGCCCGAGACGCGCCCGGCGGAACACGAGCACCGGACGGCCGGGGCGAGACAACAACCGAGAGGTGAGTTATGCCGTTCTTGAGTCGTCGTGACATGTTGCGGGGATTCGGTGCGTTGGCCGCGGGGGGCTTGCTCGGCCGGCGGAATCGGGCGAGGGCCGCGGAATCGGCCGGTTCGCCCGAGCTTTGCGTGATCAGCCGGCAGCCGCACCTGTACCACGGCTGGCCGACCGTCGCGCGCCGCCGGAGCGGCCAGCTTGTGCTCGTCTGGTCCGGCGGCCGGCAGGCGCACATCTGTCCTTTCGGCCGCGTGGAGATGATGACGTCCGACGACGAGGGGCGGACCTGGACGTGGCCGCGGGTGCTGCTCGACACGGCAATCGACGACCGGGACGCCGGCGTCGTCGAAACGTCCAAGGGCACGCTGGTGGTGACGACGTTCACGTCGCTGGCATACGAGCCGATCCTGCGGCAGGCCGAGAAGGCCGAACCGGGGCGGCCCGGGGCCTGGTCCGCCGAAAAGCTCCAGAGCTGGCAGGCCGCGCACCGTCGGCTGCCCGCGGATCGACGGAAGGCCGAGCTGGGCTCCTGGGTCCTGCGATCGACGGACGGCGGCGCGAGCTTCTCCGAACGAATCCGATGTCCGGTCAACAGCCCGCACGGCCCCATCCAACTCGTCGACGGCAGGCTCCTCTATGCCGGCAAGGAGCTGTGGTCCGACGACAACCGCGTCGGTGTGTGCGAGTCCGTCGACGACGGCCGGAGCTGGCGCTGGCTGGCGTCGATCCCCACCCGCCCGGGGGATGACCACCGCGCGTATCACGAGCTGCACGCCGTTCAGGCCGCGGACGGCCGGATCATCGCGCACATCCGCAATCACAACAAGACGAACGAGCGCGAGACGCTTCAGACCGAATCGGCCGACGGCGGCCGGAGCTGGACCACGCCCCGTGAGATCGGCGTCTGGGGCCTGCCGTCACACCTGCTGCGGCTCGATGACGGCCGACTGCTCATGACCTACGGATACCGCCGCAAGCCGTACGGCATCCAGGCCCGGATGAGCACCGACAACGGCCGGACCTGGTCGGCCGCGATCACGATCTCCGACGACGGGACCAGCGGCGACCTGGGCTACCCGTCAACGGTCCAGCTTGGGGATCGATCGCTGCTGACGATCTGGTATGAGAGGGCGGCCGACAGCGACAATGCTGTCCTTCGCCAGGCCCGCTGGTCACCGAAGGCATGACCCGCACCGCGCATTCCTCGCTCCCCGCCGCAACGGACAAGTCGCGGGCGCCAAACGAACCCGCCGAACCCCGAGCCTGAGCCCGACGTTGCCGTTTCAACCCCGTTCGGCTGGCGCCGGGGCTGCCGAGTCGCCACTCGCCACTCTCCGCCCCTCTCCACTCGCGTTTGAGACCGTGGTAGCATGCCCGGGCAAGGGTGAGCGTGTCGCCGTTGCCTGGGGCGGAATCATGACAAAGATTCAAGTCGGCTGGACGCTTCTTCGGTATGTTGCGGTTGTCGTGTTGTTGTGTGCCGCAATGGTCTACTCCGCGGACCGGGACGGAGGCATCGCCCCGAACCGGCTTTCTCCCGAGGAAGAGGCCGCCGGCTTCCGCCTGCTCTTCAACGGCCGCGACCTTTCCGGCTGGATCCACAACGGCAAGCCCGGTTCGTTCGCGGTGAAGGACGGCGAGATCGTCGGGGACCGCAGCCCTGCCAGGGACCTGGCCTACTGGATCAGCACGGAGCGCGAGTACTCCGATTTTGAGCTGCGCCTGCAGTACAAGCTCGCGCCGCGGGGCAACAGCGGCATCTTCATCCGGGCCCCGCACGAGGGCCGGACCTCGAGGCTGGGCATGGAGATCCAGCTTCTCGACGATTACGGCCGCACCGACAAGCCCGGCGTCGGCGACACGGGCGCGATCTATCGCGTCGTCGCGGCCCGCAAGTTCGCGTCCCGGCGGGCCGGAGAGTGGAACGACCTCCATATCCTCTGCGACGGCGACCGGGTGCGCGTGACCCTGAACGGCGAACTCGTCACCGATGCCCTTATGTCGGAGCATCCCGACCTCAGGTCGCGTCCGCGCAAGGGCTTCATCGGCCTCTCCGCGCATACGGGGCCGGTGCGATTCCGCAACGTGCGGATTCGCGGGACCCTCGCGCCGTCCACCGCTCCCGCCAGCGCGTTCCGGCCGATCCGCGACGACTACGGCATCCGCTTTGAGACGTCGGACGATCGCGTGGTGTTCGGATACGCAACACAGAAGCCGCCGAACAGCGCCCTGTCGGCCAACAGCGCCTGCGCCCTGCATCCCGTCTGCACGCCCGCCGGCCGCGTGGTCACCGACTTCGCGCCGGAAGACCACCGGCATCACCGCGGCGTGTTTCTCGCATGGTATCTGCTGGAGGGGCCGGCGAAGGCGGATTTCTGGGGCTGGGGCCGGTTCGCCCCGACACAGGACCGCATCATCCGGAATCGCAGCGCCGAGCCCTTCATTGTGCCGGACGCCGATATCGGCCTGCACGTCCGCAACGAGTGGGTCGCCGACGACAAGATCGTCATCCGCGAGGAACTCGCGGCCGTCCTGCATCGCAAGCCCTGGGCCAACGTCATCGACCTGACGTACCGCCTCGTGCCGGCGGCCGATGTCCGACTGGATCGCACCGCGTTCGGCGGGTTCTGTGCCCGTGTTCGGAAGAGCGTCCCGTATGCCGTGTTCGATCCGAACGGCGAGGTCGCGCTCCCCGACCCGCACTACCTCAAGCCGGAGACCAATTGGCCCGCGAGAGACTGGTACGCCGCCGCCCTCACACTGGACAACGGGGCCAGGGCGGGCGTCGCCGTCATCGATCACCCCGGAAACCTTTCCGCGACCTGGCATAATCCGCGCACGGTCTGGATGCTCAATCCCTGCATCACGGCCGCCGGTCCGATCACGATGAAAAAGGGCGATCCGCTCGTCCTGCGATATCGCCTGGTCGCGTTCGACGGCCCCGTGCCCGTGGACCGACTGCGGCTCCTCGCGGCCGAATGGCGCGGCAAGTAGGCCCCCGCCCTTATCGGGGCAACGCCGAAAGGCAACAGAGCGCGAAACCGGGAATAACGGGGAAGAATCGCTGTTTCCCCATCGCGCCGCCGGTGCCATCCGAGTGCATCAGTCGCGCGGCAGCTCCTTCGCTTCGGTCGCCCGGCTCACGCCCCTGGTCTGATCGAACGGGACAGGCTCGGCGCGCGGGCGTGAGCGGGGGCGAGCGGGTTCCGGCACGAGACCCGGCACGCCGGAGCCTGGTTATCGAGTTGCGGGGCTCGACGCGGTCGCGGTCGTCGTTCGATCCCGCAGGATCGAACCGCGGGAGTTGATCTTGTCTGCGCGGCGGAGGCCGTCTCGGACAAGGTCCGCCAGGTCGAACCGGAGCCCCTTCTCGCGGGAGATCTCGCCGGCCCGCTGGACCAGGGATTCCCGCTCGATGCGCTGCCGACGCGGCAGCGCGATCAGAATGCGGCTTCCCGCGCCCCGGACGTTCACGATGTACAACTCGTCGAAGACCTCCTGGTAGGTTCGGACCATGGAGTCGTACAGCGGGTTTGAACCGCGGTCCCAGATGTGCGCCGCCGCAACGCCGGCGGGGGACAGCGCGCGGCGCACGGCCTCAAGGAACTGCTGCGTCACCAGGTGATCGGGGATGTCCTCGGCGCCGAACGCATCGAGGAAGATGAGGTCGTAGGGCTCGCGGCACGTCTCGATGAACCGGCGCCCGTCGCCTACGTGGGCGCGCATCGTCGCGTCTTCGCGGAACCCGAAGAACTCCTTCGCCACGGCGACCACGTCGGGGTCGATGTCCACCGCGTCGATCATCGTCCGGGGATAGTGCTTGTGAAGGATACCGGGGAGGGTCGCGCCGCCCAGGCCGACGACCAGCATGCGCTTCGGCTTCTCCACGAAGGCGAGGGCCGCAAGCATGGCCTTGGGATACGCCAGCTCGATGTGGTCCGGGTCGCCGACCTTCACGACGCTCTGCCGCAGCCCGTCCCGCTCGAACCGCAAGGTGCGAAGGCCGCGGTCGTCCTCCGTGACCACCACGGTGTTGTACACGGATTCTTTCTCGTAAAGAATCCGCTCGGCCGCTTCGACGGCCGCGACAAGGGACAGCGTCGACGCAAGCCCCGGTACAAGACGGCCCCGGCGAACCATCGGTCGAATCCTCCTTCTCGCCCTTCGGCGGAATGTCGCCATTCTCGGTCTCGACGCCCCGATCCACAAGCCGGTCCGCTCGATCCCCGCGCAACGTCGTCGAATGTGGGGGAGCGTGCCAATGCTGATAATCGGGCGTCACGGGCGGGTTCGGCGTCGGCGTCCGCCTCCTGATGCTGATACGGCGGATCCCGTCGTGTTCCGGTGGGAGGGCACGTTCGGTTTCGCCGTCGGCGAGGTCCGATCATTTGGCGCTGCTGCGGTGCGGCTCAACGTGGCGTGATCCGTCACCGGATGACGGCCGGCCCGGTCGGGCCCAGCCAAGGATAACCTTCGCTAACCGCGATGGATGAGCCCGTTGTCGGCGTTACAGAGTATGGACGGGCATGGTTCCCGACGCGGACGGCGGGCCGTCGGTTCCGCGCGTTTGCGGACGTCGGTGAGACGGCGCGGCGCGTTGGAGCGGGGCGTGTCGGACGATCGTCCGAGGGCGCGGGACCGATAGTACACGGAGCGCACGAGGCGACGAAGCACGAAGATTTTTTGCGTTTTTTCCCATTTTCCCCATTGCAATCGCGAGAGGCCGCGTTATCGTATTATCGTTTCCCCGCAGCGGCGCGGATCGACACGGAGGTCGCCGAATGCCGCATCTGTCCTCCACGTACTTCGCTGTTGCGGGAACAGACCCACAGCCCAGCGTGTGATCGATGGAACGATTCGCCGTCGTTCGGTCGTCGTCGCTTTGCCGACGACCGGACCCTGGGAATCAGCAGGAGGTCTGCGATGCCCGCAAGAAAGGTTTCAATCGAGACCCTGTGGAGGCGGTACCTCAAGACGCGCAAGCCGCAACTCCGCAACCAGCTGGTGGAGCATTATGCGTCGCTGGTGCACATCCAGGCGGCGCGCCTCTCGCGAAAGCTGCCGGCACAGGTCACGTACGACGAGATCTGCTCTGCGGCCTTCGACGGGCTGATCGAGGCGGTGGAGGGCTACGACCCGACCCGCAAGGCGAAGTTCGAGACGTTCTGTCAGCAGCGGATCGCGGGCGCGGTGATGGACTGGCTGCGCAGCCTGGACCCGCAGTCGCGCACGGTCCGCACGTTCGAAAAGCGCCGCCTCTCCGTCCGCGAGATGCTGGACTCGGAGCTCATGCGCCCCCCGACTCACGAGGAGATCGCCAAGCGCATGGGCCTCTCGCAGGACCGGTACGATCAGCTCTCGCGCATCTCGCAGCTCGGGCGCGAGGTCCACTTCAGCGCGATGGAACCCCAGGCCGACGCCCACGGCCGTCCGACGGACCGCGTGTGGGACATCGGAGATCCGCGCGACAATGATCCATCGTACAAGGCCGCGCGCAACATGCTCACCGAGTTCCTGACCCGAGGGCTTTCGCGGGAGGAGCGGCTCGTGCTCGTCCTCTACTACTATGAGGATCTCACGATGGCGGAGATCGGCCTCGTGCTCGATCTTTCCGAGTCTCGCGTGAGCCAGATCCACAAGGACGTGCTGGCGCGTCTGCGCCAGCGGTTCAAGGGCGAGCGCGGCGAGGAACTCGTCGCCTGACCCGTCCCAAAGGATCCGATGATTTGCGGCCTCCCGCAGCGCGGAATACAATGCGGGCGTGGAGCGCAACATCAAGCTGCTGATCGCCTACGAGGGGACGGATTTTCACGGGTGGCAGCGCCAGCCGGAGCTCCGGACCGTTCAGGGAATGATCGAGCAGGCCGTGCGGCGCGTCTGTCAGCATCAGGTGGACGTCATCGGCGCCGGGCGCACGGATGCCGGCGTTCACGCCGCCGGGCAGGTCGCCAACTTCTTCACCACGTCGACGATCCCCGCCCCGAACCTCCTGCGGGCCGTCGGCGGGCGGCTTCCCAAGGACATCACGCTCATTCACGCCACCGACGTCCCCGCGGGCTTCCACGCCACGCGGGCCGCGCGAAGCAAGCTCTACCGCTACTCGATCCACAACGCCGCCGGTCGACCGGTCGAGCATCTGCGCCAGCGATTCACCTACCACTTCTGGCAGCGGCTTGACACCGACCGGATGCAGGAGGCCGCCCGCGCGTTCGTCGGCGAGCAGGACTTCGCCGCGATGGCCTCGAAGGGCGAGGAGCGCGAGTACACCGTGCGGACGGTCTATGCGTGCACCGTCTACCGGCACTACGACGAGGTCCGCATCGACGTCGAGGGGCGCGGGTTCCTCTACAACCAGGTGCGAAACATGGTCGGCACCCTGATCGAGATCGGTCGCGGGCACTGGCCGGTCGATTGCGTCGGCGAGATCCTCGCCAGCAAGGACCGGCGGCGGGCCGGACCGACGGCCCCGGCCCGCGGCCTGAGCCTGCAGTGGGTCCGTTACGACCTGAACGATCTTCCCGAGCCGCAGCCGTCCGCGGAGGCCGGGTCGCCGCTCCAGGCGGGCGCCCCGGGCCCCGAGGCCCGGCCGCCGGGTGAGGCCCCATGCGAATCTGTCACATCATCACCCGCCTGATCATCGGCGGGGCCCAAGAGAACACGCTTCTGACCTGCGAGGGTCTGCACCGGCGCGGGCACGAGGTGCTCCTGATCACGGGGCCGCAGACGGGTCCGGAAGGGTCGTTGCTGGGCGAGGCGTGTGCGCCGGGCTATCAGGTCGTCGTCCTGCACTCCATGGTTCGCGAGGTCAGCCCCGTGCTTGACTGGCAGTGCCTGGCCGAGCTGCGTGAGGTGATCGCCCGCTTCCGTCCGGCCGTCGTGCACACGCACAGCAGCAAGGCGGGGATTCTCGGCCGCGTCGCGGCCCACGACGCCGGCACGCCCTGCGTCATTCACACGATCCACGGGATGAGCTTCAACCGCACGCAGCCCTGGCCGCTCCAGATGATCTATCGCGGCCTCGAACAGTACTGCTCGCCGATCACGAACCACATCATCACCGTGGCGGATGCCATGACTCGGCAGGCGGTCGCCGCCGGGCTGGGCGATGCGTCCAAGTTCACGACGGTCTACTCGGGGATTCGCACCGACTGGTTCAACCCGGAACGCTACAACACGGCCGAGATTCGCCGAAAGTGGGGCTTCGGTCCGCAGGACATCATCGTCGGAAAGATCGCGCGGATGAGCCCGAACAAGGGGTACGAGCACGTCATCCCGGCGATGATCGCGGCGGCGCGGGCTGAGCCGCGGCTCCGGTTCGTATGGATCGGCGACGGCGAGAAGCGCCGGGAGTACGAACTTCAGCTCCGCGAGGCGGGCATCCGCGACCGCGTGTACCTGGTCGGGCTGATCCTGCCGCACGAGATTCCACGGGTCATCGCGGGGATGGACATCCTCGTCCACGCCTCCGAGTGGGAGGGCCTCGCTCGCACGCTGGTGCAGGCGCTGCTGATGGAGCGGCCCGTCGTGAGCTTCGACATCGACGGGGCACCCGAGGTGGTGTACCCCGGCGTCACGGGCGAACTCGTGCAACTCGGCGATGTCGCGGGCATGGTCCGTGCGATCCTTCGGCTCGCGGCCGACGCCGACCTGCGCCGGCAGTACGGCCGTGCCGGTCGCGCGATGTGCCTCCGCCAATTCGATCATCAGGTCATGGTGGACCGCATCGTCGAGGTCTACCAGCGTTTCTCCCCCAAGAGCCTCGGCCCCGATTGAGGGGATGTTGTTTGGTCTCCGGCAGCCGCGGCGTTCTGACATGCCCCCTTGCAAGCCTGGATAATAACGCCTAGAATAGTCGTACTATGGGGATTTCGAGGGCGATTTCGGCAAGGGACCTACGGCGTAGATACTCCGTAAATTGCTATATAGTAGGAGCTTATGTCGGTTTGGCCCCAGAAAGGGTTCGGAGGCTGAGAATATCCGTGATTGGCGCACTATCATAATCGTCTATTCTGCGGAGGACGGGACGGTATGGTTTCGGTTTCGCCTGATGCGGCGAGGTTGACCGGCATCTCCGAAAGGAGCAGCCCGCAGGAACTGGCGGCCTGGACGCTGGAGCGGTTCGCGGGGCAGCGAATGGTGATGACCACCTCCTTCGGCATGGAGGGCTGCGCGCTGATCGACATGTACGCGCGGCTGGGCGGGCCCCTCACGGTCGTTTATCTCGATACGATGTTCTTCTTTCCGGAGACGTACGCACTGCGCGACCGTATGATCGAGCGGTATCCGATGATCCGCTTCGTCAACCGCGGCACCACGCTGACGCCCGAAGAGCAGGAGCGGCGATACGGCCCGGAGCTCTGGAAGACCGACCCGGACCGGTGCTGCAGGCTGCGAAAGGTGGAACCCATGGCGGAGGTGATGAGGGAGGTGGACGTGTGGATCACGGGCCTGCGGCGGAGCCAGTCGGAGACGCGGGCGGCGCTGCGGGTGGTCGATTGGGACTGGCAGTTCCAGGTGCTGAAGATCAGCCCGCTGGCGAACTGGGATCGCCAGCAGGTGTGGGACTATGTTCGCGCAAACGGCGTTCCGTACAACGAGCTGCACGAGCGCGGCTACCCGTCGATCGGATGCACCCATTGCACCCGGCCGGTGGCGGGTCTGAAGATCGGCGAGTACAGCCGGGCGGGCCGCTGGAGCGGGCACGAGAAGACGGAGTGCGGGCTGCACGGGGGCGGGATCTGACCCGGAAGGTGAATCATGGCGGAAGATCGCGAGATTCGAGAGTCCAAGGTCGAGGCGGCGAAGCGGGCGAGCCGCGGCCTTCGCGGCGGAATCGCGGAGACGCTGGCATCCGACGCGACGCATTTCGCGGAGGACGACGTGCAGATACTCAAGCCGCATGGCATCTACCAGTACGACGACCGCGAGAGCCGCAACGCCCTGCGCGAGCAGGGGCTCGAAAAGGCGTACCGGTTCATGGTCCGCTGCGCCATCCCGGGCGGCCGGCTGACGGCGGAGCAGTATCTGGCCCTGGATCGCATCGCCGATTCGTACGCTAACGGGACGCTTCGAATCACGACGCGGCAGGGGATCCAGTTCCACGGGGTGCTCAAGGCAAATCTCAAGGAGACGATCGCCGCCATCAACCGGTCCCTCGTGACGACGCTCGGCGCGTGCGGCGACAACGAGCGAAACGTCCTCGCCTGTCCCGCGCCGCTGCCGGACGAGTCGCACGTGCGGGTGCGGCAGCTCGCGAACGAAATCGCGAAGCAGCTTCGCCCCGCGACCCGCGCGTACCACGAGATCTGGCTGGACGAGGAAAAAGTCGCCTCGACCGAGCCGGCGGAGCCGTTCTACGGAACGCAGTACCTGCCGCGGAAATTCAAGACGGGCATCGCCATCGACACGGATAACTGCGTCGATGTCTATTCGGACGATTGCGGCCTCATCGCGATCGTTCGGGACGGACGGGTCGTCGGGTTCAACGTGCTCGTCGGCGGCGGGATGGGCATGACGCACAACAAGGCCGATACCTTCGCCCGGCTGGCGGAGCCGCTCGGGTTCGTGTCGGTCGAGAACGGGGTCGAAACCGTCCGCACGGTGGCGGCGATCTTCCGCGACCACGGCAACCGCGCGGACCGGCGACACGCGCGTCTCAAGTACCTCCTGGCCCAATGGGGGATCGACCGGTTCCGCGACGAGTTTCGCCGCCGGGTCGGCTTTGCTCTGGAGACGCCGGCGGACCTCCCGGCACCGGCGTTTCACGACCACCTCGGCGCCCACCCCCAGGCCGACGGCCGATCGTTCTACGGCGTCTTCGTGGAGAACGGCCGTATCGTCGACCGGCCGACCGAGCGCACCCGGTCCGCCCTGCGGGCCGTGATCGACGAGCATCGTCCGAGCGTCATCTTGACGCCCCAGCAGAACCTCTTGCTGGGCGACCTCGATCGCGGCGCGATCGCTCGTGTCACGAGGACGCTCCGCGCGCACGGCGTGCGGCTGGTCGAGGACCTCTCGGCGGCGAGGCGGTATTCGCTGGCGTGTCCGGCGCTGCCGACCTGCGGGCTGTCGCTCGCGGAGTCGGAGCGGGTGATGCCGTCGGTCGTGGACCGGTTCGAAAAGGAGCTGGAGTCGCTCGGG
The DNA here is from genome assembly GCA_964617025.1 of uncultured Planctomycetales bacterium. Taxonomy (GTDB): domain Bacteria; phylum Planctomycetota; class Phycisphaerae; order UBA1845; family PWPN01; genus CAZMVY01. The sequence continues at coordinate 11,753 of CAZTVU010000044.1, read as the reverse complement.
ATGCGGGACGTGCCGATCACGCTTCGCATGACCGGCTGCCCGAACGGCTGCGCGCGGCCGTACACGGCCGACATCGCGTTCGTGGGCCGGCGTCCGGGATCGTATCACGTGTATGTCGGCGGCGGCCTGAAGGGCGACCGCGTCGCCGACCTCTACGCCGCCGACGTGCCGATCGAGAAGCTCGTGGAAACGCTTCGGCCGCTGCTGGCCGCCTGGGCGCAGCAGCGGGCCGGCGACGAGAGCCTGAGCGACTTCTATCAGCGGAAGATGAACCGCTCCTCCGCGCGGATGTCCATCACGGGGCAGGAATCACCGACATCGAGTCTGCTGAACTTGTAAAGGGGCGGTGGTCGCCCCGCCCGTCTTGCATGGCACGGCCGGTGCGTTTTGCACTGCGGCGGCCCGGCCACCGCTTTCCCGGGGATGCGACGGAACGCGCCGGCGTGCGGCGAACCGTCCGAGCCAAAGCGGTGGCGGTGCCACCACAGTCCAAAGGCGCCGACGGACGGCGGCCGGCGCGAAGCGCATCGCCGGAAACGCCCGAACGCCGCCGGATCGTCTCCGGAAAAGCTCATCGGGAGAACCCGAAATCGAGGGATACCATCGAAGGACGCCGACGGCGCGTTACGCGGTGGCGGTTTCTTTCGCGGCAATCTTGCGCGCGGCGGCACGGCCGGCGGATCGCGCGCGCGGTGATGCCGTTCTCGATCCGCTCCGCGGCCTGCGCGTCGGCGACTGCGGGGCCGCGCCGGGTCGCCCGAGGGTCGTTCTGGAAGAAACTGCCCAGGTTTCGAAGCCGGCCGTACCGCCGCTTCAGAAGCGTGTCGATCCGCACTCGCTTCAGGTCGCGGAGCGTGTCGACAAGCCATTTTTCCAGGTTTTCCGCCGCCTTCGCGGGGTCTCGGTGCGCGCCCCCCAGCGGTTCGGGGATGATGTCGTCCACGATGCCGAGCTTCTTCAGATCGCGCGCGGTCAGCTTGAGGGCCTCGGCGGCCAGCCGGGCCTGTTCGCCCGTCTTCCACAGGATCGCCGCGCAGCCCTCGGGCGAAATGACGCTGTAGAACGCGTGTTCGAGCATGGCGACCCGGTCGCCGACGCCGATGCCGATCGCGCCGCCGCTTCCGCCCTCGCCGATGACGACGCACGCGATCGGCGTACGAAGCCGCGACATCTCCATCAGGTTGACGGCGATGGCCTGCGCGATGCCCCGCATCTCCGCCTGGTCGCCCGGGTAGGCGCCCTGCGTGTCGATCAGGCAGACCACGGGCAGGCCGAACTTCTCCGCAAACCGCATCTTCAGCAGCGCCTTCCGGTAGCCCTCGGGATGCGCGCAGCCGAAGTTGCATTTGATGCGCTCCGTCGTGTCTCGACCCTTGTGATGCCCGACGACCAGGACCTTGATGCCCCCGATTCGTCCGAGACCGGTCAGCATCGCCGGGTCGTCGCCGTAGCACCGGTCGCCGTGCAGCTCGCAGAAGTCTTTGACGATGAGGTCGATATAGTCCCGCAGCAGCGGCCGTCGCGGGTGGCGGGCCACCTGGACCGTCTCCCAGGGCGTCAGCTTGCTGTAGGTCCGCCGCGTCATGCTGAGGAGGCGGGCTCGCATCTCCTGAATATCGGCGGAGAAATCGCGGCCGGTCTCGGCCTGGCGTTTCTCCAGCTCGGCGACCTCTTGCGCGATCCTGGCGAGCGGCTTCTCAAAGTCCAGATACCCATTGCCGCCGCCGGACAGCAGTCCGCCGGTCTGAGCTGTCGTTGCTCGACTCATGAAACCCTCGTGTGTCCGTCCGGATGAAAGGCCATCGCCTCCTCCATGAGCCCGCGCCGGGCCTATCACCAAACGTACTAGGGTAGCGATTTGCCCGGCCAAGGCAAGAGGCCAAATTGACCAGCGGGCCGCCGTTCGATAGAGTGTGGCGACCACCGGACGGGCTGAACGTGCGTAAACTATTGTCGATAAGTAAGTTAGACAAGATAGCCATCGTGGGCGTCGGCCTGCTGGGCGGGTCGCTGGGTATGGCCTTGCGGGCCGCGGGCTGTCCGGCCAGGCGAATTGGGGTCGGTCGGCGGCGTGAGACGCTGGATAAAGCCGTAGCGTACGACGCCGTGGATGACGTCACCCTGGACATCGCCGAGGGGGTGCGGGGGGCCGACCTGGTGGTCGTCTGCACACCGATCGGGACGATGCCCGACATGTTTCGGCGGATGGCGGACCATCTGCCGCGCGCGTGCGTGGTCACCGATGTGGGAAGCACCAAGGTGCAGGTTTGCCGCTGGGCCGAGCGGATTCTGCCGCGACACGTTCGCTTTGTCGGGTCGCATCCGATCGCCGGGTCGGAGAAGACCAGTGTGGAGTACGCCCGGGCGGATCTCTTCCAGAACGCGGTATGCATCGTGACGCCGACCCGCCGAAGCGATGCGTCGGCGGTGCGGGGGATGACGGCGTTCTGGGAGGCCGTCGGCGGCCGCCCCTACACATTGACGCCGGCCCGGCACGACCGGGTGCTGGCGAAGGTCAGCCACCTGCCGCATGCGGTGGCGGCGGCGCTGGTGCTCCTGGCCGATCGGGGCGGCGCGACGCGGTACGCGGGTTCGGGATTCGGCGACACGACGCGGATCGCCGCGGGCGATCCAGAGCTCTGGCGCGACATCTT
>CAZTVU010000044.1:1812-9006 GCA_964617025.1 uncultured Planctomycetales bacterium | reverse complement strand
GGTCTCGTGGCTGGCGCGCGCGAAGGCGCAGCGCGACGCCTGGGTGCAGCAGCGATACGCTCACAGGGAAATCGAACCTTGACGCAAAGCGCAGCGAGTGGGGACGTCTGGTGCGTTGCCGTGCGGCCGCGACGACCGGAGTACGACGTTCACGGCCGCAGTGTGCTGCACGACGTCCATGACTACGGGATGCATCGGATTCGGGGCGTGTCGTCGGCGCGGCTCTTCTTTCTGCGCGGCCCGTTGGACGCGGAGGCGGCGCGCCGCATCGGCGCGGACCTGCTGGCAGATCCCATCACCGAGACGTATACGGTCACGCGCGGCCCGTCGTCGTCGGAGGCCGGCGAGTCCGTCGTCGAGGTGCACCTCAAGCCCGGCGTGATGGATCCGGTGGCGGCGTCCGCGATCACGGCGATTCGCGACCTGGGGTTTCCCGTCGAGGGCGTCCGGACGGCCCGCCGGTATGTCATCGAGGGGGCGGCATCGGCGGACCAGCTCGAGTGGATCGCCCGGCGGACCCTGGCGAACGACTGCATTGAGGAGGTCTGCATCCGCGGCTTCGGCCGACAGGACCGGCCGGCGGACGTCTTCCGCAGCGCTCCGGTGCGGCCGTTTGAACTCCGGTACGTGCCGATCTGCGGCCTCGACGACGAGGCCCTGCGGCGGCTGTCGCGCGAGGCGCACCTGTTCCTGTCGCCGGAGGAGATGCGGGCGATCCGGCAGCACTATCGCGCCGCGGGGCGCGACCCCACGGACGTCGAGCTTGAGACGATCGCCCAGACGTGGAGCGAACACTGCGTCCACAAGACGCTCAAGAGCGCCGTGGTCTATCGCGGGGCGCCGATGCCGTCGGATGCGGACGGCGCGGGGGGCCGCGTCGAGATTCGTTACGAGAACCTCCTCCGCGACACGATCGCGCGGGCGACGCACGAGCTGATCGCCGACGGCCGGGCCCGCTGGTGTCTGTCGGTCTTTGAGGACAACGCCGGCATCATCGAGTTCGACGAGGAATACGGCATCGCGTTCAAGGTGGAGACGCACAATCACCCGTCGGCGATCGAACCCTACGGCGGCGCGGCGACGGGCATCGGCGGCGTCATCCGCGACGTCATGGGCTGCGGGCTGGGCGCCAAGCCGATCGCCAACACGGACGTGTTCTGCGTGGGCCTGCCGGACTTTCCGGTGGATCGGCTGCCCACGGGCGTGCTGCACCCGCGACGGATCCTCAAGGGCGTCGTCGCCGGCGTCCGCGACTACGGCAACCGCATGGGCATTCCGACGGTCAACGGGGCGGTCTGCTTCGACCCGCGCTATATGGGCAACCCGCTGGTGTTCTGCGGATGCATCGGGCTGATCCCGCGGCGGCTGATCGGCAAGCGGGCGAACCCGGGCGACCTCGTCGTGGTCGTCGGCGGGCGGACGGGTCGCGACGGGATCCACGGGGCGACGTTCTCGTCGGCGGAGCTGACCGATTCGCACGCGGACGAGTTCTCGCATGCCGTCCAGATCGGCAACGCCATCACCGAGAAGAAGGTGCTCGACACGCAGCTCCAGGCCCGCGACCACGCCGACGGCTGCCTGTACACGGCGGTCACCGACTGCGGCGCGGGCGGGCTGTCGAGCGCAGTGGGCGAGATGGGCGCCGAGATCGGAGCGGTCGTCGATCTCGAAAAGGTGCCGTTGAAGTACGCGGGCCTGCGATACGACGAGATCTGGATCAGCGAGGCGCAGGAGCGGATGGTGCTGGCCGTGCCGCCGGCGAACTGGCCGAAGCTCAAGGCGATCTTCGATGCGGAGGATGTCGAGGCGACGGCGATCGGCACGTTCGGCAACGACAAACGCCTGGTGATGCGCTACCAGGGAACGGTGGTCGGGGACATCTCGGCGGAGTTCCTGCATCACGGAATCCCGAAGGGGCGGAAGACGGCGGTCTGGGAGGCGACGAAGGGAGGGGAAGCGACGAAGCGACGAAGCGACGAAGCGACGGAGGGGGAAGAAGGGGCGAAGCGACGAAGCGACGGAGCGACGAAGGGGGCGCCCGGAGACGCGGACTACGTGGGCGAGATCACGCGGAGGCTGTCGGACCTCAACGTCGCCAGCAAGGAATGGATCATTCGGCAGTACGATCACGAGGTGCAGGGTGGCAGCGCGGTCAAGCCGCTGGTCGGCCCGCACCAGGGACCGTCGGACGCCGCCGTCATCCGCCCGCGGCTGGACAGCGCCCGCGGCATCGCGATCGGCTGCGGCCTCTGCCCGCACCGGGCGGACGCGGACCCGTACTGGATGGCCGTGCATGCGATCGACGAGGCGATCCGCAACGTCGTCTGCGTCGGCGGCGACCCGGCGCGGACGGCCGTCCTCGACAACTTCTGCTGGGGCAACTGCGAGGACCCGCGGGTGATGGGGGCGCTGGTCCGCGCGTGCCAGGGCTGCTACGACGCTGCGAAGGCCTACGGCACGCCGTTTATCTCGGGAAAGGACTCGCTGAACAACGAGTTCGCCCTGGCGGCGGAGGACGCCGACCGCCTGCGGGGCTATCTGGCCGACCGCGGGATCGAACTGGTCAACAACCGTCTCCGCATTCCGGAGACACTGTTGATCAGCGCGGTCAGCCTCATCGACGACGTGACGACATGCGTGACGTCCGACGCGAAGGCGTATCGGCGGGGGTCCGGCGTCGGGGAGAGCGCCTTCTGGCTGGTGGGTGTGCCGCTCGCCGCGGACGGGCTGGGCTTCTCGCCGGCGGCGGCGGCGATCCTGCATCGCGAGGTGCACCGGCTGATTCGCGAGGGCGTTGTCCTGGCCGCGCACGACTTCAGCGAGGGCGGCTACGCGACCTGCATGGCGGAGATGGCGATCGGCGGGGGATGCTCCGTCGAGGTGCACATCGGCGATTCGCCGCCGCTGGCGGACCCCTTTGCCGGCTGGGCGTCCGCCTATGTCCTCCAGACGGCGGATTCGCAAGCGATCGCGGGCGTGGAGGGGGCGTTCATCGCGGCGCCGGTGGGGATCGGCGCGGGGGACGCGGCGGCGACGTTCGCCATGATCCCCGGCGGCCGGAAGATGCGGCTGCTGCCGCACCGGCGAGCGCGTGCGCAGATCGCGGAGATCGCCGAGCTTCGCGAGGCGTGGCGGTCGCCGTTGCGGTGGTAGGCGATCGGTCGGCGGGTTCGTCCACCGCTTGGGCTGTCGTGATGCCCGCGGACGCCGGCCGAACCTGCGGCCGCGCCACGGAACCGCCCGCCCGACTGCTGCGGCGTACCGCAGAACCGCCCACTGCCCGCTCGCCGCCGATGGGTTCGTTCATCATTCTGCGTTCATCGTTCCGCGTTTTCGTTTGACACCTCCACCAGGCGCAGCGCCAGGGTCTCCACCGCCAGTTGCACGTTCGCGTTGCGGTCAATGCTCGATTCGGCCGCGACGATCTCGCGGATGGCCCTGGTGAGGCCGCGGGCGGAGTGGCGGCGAGCGAGGGCGTCGATCACGGCGGGCTGGTCGGCGTTGATCGGTGGGTCGCTGCGGCCGGCCTTTCGCCGCAGGGCGTCGGTGTAGAACGCGGCCAGCGCGGCCAGCAGCGCCCGCAGGCCCACCCGCGTCACCTCGGTCTCGGTGTCGTCGCCCTCGTCACGGCCGGCGATCCGCTTGGCATACTGGGCCGCCTGCTCGCTGACGGTCCGCGCGAACTCGTCGACCGTCCGGGCCGACAGCCGCGCGAGCGGCTCGCCGATCGCCCGCTTGGTCCCGTGCATGTCGTCGTCGGCGTACTGCAGGGCGACGCCGAGCCGGCCCTCGGAGATCCGCGCGAGATACGCCGTCGCGTCGGCGGGCAGGTCCGGCCGCAGCTCGCAGAGCATTCGCTCGACGAACTCCGACGGCAGGGCCCGAAACGGCACCGGGTGCGCCCGCGACCGCGTGGTCGCCAGCAGGCGGTCGATCGCCCGCGTCAGCAGAATGATGAACGTGGTCGGCGGGGGCTCCTCAAGCGTCTTGAGCATGGCGTTCTGGGCCTCGGTGCTCAGCCGTTCGGCCTCCTCGACGATGAAGACCTTCGCCCGGCCGCGGATCGGCCGCTTGCCGACGGCATCGATGAGGAAGTGCCGGATGACGTCGATGCCCAGCTCGAGCCCCTTACGCCGGCGGACCTCCGCATCCGGGTGATACTCCCGCAGGCCGCGGTGGATCACGTGCAGGTCGGCGTGGGTGCCGGCGAGGGCCGTATGGCAGTCGGGGCACTCGCCGCAGGCGTCGACGCAGGGAATGCCGGCCAGGGCGCTGCCCGCGGGCGGGGCGACATTGCGGGGCCTCGGGCACAGCAGCCGCATCGCCAGGCGGTCCGCGAGCATCCGTTTCCCGACGCCCGGCGGACCGTGGAAGATGTACGCGTGCGGCAACCGGTCGCCGGCCAGGGCCCGCAGCAGGATTCGCTGCGCCCGCTCCTGATGAAGCACGTCAAAAAACGGCACGTTCGATCGCCTCCACGACGCGGGCATGGACGGTATCGGGGTCGGCGTCGCCGTCCACGAGGACGACGGGTTTGGGGTAAACGGCCTCCAGCGCCCGGAAGTTCTCGCGGACGCGCCGGTGGAACTCGAGCGGGCGGGCCTCCATCGCGTCCACCTGGTCGTCGGCGAAGAGGCTCTGCTCGCCCGTCGCGCGGCGTTTGCGGTTCTTGCCGACGTGGTGCGGCTTGCGGCCGGTTCGGCGGAAGCCTTCCTCGACGGGCAGGTCCACCACGACGGTCAGGTGCGGCCAGGTATCGCCGACGGCGTAGCGGCCGACCTCGACGACCCGCCGCGGGTCGTAGCCGGCGGCGCCCTGGTAGGCGCACGTCGCCGAGATGAACCGGTCGCAGAGGACGGTCTTGCCCGCCGCGAGGGCGGGCTCGATCACCTCGCCGACGAGCTGGGCGCGGCTCGCCATGAACAGAAACGTCTCGCACCGGACGTCCATTTCGGCGAGGTCATAGCCGAGGAGGACGTGACGGATGCGATCGCCGATGACGGTGCCGCCGGGGTCCTTGCCGCGGACGACGGCGAGACCGGCGGCCTCCAGGCGTTTTTGCAGCATGAGAAGCTGCGTGCTCTTGCCGCTGCCGTCGGGACCGTCAAAGACGATGAACTTGCCGCGTAGCTTGTCGATGACCATCGTGTGCGGAGGCCCTTCCCCGTCTCGGTTCTCGGATCGGCCGGCGCGCGCCATATGCCCGGAAGAATCCGGCATCCACGAACCTCGATCCACGGTTCGCGAGTTCTTACCCGTTCGCCGTGGCGGCGTCAAAGTCTTCGGCGGCGTGGTAGCTGCTGCGCACGAACGGGCCGGCGGCCACGCGGACGAAGCCCAGGCGCTTCGCTTCGGCCGCGAGGTCGTCGAACTCGGCGGGCGTGTAGAAGCGAACGATCGGGGCGTGTTGCGGCGACGGCGCGAGGTATTGGCCCACGGTCAGCATGTCGCAGCCGGCGGCGCGGAGGTCGGCCAGCGTCGCCGACAGTTCATCGCGCGTCTCTCCCAGGCCGACCATCAGGCCGCTCTTGGTGACCATGCCCGGGCACAGCTCCTTGACGATGCGAAGGACATCGAGCGAGCGCCGATACCGCGCTTGCGGGCGGACGACCGGCGTGAGCCGCTCCACCGTCTCGATGTTGTGGTTGTAGACGTCCGGGGCGGCCTCGACGAGGACTGCGATGCAATCGCGGCGGGCATGGAAGTCGGCCGGCAGGACTTCAACGGTCGCCGCCGGGCATCGGGATCGGACCGCGCGGACGCAGCGGGCGAAATGTCCCGCGCCCTCGTCCGGCAGGTCGTCGCGGGCGACGGCGGTGATGACCACGTGCCGCAGGCCCAGCTCCGCACAGGCCGCGGCCAGCCGGTCCGGCTCGTCCGCCGCGGGCGGGGCCGGGCGGGCCGTCGCCACCGCACAGAAGCGGCATCGCCGTGTGCAGGCGTGGCCGAGGATCATGAACGTCGCCGTCCGCCGCGACCAGCACTCGCCGAGGTTCGGGCAGTGGGCATCCTGGCAGACTGTGGCGACGCCGCTCCGCTCGACGACGGCGGCGGTGGCGGTCCGCGCGGCCCCCGCCGGTAGCGGTTTGCGGAGCCAGTCCGGGAGCCGGCGACGAACGCCGGACGAGCGGTCATGCCGGGTCGACACATCCATGCCACGATCATAGCCGATCACGGGGGCGGCATCCCATTGGGAATTGAAGATTCCGGGTTTCCGGATTGCCTCGATCAGCCGCGTCCGCGGTCCTCCATCCGGAGTCCGGGTTCCGCAACTCAAGTCCGTTCGCCCTCGCATCGCCCGTGCCGCATGGGGAGTTTCAGCCTGTCTCGCACAGAGCGGCGATGTTTGCCGCCGGGGTCCCGGGGGGGATGTCGCAACCGCTGCTGATGATCCAGCGGGCATCGGCGGCGGCACGGCGGAGTTCCGCCGCCTCGGCGCGGACCGCGTCGGGCGTGCCGCGAAGGAGAGTCCCGGCGGGGTTCAGGTTGCCGCGGAGGGCGACGCGGCCGTGCGACATCGCGATGGCGTCGGCGGCGGGGACCTGGTAATCCACGTCGAGAAAGTCGACGCCGGTGGCGATCATGTCGTCGAGGATGGGCGTGATGTTGCCGCAGATGTGCAGGCCGACGCATCGCCAGCCCATCGCCCGGAGTCCGGCGATAAGGCGGCAGTGCCGCGGCTGCACGAGAGCCCGGTACATGTCGGGCGAGATGAAGTTCGGCGAGCACGTCGCCTCGCCGAAGGCCAGGCCGTCCGCCCCACTGTCGAGGGCGGCGCGGGAGACCTGCAGCGCCACATCCGTCGCAAAGTCGAGTACCTCGCCGGCGACGGCGGGGGACTGGAGCATGTCGATCAGCATGTCCTCGACGCCGCGGAGCTGCGAGGCGATGTTCAGCGGGCCGCGGAGCGTGGACAGGACGAAGACGGCGCCGCCGATCCGCCGGGCCACGTTCGCGACGGCCTGGTTGTACATCGGCATCCGCCCGCCCGCGGCCGGGTCGCGGCGGCGGAGGTCGGGCAGGCGCGACAGGTCGGCCAGCAGCCGCTCCTTCAGTACCGGCGCGGCATCGGGCGGCTGCGCCACCTCGGCGCCGAGCCCGCCGGCCTCGCCCGTCACGCCGAGCGTCAACTGCACGCCGTCGAATCCGAACCGGTGAAACCCCTCGACGATGACGTCCGCCATCGCGCCGGCG
>CAZTVU010000044.1:0-1797 GCA_964617025.1 uncultured Planctomycetales bacterium | reverse complement strand
TCGACGCGCCGACGATCGGCACCAGGCCGGTGTGGATGATCGGCATCACGGGCAGGCGATCGACCCGTTTGCCCGACAGGATTCGTATGACGCGCTCCTTGCCGGTCATGGCTGCTCCGGATCGCCGAACGGGCCGGCAGCGCGGGATGCAGGGCCGAGCGGCGCGGGATCAAGGGCAGTCTCAACGCCGCCCGCGGACCTGTCAAGCCGCGCACGCCCTTCGCCGGCGGCAGGCGGGTGCGGCATGTGTGCTCGTTTGACACCCCGACCCGCTCGCCTACGATTGTGCCTCAACACGGTCTTACGAGGGCTCGAGCATGAAGGCGTCTTCCGTCGCACTGGGGTTGGACTATGGCACCGAATCCGTCCGCGCGATCCTGGTCGAGACGCGGACCGGGCGGACGCTCGGCGAGGCGGTCGTCCCGTATCGCCACGGCGTCATCACCGACCGGCTGCCCGACACGAACGTGAAGCTCGGACACGAGTGGGCGCTGCAGGATTCGCGGGACTACCTCGACGACATGGCCCGCGCGGTCCGGGCCGCGATGAAGGCCGGGCGGATCGATGCCGAACGCGTCTGCGGCATCGGCATCAGCTTCACCGCCTGCACGATGCTGCCGGCAAAGGCCGACGGCACGCCGCTGGCCTGGCTGCCCGCGCTCCGCAAGCACCCGAATGCCTGGTGCAAGCTGTGGAAGCACCACGCCTCGCAGCCGCAGGCCGACCGGATGAACGCCGTCGCCCGCAAGCGCGGCGAGAAGTGGCTCGCGCGATACGGCGGGATCATCAGCAGCGAGTGGTTCTTCCCGAAGGCCCTGCAGGCGATCGAGGAGGATCCCGCCGTGTGGAAGGCGGCCGACGTGTACATCGAGGCCGGCGAGTGGCTCGCATGGCAGCTCACCGGGACGCCGGCCCGCAGCACCTGCCACGGCGGCTACAAGCAGTGCTGGCACAAGCGCGAGGGCTATCCGTCGGCGGCGTACCTGCGGGCCGTGCACCCCGAGCTGCCGAGGCTCGTCGCCGAGAAGATGCGCGGCGAGCGGATCGCGCCGGGCACACGGGTCGGCGGCCTGACGGATGTCTGGGCGAAACGGCTCGGGTTGCGGCCGGGCATCGCCGTCTCGTCCTCGATCATCGACGCCCACAGCGGCGTGCCGGGCGCGGGCGTGGCCGGGCCGGGCGTGATGGTGATGGTGATGGGCACGAGCACGTGCCACATGCTGATGGACACGAAGGAGAAGCCGGCCAAGGGCATCAGCGGCGTCGTCGAGGATGGGATCCTGCCGGGCTACTTCGGGTACGAGGCGGGGCAGGTGGCCGTCGGCGACATCTTCGCGTGGTACGTCGATCACGCGGCTCCGGCGTATATCACCGCCGAGGCCGCCCGGCGGAAGATGACGCCGCACCAGCTCCTGTCGTCGGAGGCCGCCAGGTTGAAGCCGGGCGAGAACCGCCTGATCGCACTGGACTGGTGGAACGGCAACCGCACGCCGTTCGTCGATGCGAATCTGTCGGGGCTGATCGTCGGCCTGACGCTCGGGACGCGCCCGGCGGCGATCTACCGCGCCCTGATCGAGGCGACGGCCTATGGGACGATGCGCGTCATTGAGGCGTTTGAGTCCGCGGGCGTGCGGACGAAGTCGATGGTCGCCTGCGGCGGCATCGCGAAGAAGAACCCGCTGGTCATGCAGATCTACGCGGATGTGACCGGTCGGCCGATGGATGTCGCCGCCAGCGCGCAGGCGTCGTCGCTGGGCGCGGCGATCCTCGGCGCCGTGGCCGCGGGCTCGGCGGCGG
>CAZTVU010000043.1:22955-27361 GCA_964617025.1 uncultured Planctomycetales bacterium | reverse complement strand
CAGGAGCAGGTCGTTCATCCGCCCCTGAAACAGCGTGTCCAGAACCCGGCCACGGCGTTCCGCATCCACCGCCAGCGAAGTCAGAAACCGCTCGAAGTCCGCGTCGCCGTCCAGATAGCGCACGAGATCCTCGAACTGTTCGGCCACCTCGTCGGTCTGCTGCCGTTCGTTGGCCGCCTCCAGGAGGGCCTGGGCGTATACGTCGCCGACGGCCAGGGCATCTTCCTGCGTTTCCGGCATGGTTCGCACCCGCGGGGCTAGTTCGACCCGCCGCCCGCCTCGATCCGGCTGCGGATCTCGTTCAGCGACGCCTCGATCAACCGGCGGTGTTCCTCATCGGTCAGATGCCGGCGAAGCAGCGTCGCCGCCACCTCGCTCGACATGTCCGCGATCAACTGGTACAGGTCCTTCACGGCCGTATCGCGGGCGATGCCGATCTCGCGCCGCGCGCGGGCGATCATCGCCGCGGCCTCCTCGCGGCTCTGCACCGCCACGCGGGCCCGCAGCGCCTCGGCGTCCCGCCGGGCTTCTTCGACGATCCCGACCGCCTCCTCGTGGGCCTTGCGCAGGGCCTGCTCCTGCTCCTGCAGCCGCCGCGAGGCCTCGTCCCGGTCGCGCTTGGCCTGCTCGAGCGATTCGCGGATGAACTGCTCGCGCCGCTGGAGCGTCGCCAGGATCGGCCCCCAGGCGAACCGGCCCAGGACGATCAACAGGACGACGAAGATCACCAGCGTCCAGATCGAGTTGCCCAGATCGCCGGAAAAGAGGTTCGGCGTCTCGGCCTCGCCGTGCTCCCCCGCGGACGCCGCAAGCGCCGGGGCCGCGCACAGAAGCACGCATCCGAGCCATCGGGCCGTCGCAGCGAGTTTGTGATCCATGTGTTGCGCTCGCACAAGTTCGCCGCCGTCGCGACGGCGAACCGGTTCGGGAATCACGCTCCGCGGCCGGCGGCCGGGCCGCCTGACCGCCCCCCGACGGGAGGGTGCGGGCCCAGCCGTTGCCGGACCGCGGCTATTTCAGCGCCGCCAGAAGGCACACGACCACGGCGAACAGCGTCGCGCCTTCGATCATGGCCGCGGTGATGATCATCGCCGTGTTGATCGTGCCGGCGGCCTCCGGCTGGCGAGCCATGGACTCGACCGCGCTGCCGCCGATCCGGCTGATCCCCGCGGCGCCGCCCATCAGCACCAGGCCCGCGCCGATCGCGCCGCCGAGGTTCGCCGCGCCCGTGTCATCCAGGAACCGCGCGCCGGTCACGGCCTTGCCGGCGTCGGCCTCGGCCGCCATCACCGGCGACGCGATCATCAACAGGAGTCCCGCGCCGACCATCGCCAGCGCCACCTTGGCTCTACCGTTCCACATGTCGAATCCTTCCTCTAACGGGGCCGTCCGTTGGGGGGCGGACGACCGACCCATCGACTGCCATCGCCTCTCGGCCTTGCGGCCCGCTCGCCCCACGCCGCGGGCATGGCAGATATCCGCAATCCTCCGCCGGGCGGTCCCGGCGCCCGGCGCCTCAGTGCGCGGGCGCCTCGCCGTGCGCCGGCTCGTGACCGTGGCCCTCGTGCCCGTGATGCACCAGCACGGACTGCCCGATGAACAGCGCCGTCAGGAACGTGAAGATGAACGCCTGCAGGAACGCCACGAAGAGCTCCAGCAGGTTGATCGCCACGCAGCCGAGGACCACCGGCACCGCGATCGCCAGCGCCCCGCCGCTGCCGATCGCCCCCGCCGCCATCCCGATGAAGCTGACCAGAACCGCCAGCAGGATGTGCCCCGCGATCATGTTCGCGAAAAGACGCATGGCCAGCGCGAAGATCTTCGCGACCAGCCCGATGATCTCGACGGGCACCAGCAGCGGCGCCAGCCACAGCGGCCCCGGGCAGAAGTGCGCGAGATACGCCGTCCCGCCGAGCCGGATCCCGTTGACGACCATCATCAGCATCGTGCAGACGGCCAGCGTGCCCGTCACCCAGATGTTGCCCGTGGCCGTGCCGGCCACGTGGACCTTCACGCCGAACAGGCCGAAGAGCGAATCGAACGGAATCAGCCCCTGCAGGTTGCAGAACAGGACGAAGAAGAACACCGTCCAGATGTACGCGATGAACCGGTCCGTATGCGGGCCCATCGCGGGCTCGGCCACCTGCTTGCGGAGAAACTGGCAGATGCCCTCGAAGAAGTTGCCGACGCCGGCGGGGACCAGCCGGCCCACCTCGTCCCGGCCGCGCGACCCCGCCACCGCACGGGGAATCAGCAGGAGCAGCAGCACCGCCGCCGTGATCTGCATGAAGATGTGGTTGCTCATCAGCGTCAGCGCGCCGCCGCCGATCTGCTTCCACGGGTGCTGGACGACGTGGTCCAGCGGGCTGGTCGATGCCAGCAGCATCGAGACGCTCATGCGGACGCCCCCTCCCGCTTGCGGGACAGCAGCCGGATCTCCATGCCGATCGTCGCCGCCAGGCCGACCATGTAGTGAATCCCGATCCACAACAGCAACGGCGTGCGAGGCACCGCCGTCCCGAGCGCGACCGCAAGCGCCAGGGCCAACGTCAACGCCAAACGCAACGCCATGCCGGTCTGTAGTATGACCAGCGCCCGGCGCGGGTCCGTCTGCCGCGCCACTGCCGCGGGCAACGCGCCCACCGCACACCCGACCCACACCACCGCCCCGGCGGCGGCGAGTCCGGTCAGGCCCGCGCGCCCCGCCAGGCGGCTGGTCGGCAGTATACCAATCGCCGCCGACAACGCCACTGCCGCGGCGGCGGTTCCGGCGAGTATAAGCCAGCGGCACAAGGGCGAACGATCGCCGGGGCCGGCATGGGTCATCGGAGGCGGCCCTCAACCCTTTGACCTGTCATTATCGGACGCAGCGTCATCCCTTTGCCGCCTTGCCGCCTCATTCGCTTCCCGCGAAGCCTGGATGGCCTGACGGATGAAGTTGTACGTGCCGCCGATCAGCCCCAGGAACGCGCAAATCAAAAGCCCCCAATGGTTTTCGATCTGCCAGTGTCGATCGATCCACCAGCCGAGAATGCAGAACCCCGCCACGGCGGCCGCGAAGTCGAACCCCATGCCGGCATACCGCATCGACGCGGAAGTCTTGGGGGGCGGGTCGGCGTCGAGATTGGCGGCCATGGATGTTCACTGTCTCGGGAAGCGACTGCCTGGTTGCACGGAGATTCTGTTGGTCCGTTGGTCCGTTGTTCCGTTAGTCCGTTATTCCGGAACCCGGACCCCGAAACCCCAAACCCTAAACCCCAAACCCTGTCCCCCCTCCCCCCACTACTCCGCCGGTTCGCCGCCCTGATCCACGTTGTCCTTCGTGAAGACCCGCGTCGGAAGGATGTACTGCCTCTCGACCGGCTTGCCGGCGAGGATATCCAGGGCCACCTCAAGGCCCTTTTCGCCCGGCGTCGGGTAGAGGAACGTTGCGGTCAGTTCGCCGCTCCTCACCCACCGAAGGCCCTCATCCGGGTTGGCGTCGATCCCGATGAACTTGATCTTGTCGGCCCGTCCGGCGGCCTTTGCGGCGAGGTATGCCCCGTGGGCCATCGGGTCGTTGTGGGCGTACACGACGTCGATCTGCGGATTGGTCTTCAGCGCATCCTGCATGATGTTCTGCGCCTTGTCCTTCTTCCAGTCGCCGTCCAGGCCGCCGATGATCCGGATCCCCGGCTCCTTCTCGACGATTTCATGGAACCCGTTCCTGCGGTCGTGTGCCGGGGGCGAGGCCAGCCCGCCGCAGATCTCATAGACGATGCCTTTGGCCTGCCCCGGCCCGCCGAGGAACCGGACGCAGGCCCGGCCGGCGGCGCGGCCGATCGCCTTGTTGTCGCCGCCCACAAACGAGGCGTACTTCTTCGTATTCACATCGCGGTCGAGCACGACGACGGGGATGCCGGCCGCCGTCGCCTCCTCGACGACCGGCGTCAGGCCCGGGGCCTCCTTCGGGCTGATGAGGATCGCACTGACCTTCTGCCGAATGAACGTCTTCATCTGGGCGACCTGCTGTTCCGTGCTGTCGTCGGCATCCAGGATGATCAGCTTGACATCGGGGTGCTTCCGCGCGGCCTCCTCCAGCTTCTGGTTGAAGAGGACGCGCCAGGGCTCCTTCACCGTGCACTGCGAGAAGCCGATCGTGTACTTGGCCTTTCCGGCGTCGGCACCGCCCTCCCGGCATCCGGGCGATACGAGCGTTCCGCACAAGAGCACGGCCAGCAGGCTCCGCCGGCCGATCCCCCGCCGGCGATGTCGGGTTGACTGCATGATTCACCTCGTGTTCCGAAAGCGTCCGGTGACCCGCCGATAGCCGTCCGCCAGCCATCGGGCCAGGATGCCCTCCTGCAACAGGACGGCCAAAACAATGATAAGCCCTTTGAGGATCGCCTGAAACTCCGTCGGGACGC
>CAZTVU010000043.1:16613-22945 GCA_964617025.1 uncultured Planctomycetales bacterium | reverse complement strand
ATGTTGCCCAGGTAGCCGAAGATGAACACCCCGACGACCGTCCCGCCGATCCCGCCGCGTCCGCCCATGAGGCTTGTGCCGCCGATGACGACGGCGGCGATGGCGTCCAGCTCGCGGCCGGAGCCGGCGTCGGCCTTGCCCTGGAGGTACTGCGCGCAATACAGCACGGCGGCCAGCGCGGACAGCATGCCCGAGGCGGCGTAGACGAGGATCTTCACGCCGTCGATGTTGATGCCGGAGAGGCGGGCGGTCTCCTCATTGCCGCCGGTGGCGTAGATGTACCGGCCGATGCGAAGCCGGGCGAGCAGGAACCAGGCCAGGACCGCGCTGGCGGCGAAGAAGATCCCCGGCACCGGGATCAGCCGGGCATCGAGAAACGGGTGCTCCGCCGCGCCGCCGCGGATCGCCCGCTCGACGAAGCCGGGCAGCAGCGCGCTCGGCGGAAGGTTGGCCGCCAGCGTCTCGAACGCCCGCGGGGCCATGGGCCGGCCGGCCGCATCCTCGAAGTAAACCGGGTGGATCTGGCCGCCGGCCCCGGCGATGTACTTCGCCAGGCCCACCGCGCTGACCATCATCGCCAGCGTCACGATGAACGGCTGCAGCTTCGCCTTGGCGATGATCAGGCCGCACAGCGCGCCCAGGACCATGCCCACCGGCGGGACCATGAGCAGGACCGCCATCACACCGAATCCCGTGCGAGCGGCAGCCGCGCCCGTGGTCAGACAGATCCCGAGGACGCCCGCCGCGATGAGCCGGGCGACCCATCGCCCTGCGCGGCTCGACAAGGCGCGCGGCCACAGCCGGCCGACCCCCCTCGCCGCCAGCCACGCGGCCGCCAGCGAGAAGCTCAGGACCGCCAGGTGGCTCGCGGGGTTCGCCGATCGCTCCATCAGCAGCATCGCGCAGACGACGGAGCAGAGCGAGAGAATGCTGCCGACGGACAGGTCGATCCCGCCGGTCAGGATCACGAGCGTCATGCCGACGGCGATGATGCCGTTGCTCGACACCTGCCACAGCACGTCGCGCTGATTGTCCAGCGAGAGGAACTGGTCGCTCACCACCGCCCCGGCGACAAACAGGGCGAGCAGGCCGAGGTAAAGCGAGATCGATCGGAGGAACGAGCCAAGTTTCATTGTGACACACCCCGGGAATCGGGTTCAGGGTTTGGGGTTTGGGGTATCCGGCTTCGTGATGAGCGCCGATGCAGGGAAACCATCAGCCGCCTCAACATCCTCCCGACCTCCTGCGTCGGCTCCCAAATGGGCACGGCTTTTTCACGCGACGTGAACCCCAGGCGCACAGCAATGGTCAGGAGGGTTTCCAACTCCATGAGGGATCCTCTCGCAATGGAGAGGTGCCGCAGATAGTCGCCCTGCGTTGCACGGCCATATCCTTCGGCGATGTTTGCCGGGATCGATACCGCCGCCCGCTGGACCTGGCTGGCAAGTGCGTACTTTTCCTCTGCGGGGAATCCCCGTGTGAGGAGGTAGACGTCTTCGACCAGGTCCATGGCCCTTTGCCAGACCTTCAGGTCCCGATACGTCGCCAACATGGCGTTCACGCCCTTTCGCACTTTGTATGTCCTTTCCCGCGCCAAACCCCAAACCCTACACCCTGTACCCTCCGCCCCCCACCGCCGCCGCCATCACGCGCTCCTGCGTCGCCTCCTCGCGCGTGAGCTCGGCCGTGATCCGGCCGCGGGCCATGACGAGGATCCGGTCGCTCATCGCCAGCAGTTCGGGCAGCTCGCTCGTGATCAGCAGGATGCCCATGCCCGCGGCCGTCCAGCGGTTCATCAGCTCGTAGATGTCGGCCTTTGCGCCGACGTCGATGCCGCGCGTCGGCTCATCGAGCAGGAGGAGGCGCGGCTGCGTCAGGAGCCATTTGGCCAGGATCACCTTCTGCTGGTTGCCGCCGGAGAGCGACGTGATCGGCGCCGTCAGCGACGGGGCCTTCAGCGACAGCTCGCGGGACATCGGCCCGGCCAGCCCCCGCTCGACGCCGCCGGAGATCAGTCCCCGCCGCGTCGCCCGGGCCAGCGCGGCCAGCGTCATGTTGTGCAGCACGCTCATCGCCGGCACGATCCCGCTGGCCTTGCGGTCGTTGGTGACCATCGCGATGCCGGCCTCGATGGCCTCCCGGGGCGAGGCGGGAGCGAACGGCCGGCCCTCAAGCCAACAGGCCCCCGTCGGCCGCCGCCCGTAGGCGCCGAAGATGCAGCCGAGCAGTTCGCTGGCCCCGCTGCCGAGCAGCCCGCCGAGCCCGACCACCTCGCCCGCCCGAAGCGTCAGCGAGGCGTCGTCGACGAGCGGCTTGTGCGTGCGGTCATCGCGGAGCGTGAGCCGTTCGACTCGCAGCAGCTCGCGCCCGGGGACGGCGGCGTGCTTGGGAAAGAGCTGGTCGATCCGGCGGCCGACCATCCAGCGGATCATCTCGTCGCGCGGCAGATCGCCCGCCGGCTTGCAGCCGATGAATGAGCCGTCGCGGAGCACCGTGATCCGGTCGGCAATCCGGTAAATCTCGTCCATCTTGTGCGAGATGTAGATCAGGGCCGTGCCCTGGTCGCGGAGCCCGCGGAGGATGACGAACAGCCGCTCGGCCTCCGATTCCGAGAGGGCGCTGGTCGGCTCGTCGAGGATCAGGATCCGCGCGTCTCGCGAGAGGGCCTTGCCGATCTCGATGAGCTGCTGGATCGACACGCCGTACTCCGCGACCGGCCGGCCGACGTCGATGCCCGGGGCCAGGGCCGCGAGGAACCGCTCCGCGTCCGCGCGCATACGGGCGTAGTCCACCGTCTGCCACCGCGTCATCGGCTCGCGGCCGAGGAACATGTTCTCGGCGACGCTCAGCCACGGCACGAGGGCGAGCTCCTGGTGGATGATCGCCACACCGCCAAGCTCGGCGTCACGCGGCGAGCCGAACCGCACCGGCCGCCCGGCGATCTCCACAGCCCCCTCATACTCCGTGTAGACGCCCGCGAGGATCTTCATCAGCGTGCTCTTGCCGGCGCCGTTCTCGCCGACGAGGGCGTGAATCTCGCCGGCGCGCACCTCGAGTGAGACGCCGTGCAGCACCTCGACGCCGTCGAAGCTCTTCCGCACGTCGCGCATGAGCAACAGCGGCCGCCCGGCCGATGCCGCGGGCACCTGCGTATGGGTCGCGGGCAGGGACATTCGGGGCGTATGATGCGGGAAAGGCCCGCCCCGCTCAAGGGATGCGTCGGGTGTCGGGCCGGCCCGGCTGCGAGGCGGTGGGGGGTGCGGCGTGCCGCTGCCGCATCCGCTCCAGCATGCCCGCGGGCGTGAGGATCACGGTCGCACGGCGCGGCATCGCCCCCTGGTACACGAATCGCGTGCCGTCGAAGAGGTACACCTCCGGCCGCTCCTCGTCCCGGTAGTATTCGCCGAGAACGGGCGTTTCCGTGCGAAGCCGCGAATACGCGCGGGTGATCCGCAGATACAGGTCGGGGACGGCGTGACCGCGAGGGTCCTCCCACGCGTAGCTCGCCTCGATGGCCGTCTCCTCTTCGAAGTTGTTGAAGTCGGCCACCGTCACGAACCGCGGGCGGGCCTTGAGCACCCGTAGCCACATGCGGACGTAGAGCTGGCCGCCTTCGCGCGGCTCCTCCAGTGGGTCATGACCCAAACGCTCGACGTGCTTCGGAAAGCGGTGGCCGGGCCAGATGCTCATCGACTCGGCCAGGATCGGCGCCGGCTCGTACGAGCCCCAGCCCCAGGTCTTCCGCTTGCCCATCGATTCGAAGTTGTCGCCGTTGTACGCCCAGCGGACGGCGAATCGCTCGTCATCCCAGTCGCCCGGGCCGTAGTTGTCGTCGGTGTCGACCAGGAGGAGCGGCTTGCCGTTGAGGAGGAAGTAGCTCGGCCGCTTCGCCCAGTTCGCGTAGTAGAAGCCCGCCGCGCGGCTCTGGCCCGCCCGGCCCTCCTCGCGCATCTCGCCGCCGCCGCCGATGCACAGCGGGATGCGCTCCGCCGGCGGCCGGGCGTCCATGTAGTCGAACCACGCTTGGATGTTCTCCTTGATCCGACCGCCGTCGTTCCAGATGCAGTTGGTGTCGTCGAGGATCACGAAGTCGACGCCGAGGTCGCGAAGCTGGGCGTGGTGGTCGGCGATCACCTTCGGATCGCCGGCCGAGTACCGGCCGCGGACCGGCATCACGTGGCAGTTCGACCAGTGGCGAAACTGGTCGTCCTTCGTCCACCAGACGGTGTACCACATGCCGAAAACCGGGGCGGGTCGATCGTCGGCCGCCGCGGCCGCCGCCGAGGCCAACATCCCTGCCACCATGCAAAGCACACGGAGGTTCATGAACACCTCACGTCCCGATTTCGTTCCGAGCAACGCGGTAATGAGTATCGACCCCGCCCTCGCATGACGCAACGGCGAAATCGCGCTGCGACATCTTCCGCCGGCGCGGCGGCTCACGGCACGACGACGATTTGCGTGATGCACATCGGGCCGTGTGTCTCGTAGTCGAACCAGCAGTACTCGAGCGTGTAGATCCCCGGCCAGAGGTCTGCGACGGTGGCCTTCACGTCGTAGCAGCACATGCAGTGGCAGGGCATCGGGGCGACCTCCGTCTCGCTCAGCCGCAGCAGGCTCCCCTGGTTCTCGAACGTAACCCGAATCTCGTCGAGGCAGCAGTTGTACGCCGCGTTGCGGTGCGTCACGTGGAGATCGCGCCCGACCACGACGACCTCGACCACCTCCTCCCCGCAGCCGGGATAGGGGCTTTCCCCGAGATCACTGCCGCCGGGCAGGCAATCGCTCCGGTCGTAGCCGGCCAGGCGCGGGAGCAGCGGGCACGCCGCCGGTCGGTTCGGCCCGTTGTAGCATTCCTGAAACGCCTCGAAGTCGGCGAGGTCCACATCGCCGTCCGCGTCGCGGTCGACCCGGCGGCACGAATCCTCGTACGAACGGGTCGGCGGCCGGTTCGGGCCATTGAAACACATCTGGAAGTGACTGAAATCCGCCAGATCCACATCGAAGTCGCAATCGCAGTCGCCGAAGCTCGTCGGCGTGCCGCGGCAAATACCGTCGATGCAGACATCGTTGCAGGTCCACGGATGGCCGTCGTCGCAAAGCGATCCGGATTCGCAGCACGCGCCGCCGTGAAGGATGCTCTCGCCGTGCGCCGCGGCCTCGCACGCATTCCCATACGTGTGATGGTCACAGCCGCATACCGGATCAAGGAAATGCGGGCAGACCTCCGGCCGGATCTCGCAGAACCCCGGCCCGCCGCACGCGCCCACGGGGAAGGCGCAGTACGACCGTGCATCGCAATCCAGGTTCGACCGGCACGCCGTGCCGGCCGCGCCGGCCGACGGCGAATCCTGCGCCCATACCGACCCGGCCCAGCCCAGCATGACCAGGAACACAACACCAGCCTTCAACATGACGGATGCCTCCTTCTTCTATTCGGAAATGCACGAGGCCGCTCAGTCGGCCCGATTGGCAGCCTATCCCTGCAACCGACCGCATGCAAGGGGCGGCGCCTCGCCGGCCGGGTGCCGCGAACGCGGCCAGACCGCGTCTTTTTTGTCTTGACAACGCGCTTGGGATGGTCTACGCTAGCCATTGCCGATATGGGGCATCTGTCGCCCGCATGCATTTCGTAAGGCTACAGCGGGCGAGTCTCTTCTGAGGGCACCTGTCATGGAGCGCTCGTCTTTTCGCTCGTGTGTCCGGTTTATCTGGCAGGCTGACCGGACCGGCAGCCGCGGTTTTACTCTCATTGAACTACTTGTCGTGGTGGCAATAATCGCCCTCCTGATTGCGATTATGCTGCCAAGCCTTGCCCGGGCCCGCGACCAGGCGCAGAGCATTGCTTGCGCCTCTCGCATGCGCGAGGGCACTCGGTGCGCGAAGATGTACATCTTTGAACTTCAAAAGGACCTGCTGCCTACCAACGCGGGTTGGGCCGCCGGGGCCCTCAGCCAGGCCCAAGGCCAGACCGAGCTGTTTACCTGCCCGGCCGACCGCAATCCCAAACCGTGCCCGGCGTTCCTGGTCCAGATGTACTATGGGGGTAACACGCCGAAGTTTGCCGGTCGGCCTTATGCCGTGGCCTCGCCCGACTGCCCGTTCAGCAGGTTCTCGCGGGTCGGAAGGCGGGCGAACGCTTGGCAGGTCGGCATGGAGGATCGCATCGCCGACGACTGGTTTGGATTCGATGCGGATACCGACATTGTGTTCCAGTATGAGGCGCCTCCGGGGGCCAAAACCACCAAGGTCATCTTGTCGGGCACCAGCGCGGGCGATGAGTTCAAGCTGCTCTCCTATACCGGCAAGACGATCATCGCCGACGTCAAGGG
>CAZTVU010000043.1:7646-16600 GCA_964617025.1 uncultured Planctomycetales bacterium | reverse complement strand
CGTTCGACGCGCCGCTGCTGTGGGGCAGCTACGGACTGAACCTCTCTGCCGGGTTCCGCAACCTGCGGGGCAACCCGATCGTGTTGGCCGAATACGCCTCCTGGGGCATCATCCCCGAAATGGTCACCAACCAGTACGGCTCGGGCGTTTATCCGGCCGATAATCTCCCCGCGAAGCTGCGGCTGCGTCACGGCGGAAAGCCCTCGGGCAATCCGCCGCTGACCGACCGGGACGAGCCGGCGTACAACCCGCGCGCCTCGGCCAACTGCGGCTTCTCGGACGGCCACGTCGAGCGGGTGCACTGGTCGCGCCTCATCGACAACAAATCCCCGATCTGGCTGGGAAATCGACCCCCCGGCTACAAGCCCACGTTCTGAGCCGCGCGTAGGGCGGGCGGTCTGCGGCGAAGCCGCAGGTTCGCCCACCGGTCAAGTCAAGTTGCGGCCGAGTTCGCGCGTGGGCGTTGTGACGTGCGTCGAGCGGTGATAGCGCGATGCGATGGCACGGCCGTCGCAAACGGCGTGCGGCACAACACAGCGGCTCTTGCCGCCAAGAAAATCATCCTGACCTTTATTGTTCTGATGCGGGCATCGGACGCTACTGCCCGCCGCTGTCGGTCAAACAGGCTCTCACGAACGCGCCCGGCGCCATTATCCGGACGCCGCCATGCTCGCGGACCCTCAGCAACGCCCGGTCGCCGGAGATTACGAATTGCGCGTTGCCGGCCAGGGCGGCGGCGATGAACTTGTCATCATCCGGGTCGGAGCACACTGCGCGCGGCAGCACGGAATCGGGAGCCGAGCGTCAGCAACTCGACAATCGGCCCGAGGTCAACCGACGGAAAGTGGCGCGACAACTCAAGGGCCACCCGCCGGTACTCATCCAAGATGCTCGGCGACAGGACGATCTCGATCCGACCCTCACGCCAGGCCTGCAAGACGGCGGACGGCGGGCCTTTCCAGAAGACGCCGGACACGAGGACGTTCGTATCAATCGCGACCCTCATGGGTTTCGCCGGGCACGGCGGATGGCCTGACGGACATGGCGTCTGGTAAGGCCGAGCTTCCGTGCGCCCTCGCGGGCCTTGCGGACAAGGTCGTCGAACCTTCTCGTGTCCGGGGCGGTCAGCGTCTTGAGGATCACCACGTCGCCGCGCCCGACCACCACAAACTGTTCTCCCGGGCGCAGGCCAAGATCCTCGCGAACACTTTCCGGGATCACCACCTGGCCCTTGGAGGACATACGGGTTGTAGCCAGCGTCTTCATGCGAGCACCTCTCTTACTGGTAAGAATTGTAGACGAGGCGGCCGGATCAGTCAAGCCGCGGTTGTTCCGGCAGCACCCGCCGAGCAAGAAGGTGGGCGAACCCGCCACTTTGCAGGAGAACCGCCCACACTACGCTTCTGCAGCCGGGGCGGCTACGGAGCCAGCGGCCTCATGTAGACCAGGAACAGCGTGACCGACTGGTCGGCGAGGATGGCCTCCAACGACTCGTTGTAAAGTGCTGCTCGAGGATCGCCCGGGCCTGGTCGGGCGTCGGACGCGGGCCGGGGCCGCGCCCCAGGGGTCGATCGAACAACGAAGCACCTCCCGAGCGTTCGCTGATGGTTGCTGTCTACTCGTAGCACGCGGGGACGCGAATGGACCCACCAAGACATAACTGGAACATCGCGAAGTCGGCCAGTTCCGCGTCGCCGTCGGCATCCAGATCTACGTCATCGCAAGCGGGCCACGCGGGAGGCTGGTTCGGACCATTGAAGCAGAAGGTGAATCGCGAGAAACCGGCCAGGTCCACATCGCCGTCGTAGTCCCCCGGTGCGCAACCATTGGCCCCGACCACCTCACCCGGCGGCGTCTCCGGGCAGCCGTCGCAGGCGTCGCCGACGTCGTCGGAATCCACATCCGACTGGTCGGGGTTGGCCATCATCGCGCAGTTGTCGCGAACGTCGATACGCCCGTCGACGTCGGTATCAGTATCGTCCTGCAGATACAGACCGTGGATTGCTCCTGCGGCCATGCTCATGTCGGGAGGCGCCCAAAAACCAGCCATCGAGGAGGCGAGGATTCGCCCTGTAGGCTTAGCTCGAATGGCTGCTGCGTGCCGATCTGGGCCAAGTGGCCCAATCGTAGGGCTACAGCCCGATGTAGTCCGCGCCCAGGAAGCCGGCCGCCAGGGCCAGCTTCCGGCGGGCGTCGCCGAAGCAGATCGCCAGGTGGTGCGGGCCGCCGGCCGTGGCGTAGGCCGTGAGGAACTCGCGGACGTCGCCGGCGGGGCGAACCTTCGAGTGCGGCACGGCCAATTGCGGCAGCGGGCCGAAGTCCTCGATCGTCACCGGCGCGGCAATGATCCGCCACCGCTGGCCCGGCCCCAGCGTCAGCGTCGCCAGCGTCGCCGGGCCCGGCTCGAAGCTCGTCACCAGCGCCAACTGGGCCGCCCGCGTCGGCACGATCGGCCCCGGGCGCTTCACGATCCGCACCCGCCGGTCGCGCCGGGCCATCGCCACGTTCGCCTCGCCCATGTGGCTCAGCAGGACGGCGTCGCCGGCGAAATCAATCGTGAATATCTCGCTGAAGCTCGCCGGTGGGTGCAGCCAGCCCAGCAGGGCCGAGCCGGCCGCAGAGATCAGGTCGCCCTCGCCGCCGAAGCCGACGCCGTCGGCCAGCAGCCGGCTGGCCGCGACGAACGGGAGCGTCTCCGTGCGGTCGTCCTGACCGAACGAGAGGAACTGGTAGCTGTAGGCATCCAGTCGGCGGTCGGCGACGATCCCGCGCAGGGCGATCTCCGCCCGGGCCGTCGCGGCCAGGTCTGCGTCGGTGATGTTCGGCGCGACCTCGTACGCCGATCGGTAGTCGGCCACGAGCCGGCCGACGGCCGAGGGGTCGGCCTTCGCCGCCCGCGCGTTGTAGTCGCTGACGGCGATCGCCTCCCACGAGCAGCCGAGGGTGGCCGCCAAGTGCGTCGTGTCGAGGCCGAAGTCGCCCATGCCCGGGAAGGGGTAGCCCAGCAGGCCGAGCCGCGCCTGCCGCAGCCGCGCGACGGCGTGCGCCGCCTGGAAGTGGTCGGCCAGCGCGGCCAGCGCCGCCGCGTCCGTCGGGTGGCCGGTGATGTATCGGAACGGCACGCCCGCGCGGACGAGCACGTTGGCGAGATCCTGCGTGCCGTGCACGCCGTGGTTGGCGATCAGCTCGGCGTCGCCGTACGAGGCGTCGACCGCAAGCAGCTCCTGCGTGTTCCACAGGATCACCGGCAGCCGCGTCCGCTGGAGGGCGGGCGCGGCGATGAGGCTCGGGGCGTACGACAGCAGGACCACGACGATCGCGTCCATGCCGTCGCGCTCGAAGTCGGCGACGGCCCGCTCGACGTCCTCGCGGCGGAAGACGGCGCGGTCGAAGCGGACATCGGCGGCGCCCGCCAGCGCCGGCAGCAGTTGCCGCCGCACCCACGCCTCGCGGTCGGGCCGCAGCGACGGGGCGAGCCGTTCGTAGAACTCCAGCGTAAGACCCAGCAAACCGACCCTGGGGCGAACAACGCGGTCCGTCATGGCAGTACCTCCCGACATCGCGAAGGGATGCTACCGGAGCGGCGGCGGGAAAGCGAGGAAGCGATGAAAGCGACGGAGCGACGAAGCGACGAAGCGACGGAGCGACGAAGGGAAAGACGGAACAGGGCCGCGGGCGCGAGCCCGCGGTTGCGAGGGGCGCCCCGCCGCTTCAGGAGCGGGTGGGCGCTTCTGCGGTGAACCCGCAGGATGCGCGCGTCCATCAAATCGAGGCCCAGAAAAATCATCCTGACACCTTCATTCTTTCGCGACCGCCCCGAGTGTTCCTTGAACCCCATACGTTCACGCGGTAGAGTGCAAGGCAAGGGGGCATGTGTTCACGTGTAAGGATCGCGACAGGATCGACGTGAAGGCCTTCGTGCGATCCCGAAGTGCGACGTGCCGGGTACGTCAATGGTTCGGACGGTATACATCGAAACGACGATCCCGAGCTACTACTACGAGACGCGGCGCACGCCGATGGCCGTCGCCTGGCAGCAGGTTACGCGCGAATGGTGGGATCGACACCGTTTCGACACCAACTCCACGTTTCCGGTCATGTACTGGCCGAATTGAAACGAGCCCCGGCCTCGAAGACCCAGCGGGCGACCCGTCTCATCGCGGAGGCCGTAGTACTCGAGGATCCTCCCGGCCTGGAAGAGGTGATCGACTCCTACATTGGCCACCGGCTTGTGCCCGCGGAGGCCGGAGGCGATGCAGCCCATCTGGCGATGGCTTCGATGTGCCGCATCGACTACCTCTTGACATGGAACTGCAAGCCTCTGGCCAACGCGAACAAGACACAGCACCTGACGGTTCTGAACGAGCGGCTCGGCTTGCCTGTCCCCCTGATCACAACGCCATTGGGCCTGATGTCGGAGGATGAGCGATGAGGAAGCGTGCTTCGGTTATGGATGACCCTGTTGTCGCGGAGGTCCGGGCGGTTCGGGCGCAACTATGGAAGGAGGGGGGAGGAACGGCGGCGGGTTACTTGGACGTGGTTCGCCGGCTCGTCGGGAGTGGATCGAAGGCGCGCAAGAACACGCGAACAAGACCGGGCTCGCGGTCCCCCGCTTCAAGGTCTTCAAGACGCTGCAGGCGTACCTCGAAAGCCCGCTGATCGACGGCGTCCTTTCCCACTTTTCCACTTTTTCACTTTCCCACTTTCTGCACACCCTCCCCCGTGCGGTCCGCAGCGCGGAGGCGATTGCATTCCCGGGCGGGCGGCGGTTCAATGGCGCGATGCGTCCGAAGATCGGCGTGACCTGTGGGCTCCGCGTGTACGAGAAGGGCAAGGACCTTTATATCGCCCTCGATTGCGATTACGTCGACGCCGTGCGCGACGCAGGCGGACGGGCGGTGCTCATCCCGCCCGTGACCACCCGCGAGGAGGTCCGCGAGATCGTCTCCGAAGTCGACGGCCTGCTCGTGACCGGCGGCCCGGACATCCCCCCGCGTCGCTACGGCCAGGAGCCGCACGAAAAGACCGTCGTCATGCACGAACGGCGGGACTTCGTCGACTTCGAGTGCCTCCGCCTGGCCGACGAGGGCGACCTGCCGCTGCTGGCGATCTGCCTGGGGATTCAGGAGCTCAACGTCCACCGAGGCGGCACGCTCTATCAGCACCTGCCCGAGCAAATGACCGCCGTCCCGAGCATCCTGCACCGGGGCGACGGCACGTTCTCGTATCACCCCGTCCGCGTGGAGCCGGGCAGCCGGCTCTATTCGATCGTCGGCGACCGCTCGATCGAGGTGAACAGCTCGCACCACCAGGGCCTGCACCAGTTGGGTCGGGGGCTTCGCCCGACGGCGTGGTCGCCCGACGGCCTCATCGAGGCGGTGGAGGACCCGCGCCGGCGATTCATGCTCGGCGTGCAGTGGCACCCGGAGGCGATCACCGACCGACCGCCCCACCGGGCCCTGTTCGCCGCCCTTGTCGCCGCCGCCCGCAAACCGCGTGCGAGCCATCGGTGAACACGTGTGGCCGCCGCATCGTCCGACGCCGACTTGATCGAGGACACGAACCGTCCGAAAAATATACGAGTGCGCTAAGCAACGAGAAACCGGCGCCCCGTGAATCATCTCCGATGTGATTCCGCATTGGGACGTGATGCCCGGGCCGAGGCGTGTCTCGGCCTGCCGGGGGGCCGAAATGACCCGGTGGAATGCCGAAATCCGTAGAACTCACTCGGGCAATCGGGTACACTGGAGGGTGAGACTTCAGCCTCTCTGACGCCGAAGAAGGAGGACCCCATGCCTCAGGGTTTTGTTCCTCCCGGGCCCGGCCCCGTCCGCGCGAGCCACGATCGACCCCGCCGGGCGACGGCCCCAACCGGCCGCCGGCGTGCGGGTAGCGAGTTCAGCGTCAAGAGCTCCGAGTTGGGAGTTTGAATAGGCAGCAACGAGGCGACAAGGCGACGGAGCGACGAAGGAAAACACGGAACAGAGCCGCGGGTGCGAGCCCGGGGTTGTGCCGGGCGCTGCCTTCGTGGTGCGTGCGCGAACGGCGGCAGCGCAGGAGAAAACGAAACCCGGAACCCCGAGCCCCGAGCCACGCACCCGGGAGCGGGCCGAATAACGGAGGAGAATGAACATGGCACCCCATAGCGTCACGTTTCGTCGGGCGGCTTGCGCCCTCCTCGCCCTCGGCTGGACGGCGGCCGCCGGGCAGACCATCGAGCGGGTCAGCGTCACGTCGGGCGGCGTCGAGGGCGACAGCGCGAGCCGCGCCCCCTCGATCTCGACGGACGAACGCTACGTGGCGTTTCACAGCTACTCCCGCAACCTCGTTCCCAACGACACGAACGGCGTGGACGACGTCTTCGTCCACGATCGCAAGGCGCACACGACCGAGCGGGTCAGTGTCAGCTCCGCCGGCACGCAGGGCAACGGATCGAGCTCGTATGCCATGATCTCCGGCGACGGGCGCTACGTGGCGTTTCCCAGTTGGGCCACCAACCTCGTCGCGGGCGACACGAACGCCGCCTGGGATGTCTTCGTCCGCGACCTGCTGACGGGCACCACCGAGCGGGTCAGCATCAGTTCGGCCGGCACGCAGGCCGACGGCGACAGCCAGGGCTGCCGCATCTCCGCCGACGGGCGCTACGTGGTGTTCTACAGCGAAGCCACGAACCTCGTCGCGGGCGACACGACAGAGACGCACGACATCTTCGTCCACGACCGGCTGCTGCACACGACCGAACGAGTCAGCGTCGGCCCCGCCGGCGCGCAGGCCGACGGCGGCAGCTATCACCCGGCAATCTCCTCCGACGGACGTCTCGTCGCGTTCGACAGTTGGGCGACCAACCTGATCCCCGGCGGCACGACCGGGCGCCAGGTCTTTGTCCACGACCGCACCACCCATACGACCGAACTGGTCAGCGTCGGCTCGGACGGCGCGCAGGGCGACGGCAGCAGCACCGACCCCGCCCTCTCCGGTGACGGGCGCTGCGTCGCGTTCTTCAGCTACGCCCGCAACCTCGTTCCCGACGACACGAACGAGCGGGGCGACATCTTCGTCCGCGATCGCAAGACCCGCGTCACCGAGCGCGTCAGTATCGGCCGCCACGGCGAGCAGGCGGACTCCAACAGCGGCAGCCCGTCGATCTCCGCCGACGGGCGGTACGTCGCGTTCCTCTGCGGCGCCGACAACCTGGTGCGCGGCGACACGAACGGCTCCGGCGGCGTGTACGTCACGGACGCCTTCGTCCGCGATCGCCAGGCCGGCCTGACCGAGCGGGTCAGCGTCAGCTCGCGCGCCGTGGAGGCCAACTCCAGCAGCGTCGCCCCCATGATCGCCGCCGGTGGGCGCCGCGTGGTGTTCGCGAGCCATGCCAACGACCTCGTCCCCGGCGACACGAACGGGTGGGAGGACATCTTTGTTCACGATCGCGACGCCGACGGCGACGGCCTCTACGGGGCGGCCGACAACTGCCCGAGCGTGGCCAATCCGACCCAGGCGGACCATGACGGCGACGGCATCGGCGACGCCTGCGACGCCTGCGCGGCCACGCCGCCGGGGACGAACATCGGGCCCACCGGCTGCGCCCTCGGCGACCTCGACGGCGACGCCGACGTGGACCTCGCCGACTTCGCGGTCTTCCAGGCGTGTTTCAACGGTGCGAATCAGGCGCCGGCCGGGGCCGATTGCCTCGCCGCCGGCGTCGATTGGAACGGCGACGTCGACCTGGCGGACTTCCTCGCGTTCCAATGCTGTTTCAACGGCCCCAACCGGCCGCCGGCGTGCCCGTAGCAACGCCCGCCTTGCGGGGAGGAGTGCGATGAATCGCTGGATTGTCTTGGCCGCGTGCATGTGCGTCGGGGCATGCGGTGACTCGGCCCTCTCTGCTTCCTGGGACCGCGTCATCCTACGCGATGACTTCGCCACGCCGTCCGAGGGGCCGCCCGATCCCGCCGTCTGGATCATCAACCACCCCGGCCACTGGTGGTGGGTCCAGGGGAGGACGCACTTCCCCGATCCGCTGTCCACGGCGGGGCCGTTCCCGCGCGTGCAGCACGGCGTCTGCATCATCGAGCACCACCTCTACAACCCCTACGACCTGGGCGCCGTCAAGACGACGTTCATGGGCGGCGAGATCCGCACCGTCATGGAGTTCACGCCGGACCGAGCGTATCGGTTCGAGGCGAGGGTGAGGTGCTATTCCGACCCTCCCCGCATCCCGTATCCGAGCGGGCTGGTCACATCGTTCTTCACGTACGGCTATGACGGCGCCCGGAGCGACGAGATCGACTTCGAGTTCCTCTCGCGCAAGATGAACGACAACGCGGCCTACCCGAACGGCGACCCCGTCCTCACGAACCCGTGGGACGAGTCCGGCCAGTGCCCCCAATATGTCGCTCCGACCGGCCTCGACCTCACCGCGTGGAACACGTTCCGCATCTACTGGCTTCCTGCCCTGCGCCGGGTCGAGTGGACGTGGCTCGATCCGAGCCGGGGCGAGACGCTGCTCCGCGCGGCGACGGCGGGCGAGTGCGTCCCGGACGAGGCCATGGCGCTGTATTTCAACTTCTGGGCGCCCGGGCCGGACTGGCCGGATGCGTTCAGCGCCGACCTCCAGCCGGCGGGCAGCCCGGATCAGAACAGGATCTGCGGCTACGAGATTGACTATGCCGAGGTGCGCATCCCCGGCCGACCGGACTTCAACGCGGACGGCGACGTGGACCTGGATGACTTCACCGAGTTCCAGGCGTGTTTCAACGGGCCGAACCGTCCCCCGGCCGGCGCAGGCTGTGCCGGCGCCGATTTCGACGCCGACAACGACGTCGATCTGGCCGACTTTCTCGCATTCCAAGGCTGTTTCAACGGCCCGAACCGGCCGGCGGCATGCAGGTGAACGACGCGACACGAAAGCAGTCGCGAGGAGAAACACGCAAAGGCTTGAGATGCGGTCGCGG
>CAZTVU010000043.1:0-7636 GCA_964617025.1 uncultured Planctomycetales bacterium | reverse complement strand
TCGAAACGGACCATCGGGGGCAGGGTTATGGGCCGACGAATCCGCCCGATATGG
Organism: uncultured Planctomycetales bacterium; assembly: GCA_964617025.1. Taxonomy (GTDB): domain Bacteria; phylum Planctomycetota; class Phycisphaerae; order UBA1845; family PWPN01; genus CAZMVY01. Next base: position 7,582 of record CAZTVU010000043.1, on the reverse strand, counting down.
GCGCTGTGGCTCGGGCCGGCGATGCTCGGCGCCGGTCCCGCCGGAGCCCAGAGCGTTATCCACGTCGCTACGACCGGCAACGACGCCAACGACGGATCCACGTGGGCCCTGGCCAAGCAGACGGTCCAGGCCGCGCTCGATGCCGCCCCCAGCGGCGGCCAGGTCTGGGTCGCCGCCGGGACCTACGTCGAGCGCATCACACTCAAGGACGGCGTGGCGCTGTACGGCGGCTTTGCCGGCAACGAAACGACGCTGACGCAGCGAGACTGGTCCTCTCACGAAACGATCCTCGACGGCAACCGAGGCGGCAGCGTCGTGACGGCGCCCTTCGGCGCGACGGCGACCACGCGGATCGACGGCTTCACGATCCGGAACGGCACCGGGACGCTGGCCGGGGCGTTCTACCGATACGGCGGCGGGATTCACTGCGACAACTCCTCCCCCGTGATCGTCCACAACCGGATCACCGCGAACACGGCCTCGTACGGCGGCGGCGGAATCTTCTGCTCCGGCAACTCCTCCGCAACGATCGCCCACAACCTGATCGTGGGGAACACCGCCTCTTCCTATGGCGGCGGGGTTTACTGTTCCTACGCTTCGCCGATGATCCTCGGCAACACCCTTACGGGAAACGTCGCCTTCTACGGCGGCGGGGCCTATTGTGCGGGCGGATCCCCGTTGTTCGCGAACAACGCCGTCGTCGGAAACACGGTGTCGTCTCACGGCGGCGGGATCTACTCGGCCTACTCCTCCCCGACCGTAACCAACAACACGATCACCGAAAACAGGGCGACAACCGACGGCGCGGGGATCTACTGCGCCGGCGGCTCCCCGGCGGTCGCCAACACGATCGTCGTGTTCAACACCTCCGGGATCTTCAGGACGGCCGCAAGCACCCTGACGCTTTCGTTCAACTGCGTCTTCGGCAATACGGCATACGACTACGCCGGCCTGGCGGATCCAACCGGCGTGAACGGCAACATCGCCGCCGATCCGCTGTTTGTCCGCACCCCCTCGCCGGGCCCCGACGGCCAGTGGGCCACAGCCGACGACGATTACGGCGACCTGCGCCTTCAGGGCCGCTCGCCGTGCGTCGACGCCGGCGACAACGCCGCCGTCCCGTCGGACGTCCTTGACGCCGACGCCGACGCCGAAACGGGTGAGCCGTTGCCGTTCGACCGGGCGGGACACACGCGGTTCGTCGACGCCCCCGCGGTGACCGACACGGGGCGGGGACCGTCCCCCGTCGTCGATCTCGGGGCGTATGAGTTCATTCCCGGCGACTTCGACGCTGACGGCGACGTGGACCTCGACGACTTCGTCCGCTATCAAGCCTGCTTCAACGGTCCAAATCGCCCCGCCCCCGCGGCAGACTGCGACGGCGCCGATTTCGACGGCGACACCGACGTCGACCTGACCGACTTCCAGACGCTCCAGGCCTGTTTCAACGGCCCGAACCGCCCGCCGGCATGCGAATGAAACGAGGAACGCGGAACGATGAATGATGAACGGCCGGATTGAGCCCGCGAATGGTTTCGCCATACTACACGAATTCGCCCGCCTGTCCCGTGCCGTTTTCGCTGGGGATCTTGTGACGCCGTAAAGCCCCAAAGGGGCTCAGCCGCAGGACGCGATCAAACCATTTCCACCGGTGTGCCTGAGCGGGGCGCCAGGAACGCAAAGACCACCGTGTTCACCGCAGGCGGGACACCCCGTCGCGCCCTTCGTTGCCGTCACAGAAGATCATCCCTCCAGCAGGAGCGCGGTGAAACCGGCCTGCCGGAAGTGGGCGTCGGCCGTCAACGCCTCCGCGATGCCGTGTTGTCGCATGACGACGAACGATACGCAGTCGGTGAGGCTCCATTCCTTGTCGCGCCGCGCGCAGGACAGCGAAACAGCCTCCTGGAAGACCGGCTCCGTGATGGGCTCAAGAATGAAGCCCTCCTCCGTCCGGAGTTTCTCCAATAACTGGAGGGCCTTCGAACGCCGACCGATGCGCGCATAACCATCCGCGACCTCGAACACAATGCCCCAATGCACCAAGTAGTCGCATCCCTCACGTGTGAGCCGGCGATCGAGTGTCTTGGCTCGCTCGTGGTGGCGGTCATCCCGGTTTTCGAGTGCAAGAACAAAACTGGTATCGAGAAGAACGGTACGGCCGGGCACGCTCAGAACCTCCGACCGGTGAACCCCGGCACATCAGCCGAGTCGAGTTGATCGCCCCAGTGCTCGGCGTACTGTTCGGCCCAGTCAGCCAAAGGAGTTCGCGAACGTTTGCTCCGCTCGACGGCGTGCGGGGAAACACTGACGACCAGATCAGCCCGCCCGATTGGGGTTTCCGGCGGCAGTGTCAACTCAACCCGACGGTCCTCCTTTACTTCGGTTGAGACGCGGAATGTTATCATGGTCCGGCTCCCCACGGCCGCGGGCGTCACGCCGCGCGGTCAACCGTCATCATCCTCCTTCAGTATAGCCGGTCCGGCCGGGCCGTCCAGGTCACCGCGAGGGACAGCGAGCCTGGGATCGCTCTCAAGCGAGATGCCACGAACATACCGTCGCGTCCGAGAGATCAGACGGGTCCACCGGCCGGTCAACTGAGCCTGACCCCACCGCTTCGTCTCCGCGGCCCGCGTCCGCGCTAAGGATCAGGGCGTGCGGGCAAGACCGGCGCCCAAACGCCGGGTCCGGACTCTCGTGTCGGGGGATGAGGAAAGGTTCGTTGGCTCCGTCTGCCGATGCCTGTGCGCGACGCCCGTAGAAAGTCCAATAACGCACCGGCGACCGCGTCGTGCTTTTCGGTTGAAGATCGTTCGCGGCGCTTGGTATACTGAGGAGGCGGACGGGGTTCCTTTCACTGCCGCCGAGGAGGCACGCGATGAGATCACGAGAGGCAAAGCGACGCGTTGGATGCGCCCTGGCCGCGTCCCTGGGTATCTTCGCCTGCGTCGGGTCGGTCGGCGACGTGCGGGCCGACGGCACCGTCACCGGCCACGGCCGGTTTGAGAAGATCAAGGGCAAGCCCCACATGGGCTACGCCGAGCTTTACGAGACCAACCTCTTCCTCTCGCCCTACCGCTCACCGCCGATCGGACCGTCGCGGCGCCTCGGGGCCCCCGGCGGCGGCCAGGGCAACACCTACGACGGCTTCTACAGCATCACCATCCGCGCGGGCACCTACTCCATCCTCATCAACCAGCCCCTGTTCTACGTCCGGCCGAAGGTGCTCAGCCACGTCCTTGTGCAGGATAACCAGACCACTACCGCCCATGTCGAGCTGCCGGTCGACTACTCGACCTACACCTGGCGCGACGTGGCCGACTGGACGTGGCCCGCGCCGGTCTGGTACCAGACCTTCACCGCCACCGGCACATCCGTCACGGGGGCGAACTTCGTCCTCGCGGACGACGACACCAACGGCGCCTGGATCGCCATCCTCGAAGACAACGGCGACCCGGACGTCCGCAACTGGACGTGGCTCGGCGCGCGCCAGGTGGACGAATCCCGCGTGGGCGCAAACGGCGACCACTGGGCCCGCTGGCGTTCCGGCGAGATCCCTCTGGTACCCGGCCGCCGCTACGCGATGGCGGTCATGGGCTTTGCCGGCCCCAACGGCGACGGCCTGATCCAGCCGTACCGGCGAAACAAGGATGCCAACAGCTACACCGGCGGCCGTGCGTACGACGCCAACGGCGTTCCGCAGGACTTCGATCTCTGCTACGTCGTGTTCGCCGACAACGACGGCACGCGGGTGACCATGAACAAGCGGACGACCGGCATCGGCAGCCTGCAGGACGGCAACTACGGCCAGCGGTGGGGCCAGACGTTCATTGCGCGCGGGCGATACCTCGCCGGCGTCGACGTCTGGGCCGCCGGCGCGGACCACGTCTGGGACCTCGACTTCACCTGGCGCGTATACGACGGCCTTGGCGGACTTCAGCTCGGGGCCACCAAGACGACCAAGGCGGCGTATCAGGCCTTCGGCGCGGGCCTCCACGGCGCGAGCTACAGCCACGGAGAGGTGCCGCTGGTGCCCGGCCGCACCTACTACATCGAGTTCACCAACTCCGTCGGCTTCAACCCGTACGTGATGGATTCCGACCGGTTCGATGAAGGCATGGCCGTCCAAAACGGCGTGACCCGCCCCGACATCGACCTCAACATGACCATCCTCGAGTACACGGAGGAGACGATGCCCCCGACGATCCTCCGGCAGCCCGCAAGCTTCTCGCACACCATCACCCTGGGCGAGTCGGTGCTCGACGAGGTGTTCACCGTGCGGAACACCGGCGGCGGCACCCTGAACTACACGATCACGGACAATGTAAGCTGGCTGGCCGTCTCGCCCTCCGCCGGCACCTCCACCGGCGAGGCCGATCCGATCACCGTATCCTACGACCTCCGCTCACTGCCGCCCGGCTCGTATTCCGCCACGATCACCATCGCGGATCCGGCGGGGACCAACAGCCCGCAGGAGATCACCGTCAGCCTCGTCATCAGGCTGCATCCCGTCGACCTCGACACGGACGGCGACGTCGACCTGAGCGACTTCGGCCTCTTCCAGCTTTGTTACAACGGGCCGAACCGGTCCCCGACGGCCAACTGCTCCGTCGATGCGGACCTGGACGACGACGGCGACGTCGATCTGACCGACTTCGGACAGTTCCAGGGGTGTTACAACGGCCCCAACCGTCCCCCCGCATGCCCGGGCATCTGAGCGAAGTCGCGCAAACGGACGGCGGCCTGTCGCCCGCCGTCAGGGAAGGCCGGCTAGAAGATCCCGGGCGCACGCCTCCACGGCATCGGCAACTGCCTGGATATCGGCGGGGGCTCCCTCCGGAGCGGCGTCGAGCATGTGCCGCACGATCGCGCTGCCGACGATCGCCCCGTCGGCGACCTCACAGACGGCCCGCACGTGCTGGGCCTTGCTGATGCCGAAGCCGACGACGACCGGCTTGCCGCCGACCCGTCGCAGCTTGCGCACGTTCTCGATGAGGTCGTCGGGCAGCCGGTCGCGCTCGCCGGTCGTGCCGGCGACGGACATGTAGTACACGAAGCCGGTCGACAGCCGCGCGATCTGCTCGCGCCGCTCCGGCGACGACGTCGGCGCGGCCAGCAGGATCAGATGCAGCCGGTGGCTGGCCGCTCGCCGCGCGACGTCCGGCGCCTCCTCGAACGAGAGATCGGGAGCACCCCCTCGGGGTGTTCCCAGTCAAAGCCCGCCGCCGCCGCGCGCTCGCAGAAGGCATCGACGCCGATCCGCGTCACGATCGAGAACGAGACCATCGCCACGAGGGGGATGCTCACCGTTCGCCGCGTCTCGCGGATCGCCTCGAAGATCTCCTCGACCCGCAGGTTCCGGGCGAGCGCCCGCGTGAAAGACGTCTGGATGACGGGCCCGTCGGCGATCGAGTCCGAGTATGGAAACCCGATCTCGACCCCGGCGACCCCAAGTCGATCAAGCCGGCGAACGATCTCCGTCGTCGCGGCGGCAGTCGGAAAGCCGGCGGTGACATACGGCCAGAGCCCCTTGCGCCCCGCCCGGCTCAGATCGGCGAACTTCTGATCGATGCGGTTGATGACAGACCTCCATCAAACTGCGGGAGCGCACGCCCCTCGCACAAGACCCCAGTGCTGCATACCGCGGCGCTGGAAAGCGGAAAAACGAGAAACCCAAAGGCGTCCGATGATGTGGTGCACGCAAGACCACGCCGTGTGCTCCGCCTACGGGCCTTCAAAGTGTTTTTTCGCTTTCCCGCTTTTCCATCATTGCATTATGCAACGACGGAGTATACCCGTCGCCGGATCGCCCCGCCAGCGGCGTTGCGGTCGAACGCCGCTCGGGCCGCCCCGCCCTTTATTCCACGATGCGCACGAGCTTGACGCCCTCACGCCACCAGGGGCCGAGGAGGGCGGAGTCGAGGCTGCGCAAGGCGTGGGTGCGCCCGGCCTTCGCCAGGTCCAGCGTCGCCGAGACCACCTCCTCGCCGAAGATCGACCCCTCGTGAACGATGTTTCCGTCCGGAGCGATGATGCGGCTCTGGCCGTGCGAACCGGAGGCGTCGGGGTTCGCGGGCGCGTTGGCGTGCACGACGTAAACGCCGTTCTCGACGGCCCGGGCCTGGATCTGGGCGCGGTACGGGCCGATCTTGTGCTCCTCGCGCAGGCCCGACTCGTGCGACAGGTAAAACACCACCTTCGCCCCGGCCAGCACCGGCAGGCGGACCAGCTCCGGGTATCGCTCGTCGTGGCAGATGATCGCGGTGCACGGGATGCCGTCGATCCGCCAGACCGACAGGTGGTCGCCCGCGTGCGGCCAGCCCTCCGCGAGCTGCATCTTGAAGAACCGCTCGATCACGCGCCCGTCCGGGCCGATCACGATGGCCGCGTTGTACAGTTTGTCTTCCTGCCGCCAGGGCATCCCGACCAGGGCGTAGACGTCCGCCTGCCGGCACGCGGCGGCGACACGCCGCTCGGCCGCCGCAAGCTGCTCCGCCGTCAACTTCGTGACGACGTCCTCGAAGTAGCCCGTGACGGAGCACTCCGGGAAGACCACCGCCCGGGCGCCCCCCTGCGCGCATCGGCGGATGAAGCGTTCCGTCGCGGCGAGGTTCGCTTCCAGGTCCCGCGTGGACCGCATTTGCACGGCGGCCACACGGAGTTGCCGCGCCGCGGCGGTCCTCGTTGACGTGGGCCGCGATGTGGACGGACCCTCGGATCCGTAAGCGCTCGACGCGACGACGGCGATAAACAGCAGCAGACAGGTGATCAAACGCATGGTCACGGAGACTCCGGTTTCACTTGCAGGCCGCTGATCGTTGCGGGCGCTCGGGACCGGCTCGTTCCGACGATCCGCCGCGCGAATCCGCACCACGAACCGCGCGGCCCACACCAAGGCGACGCCCCGCTACGGCACCGACGAACGCATCGCGAGCGGACCAGTCCCGGACGCCCGGGGACCGGTTCCGTACGGCCCGCGCGCGCCGTCAGACTACCCGAACAATTCCGAAGCAGGTAGCTCGCCGGCCCTCCCGGCTCCCCGTCGAAGCAGTCCGCCGGGACGAAACGACCTCAGCCCTCCACGCCGTTTGCCGTATCGCACGCCGGTTGCGGCGGGGTTCGGTTCGGGCCGTTGAAACAGACCTGGAACACGCCGAAGTCGCTCAGGTCCACGTCACCGTCCTCGTCTGCGTCGATGCATCGGCAGGCGTCCGCATCGGCCCCCTCGGGCCACGGCCGGTTCGGCCCGTTGAAACAGGCCTGGAACTGGCCGAAGTCGCTCAGGTCCACGTCGCCGTCCTGGTCGATATCCTGGGGCGGATGGCTGCACGGCGGCGAGATCGGGTGGATGATCGTGGCGGCGTCCTCGATCGCCGTCCCGAGCAGCACGCGGAAGTAGTCCACCTCGAAGTCGGTCAGCGTGGTATTGCCGCCCGAGACGGAACCGATGTGATAGCCGCCGAGGTTGTTGATCTCGTCCGCCCAGGCCAGGCTACCGCCGCCGCCCCCGCTCGCGCTGCTGAGCTCGATGCCCGCGTCCAGGTCGAAGATGCGGAACGTGTTCGTCGTCGCGTTCACGGACACC
>CAZTVU010000042.1:18473-28210 GCA_964617025.1 uncultured Planctomycetales bacterium | reverse complement strand
CAGCGCGATCGCGGCGGCGGCCGTGCGGAGCTCGCCCGGCCGTCGCAGCAGCAGCAGGGCCGCGACGACCGCGGCCAGCATGCCGAGCCCCTGTCGCCAGGGCGGCCGGGCCCGCCTCGTGCCGTCGGCCAGGTATGCCAGCAGCCGCGAGGTAAACACGTGCGAGCCGACCGTGATGCCGTTGGTCAGGCTCGATGTGTCGCCGAACGCGATGATCTTTCCCTTGCCCAGCGCCTGCTCGGCCGCAAGGACGACATCGCCGAGCTTCTCGCCGGCGTCGTACTTCTCGTTGCTGAGCATGGCCCGCTCGCTGCCCGCGTCGCCCGGGTCGATGAATCCGAATCGCCCGACCACAAGGGGCTGGGCCGGCCAGCGGGCGTCCACCGAGGCGCCGATGACGACGCCGAACTGGTTGCGATCGTCCCCCACGCCGGCCGTGGCCGGGTGGGCCAGGGCCTCGTAGCTCTGAAGCCAGCCGCCAACCTCAAAAACGGCCGTGTCGAACGGTACGCGGATCTTCGTCGGTGCGAGCACTTCGTTGAATCGCATGCCGCCGTCGCTCTCACGCACGGTGTGCTCGCCCATGACCAGCAGAGCGCCGCCCTGCTGCACGAATTGACGGATACGCTCCAGTTGGCCGGGTTCCCAAGGCTTGTTGGGGTACAACAGGATGAGTGCGTCGGCGTCGCGCAGGTCGCGCTCGGCAAGATCGGGCGACACCACGCACTTCGCTCCCAGGCTTTCGATGTAGGTGGGCAGCATACCGTACATGCCGATCGAGAGTCGGCCGTACTGCCCGTGTTCGGCCTTGAGCCAGTTCAGAAAGCCCTTTTCGTAGCAGACGATCTTCTTGCCCTGCAGGCTCGCCCCCTGCGGCCAGCAGGCGGTCAGGACCGGAAGCAGGGCTGCGGCCGCCGTCGCGGCAACGGTCACGGCGAACCGGCCGAAACGCGCGCCGGCCGCCGGGTGGACAGCGCCGTCCGAGGCGTCGTCGGGCCAGGCGGACCAGCGGAGCATGGCGGCCGCGATCGGCAACTGGACCGCCCCGGCCGCCAGCGGAAGGTTCCACGGGATGAGCTGACGGACGGCCGCCGCCCAGGACCAGCCGTCCTGTGCGCTGGTCTCCGGCAGCGCTGCACGCAGCAAGGGTGCATAGGCGAGTATGACCAGGTAGGCCAGATGGCCGGCAAGGATGGCCGCCACGGCATACGCCGCGCGAGACCGTCGTGGCGGGGGCGTCTCGACGAGCCAGGCGATGGTGAATGCGGCCATCAGGACGAGGAAGTCCACCCCCGCGAAGGTCGCGCCGGCCCGACAGGGTTCGTCGGCCAGATGACCCGCGGCCCGCGCAAGCATGCCCCCCAAGCCGTCGGCCAACAACCAGACCGCCGGGATGGACGCACGGGCTACGCCAAAGACGGCGAAGACCGCCGTGGCTGTGGCCGCGATCCGCAAGGCGCGCCAGTTTGCGCCTGCGTGCGAGCACGCCAGGATCGCCGTCACCAGGGCCACCGAGGCCACGTTGATGCCGACGATCGGCGAAGCATTCATCAGGACCGATGCTGCGGCCGCGATCGTCAGGATCACGGCGCGGGCCGCGAGCGAACCGGCCGTCGGCAGCCCTGTCGCGATCGACACGGCCAGGCAGATCCATGTCATGGCGTGCCGCAGCGGATGTCCCAGCAGTCCCGTCGAGCCGGCCGCGATCCATGCCGCCGCGAGGGCCGCGAGAACGGCGGCCGTGATTCGGGCGGTGGGGAGCAGGGTCTCCGCTCTTTGATCCGGCGACTCCGCGCCCGGCGCAGCTATGGATGAGCCTTTGGGCGGCATAAGACGGCGGGTATTGTTGCGCAGTCGTCGCGCAAAGAAAAGGGGCGGTCATCAGACCGCCCCAGCGTGTCACTTGCCTGGTCGAGCGGTCAGGTCATGTTGCCTCACGGACGGAAGCCGCGACGCGCTTCTGACCTATGACGCCACACAGATCGTGCCCGGCGTCGGACAGTTCGTCTGCACCGGCGGGCAGCGCGTCTGCACTGGCGGGCACTTGGTCTCGACCGGCGGGCAGCGGGTCTCGACGACGGGGCACTTCGTTTCCACCGGCGGGCACCGCGTTTCGGCTGCCGTGCAGAACGTCTCTCCCGGCGGGCAGCGCGTCTGCACTGGCGGACACTTGGTCTCGACCGGCGGGCAGCGGGTCTCGACGATGGGGCACTTCGTTTCCACCGGCGGGCATCTGGTCTCGGCTGCCGGACAGGACGTTTCGCCCGGCGGGCATTTCGTCTCGACGACCGGGCAGCGCGTCTCCGCGGCCGGGCACTTTGTCAGCGCCGGCGGGCACTTGGTTTCGACGGCCGGACATCGCGTCTCCGCAACCGGGCACCGCGTCTGGGCCGGGGGGCACGCCGTGTCTACGGCCGGGCACACCGTTTGCAGAGGCGGGCACGTGGTCTGGACGACGGGGCACCGCGTCTCCGCGGGCGGGCAGCGCGTCTGCATCGGCGGGCACTTCGTTTCGGCCGCGGGGCAGCGCGTCTCAGCGGCAGGGCATTGTGTCAGGGCCGGCGGACACCTCGTCGCGACCGCCGGGCAGAAGGTCTCGCCGGGCGGGCACTTCGTTTCGACGACGGGGCATCGCGTCTCGGCGATCGGGCACTTCGTCAGGGCCGGCGGGCACTTCGTCTCGACGACCGGACACCGCGTCGCCGCAGTCGGGCACTTGGTTTGCACCGGCGGGCACTGGGTCTCGGCGACCGGGCACTTCGTGCCGACGACGGGGCACTTCGTTTCGACCGGCCGGCACTTTGTCGGGATGGCGGGACACTTAGTCTCGGCCATCGGACAGACGGTTTCTTTCACGGGGCACTTCGTACCGACCGGCGGGCACTTGGTCTCGACCGCGGGGCACTTCGTTTCGACCGGCCGGCACTTCGTGGGGATGGCCGGGCACTTGGTTGCGGCCATCGGGCAGACGGTCTCTTTGGCCGGACACTTGGTGCCCACGGGTGGACACTTCGTCTCAACAACCGGGCAGTGGGTTTCCTTGGCCGGGCACTTGGTGGCCACGGGCGGGCACTTCGTTTCGACGACCGGGCATCGCGTCTCGGCAACGGGGCACCGCGTCTGGACCGGCGGACACTGTGTCTGAACCGGCGGGCAGCGCGTTTCAGCCGGCGGGCACTTCGTCCGGACCGGCGGGCATTGGGTCTCGACGACCGGGCAGAAGGTTTCGCCCGGCGGGCACTTCGTCTCGACGACGGGGCATCGCGTCTCATAGGCTGGACACTGCGTGCGAACCGGCGGGCATTTGGTTTCCACTGCCGGGCACACCGTCTCCACCACCGGGCATTTCGTCTCGGCGGTCGGACACTGGGTCTCCACGGCGGGGCACCGCGTCGGCTGTACCGAAGTCGCGGTCAAGACCGGCTCGGCGGCGTTGAACCGGGCCTTCTCGAAGTTCGCCAAGGCCTGCTGCAGGGTCGCGGAATACGCGCCGTCCGACCCGAGCGCAGACGGGACGAACCAGATGAGCAGACCCGTCGCGAACAAACATGCGCTACACCAACATGACGTCATTCTTCGCATCTGGACATCTCCTTTCCTGTGACAGGACCGACTTGAACGCTACCACCCTTCCTGTGCCGATCACGCGACCGGCAAGCTTCGATCACATCGCAGGATGCACGCGGGGACCGCAGCGCCTCGTAACCTGGCCCGCCTGTGGCACCCTGGGGCATTTGCCCCACCTGCCCTATAATAGCCAAAACTCGGTGTCGAGTCATTTATTGCCGGCCGTTTCTCCCCGCTACCGATCGCCCACGTCGCTACTCGATATGATTGCAGCTATCGCTTTCTATTGATGTTCCGGATTTACGATGGCTTGCTTTGTGCTATCGATCGTTCGTTATCGATAAATAGAAGTAAGTAGTAGCGACTTGTCGCTGCTGATCGCACTTGTCAGCCGGGGCTTGCGTCGGCGTAGCGAAGTGTCGCGACGGTTACCGCCACGACATCGTAGATCGCGTGGCTGCCTGCGGCGATGCCAAACCCGCGGTAGATGAAGATTCCCGTCAGGTACAGCCCGGCGGCCGTTCGGAAGAGGAACTGGGCGGTGTCGAAAGGCTCGTTTCCGAACGGGCGGTGGTGGTGGGCCGCGAAGAGCCCCGCCGAGGCGAGGAAGATGAATACCAGCGTGGCATTCTTGTTCAGGCCGAAGATGTCGATCAGGAGGAGGCTCAGGAGCGTGATGGCCATCAGGCGAAAGACAAGCTCCTCGTACATGCCGGCGCCGATACTGAGAATCACGTCGTCGAGCCATCGCCCGAACAGGCCGCCGGCGTCGGCGCGCAGCAGGAGCGAATTGAACACATAGAGCGGTATCGCCCAGACGAGGCTCTCGCCGAGCATCCCCAGCACCGTCGGCCAGTCGATCGTCCAGGGCTGCCGGGACGCGAGGTGCCACCCGAGGAGGATCGCCACGAGGAGGAGCCCCGGCAGGTAGATGCCGCCGGCGCCGACGAGTTCGAAGAGCCGCGAGATCAGGCGCCACGCGACCAGCGACGGCATCGCGTGATTCGGTTCGACGGTCCGCCGCCAGAGCATGCCGACCTCGAACACGATCAGCCACGGGAGCAGGAAGGCGAGGCAATGGAGGGGCTGCTGGATTCGATGCGAATAACCCCGCCCCGGGGGGCAGAACACATCCGTGAACCTCGAGCCGCCATTCCTGCATGATTATGCCCGGCGGCAGGGGCTTTTCAATCGAAGCGGCGTTCGGGAGGTCGGGTTGCGTGAGCACGCGGACCGGTCAGAGGCTTCGGCAGTTTTACGATGCGATGCACAAGGCGCTCGGACCTCAGCACTGGTGGCCGGGCGAGACGCCGCTGGAGGTGTGCGTCGGGGCGATCCTGACGCAGAACACGGCGTGGGCCAATGTCGAGAAGGCGATTGAGAACCTTCGACGGGCCGGGTGCCTCGACTGGGCGAGGCTTCGAGACATCCAGCCCGCCGCGTTGGCGGAACTCATCCGGCCGGCGGGCTACTTCAATGTGAAGACGAAACGCCTGAAGGCGTTCGTTCACTGGCTGTGGGAGCGGTACGACGGCGACCTCGACCGCATGTTCGCCGCGCCGACGGAGGCGCTGCGGGAGGAGCTTCTCGGCGTGCGCGGCGTGGGCCGGGAGACGGCCGATTCGATTCTCCTGTACGCCGGCGGCAAGCCGAGCTTTGTGGTGGATGCATACACCTGTCGGATCCTCCGCCGGCACCGCATGATCGACGATGACGCGGACTACGAGCAGATCCGCGAGCTGTTCGAGTCGAACCTGCCGGCCGACGCCGCCCTGTACAACGAGTATCACGCGCTGATCGTCGCGGTGGGCAAGACGTATTGCCGGCCGCGGGCCCGCTGTGCGGGTTGCCCGCTGGAGCGGTTCGAGCACGAGACGGGCGAGGGGGATTCGACGTAGCAGGACGAAAGGACCTTTTATGTCGCGGCTGAGAGTGCTTGTGGTGAAGGGCGGGCTGTGGCACCCGTTCGACGCGTGCGCGGCGATCCTGAAGCGCGCGTACGAGGACGGCGGGCTGGCCACGTGCACGGTCGCCGAGCGGGACACGGCGTTCGACGGGGATCTCGATCGGTACGACGTCATCGCCCTGTACACGCAGGGCGGCACGTTGTCGCGGCGGCAGGAGGCTCGCCTGTGCGGCTTCGTGCGGTCCGGCGGAGGCCTCGTCGGCTTCCACTGCGCGAGCGATTCGTTCCTCGGCAATGCGGAGTTCATTCGGATGCTCGGTACGCGCTTCCTCTCGCACGGCCCGGGCACGTCGAAGTTCGGCATCGAGGTTTCCGGCGGCGAGCATGACCTGGCGGAGGGGCTACAGAAGTTCGACATCGTGGACGAGTTCTACATCCTTGGTCGAGAGGCCGAGCCGGTCGACGTCTTCCTGACGGCGCAATGGCAGGGGGAGCCGGCCCCGATGGCGTACACGCGGACCTACGGCGAGGGCCGGGTCTTCTACACGGCCCTGGGGCACGACGAGCGGGCGTTCCGCCATCCGGAGTTTCAGCGGCTGGCCGTTCGCGGCCTGCTGTGGGCCGCCGGCCGGTGGCGACCGATGGGCGAGCCGATCGGCGTCGGGCTTCTCGGCTACGGCGCGACGTTCAACATGGGCAAGCTGCACGCGACGCAGATGCAGCAGGCCGGCGGATTCGAACTCGTCGCCGCCTGTGACATCGACCCCGCGCGCGCCCGGGCGGCCGAGGAGGACTTTCCCGGCATCGCGAGCTACCCGTCCCTCGACGAGATGCTCAAGGACGATCGCGTGCGGATGGTCGTCAACATCACGCCGCACCATGTCCACGCCGAACTCGTCCTCGCGGCGTTGCGGGCCGGGCGGCACGTCGTCACCGAAAAGCCTTTCTGCGTTTCGCAGCGGCAGGCCGATGCGATGATCGCCGAGGCCCGCCGTTCAAGGCTCATGCTGACGGTCTATCAGAACCGCCGCTGGGATCGCCAATTCCTGACGGCGCGGCGGCTGGTGGAGAGCGGGGTCGTCGGCGAGGTGTTCGAGACGCAGCTCGACTACGCCGCATACGGCCATCCCGGCACCTGGTGGCGGTCGGACCGGCGGATCTCCGGGGGGCTCGGGTTCGACTGGGGGGCGCACGTGATCGACTGGATGCTGCATCTGATTCCGCGGCGGGTGATCGCCGTCAGCGGCTATTGCCAGAAGCGCAAGTGGCTGATGTGCACCAACGAGGATCATGTCCGGATCGTGATGCGCTTCGACAACGGCGCGGCGGCGAACTTCGCCTGTTCGCAGCTCTATGCGGCGAAGTCGCCGGGTTGGGTCATCCTCGGCACCGAAGGGGCGATCCACTTTCCGACGATCTTCGACAAGGAGGCGACGCTGACGACGTATCCCCACGGCGTGGCGCAGGTGACGCAGGTGCCCTGCGGCGAAGACGAGTGGCCGTCCTTCTATCGGAATGTGAGTGAGCACCTGCACCACGGCATGCCGCTGGCCGTGCGGCCGGAGTCGTCGGCCCGGGCGATCGGTATCGTGGAGACCGCCGGAAAGTCGAGCCGGGCGCGACGCGAGCTGCCCTTCCGCGACACGTACTTCGGGCGGTGACGCTCCTCAGGCGGGCGTCGGCCGCGAGCGCGCGCGGCGGTCGGCGTGCTCCGTGCCGTCGGGCCGGCCGAAGACCATCCGCCCCGCGCTGGTCTGCAGGACGCTGGTCACGCTGATCGCCACGGTCTCGCCGATCTTGTCGCGTCCGGCCTCGACGACCACCATGGTGCCGTCCTCAAGATAGCCGATGCCCTGGCCGGCCTCTTCGCCGGGCTTGATGACCTTGACGCTGATCTTCTCGCCCGGCAGGAAGATCGGTTTGAGGGCGTTGGCAAGGTCGTTGATGTTGATCACACGCACGCCGTGGATTTGCGCGACCTTGTTCAGGTTGTAATCGTTGGTCACCACCTGACCGTCCAGTTTCTTCGCCAGCAGGACAAGCCGCTCGTCCACTGGGCGGTCGGCCTCGGCCCTCGAATCGAGGAACTGCACGTCGAGCTGGTCGTTCGTCTGCAGCCGATGAAGGATGTCCAGCCCCCGCCGCCCGCGGTTTCGCTTCAGCCGGTCCGAACTGTCCGCGACGGCCTGGAGCTCGGTCAGGACGAATCGCGGGACGATGATCGGGCAGTCGATAATGCCCGTGTTGCAGATGTCGGCGAACCGCCCGTCCACGATCACAGAGGTGTCGAGGACCATCGGCCGGGCCCCCTTGGTCTGTTTGGCGAATTCGACGTAGGGAATCACGAAACGGATATCGTCCTTCGTCTGGAGGATGAAGCTGACGGCCAGGTAGCAGCAGACGATGCCGATGAAGACCTTGATCGTCTGCGTGAGGCCCTTCCAGTAACGCCAGCCGGGGTCGGTGATGTCCAGCACCAGGTCGAACACCTGCGAGATGCCGTAGGCGATGATCAGACCGACGAGCAACCCGAAAAAGGCCCCGGACAGGGCGGCGAGCGACTTCTGCGGAATGAAGATGTCGATCACCAGCGCGGCCAGGGCGACGCCGATCGCCGCCAGGAGGATGAACAGGGCGTACGCGCGTAGTCGCTCGTCGCCGGACTCGGCGTAACTCATCGCCACCGCCGCCATGGTCAGCAGGAATACGACCCGGAGAATGTTGACAATCATGACCGCACACCTCGCGGGATGAATGGATGGATGACACCCGCGGTCCCACCGGGCATCGCCGTCTCGGCGCCGGCCGCGGAATGGTGCCCACGGTGGACCTGCATATACATCGGAGTATAACATTCCGAGAGTCCCAAGCCAACGGCGCCGGGGCATCCGGCGCGGGTTCTCCGGCGTTTCGGGGTTGCAGGGAGCGCGTGCGGCCGTGAGTTGGATCGACGAGGCGATTCGCGAGCTCGAGGCCGGTCGGCAAGCGACCGGCCCCTGGAGCTACCGCAGCCTGCCCGCCCAGGGGCAGCCGGCGGTCGAGCCCACGTCTCTGGCGGCAATGGCGCTTCTGGCGCACGGCCGACCGGCCGACGCGGCCGTGCAATGGCTTCTTGCCATGCAGCAGCGGGACGGCGGCTTCCCGATCGGTGAGGGGCATGACGAGAGCTCATGGGCTACGGCAATCGCGTGCCTGGCGCTGCGGGGGGCGGGCTACGGGGAGGCCGCCGATCGGGCGGCCGCGTGGTTGCTTCAGGTGCCGACCTTCGCCATTCCCGTCTCGCCCGGCTCGCCGTACGGCTATGACACGTCGCTGACGGCCTGGCCGTGGACGCCGAGCGACTACAGTTGGGTGGAACCGACGGCGCTGGCATTGCTGGCGCTGCGGCGTTCGCCGGGCATCCCCGCGGAGCGCATCGAGCAGGGCAGACGGCTTCTGCTGGAGCGTGCAACGCATGACGGTGCGGAGGGCGG
The DNA here is from genome assembly GCA_964617025.1 of uncultured Planctomycetales bacterium. Classification (GTDB taxonomy): domain Bacteria; phylum Planctomycetota; class Phycisphaerae; order UBA1845; family PWPN01; genus CAZMVY01. The sequence goes on along the minus strand of CAZTVU010000042.1, from coordinate 19,264 downwards.
TTGGAACTACGGCGAGCCGGCCGTACTTGGGGCTCGCCTGTCGCCCGCCGTCGTGCCGACCGCGCTGGCGATTCTGAGTTTGTGTGAATCCGACGCGGATTTGACCGCGGCGGTCGCATTCCTGCACAGCAGACGCGATTCCACGCTTTCGTTGTTCTCCGTCGCGTGGGCGGCCAATGCCGTTGCGGCGGTGCGGGCGTTCGATCTGGAGTGGAGCCGGGCCTTGGAGGCGGCGTGGGTTGCCGGAAACGGTTCCTCGCCGACACGGACGGCGGCGAGGCGCGGCGTGGCGACGGCCGTGGCCCTGCTCGCTGTGGCGGAACGGGAGAAGAACCCGTTGCTTCCGGACGCAATCCCATGACGCGATCGCCGTTTACTCGGCGCGACTTCCTGCGAACGGCTGCCGGTGCGGTCGGGGCCGCCGGGCTCGGCGGTGTTGCCGGCTGTCTGACCGATGCGGCGCTGCCGGTCGAGGACGGCACGGCGGCGACGGCAATCGTCCGATCGCCGGATTACGGGGACGGTATCTTCGATGCCGTGGAGCAGGGCCTGCGGCTCGTACCCCCGCCGGATGTGGTCGGCAAGCGCGTACTCCTGAAGCCGAACCTGGTCGATCTTCCGCGGGATGACCGGCCGGTCGTGACCCATCCGATGGTGGTCGTCGCGGTGGCCGAGGCGCTTCGCCGTCGCGGGGCGGCGGAGATCCTTGTGGGGGATGGCCCCGCCTTGCAGCGGGATGCGATGGAGATCCTCGACGCGGCGGGCCTGACGCCCCTGCTCGATGAACACGG
>CAZTVU010000042.1:408-18463 GCA_964617025.1 uncultured Planctomycetales bacterium | reverse complement strand
CGTCGACCTGAACACGGACGATCTCGACCGCGTGCCGAACCCCAACGGCGCCTCGGGGCTTGCCGACCTGCACCTTGCCCGTACGGCGGCGCGGGCGGATGTTCTGGTGAGCCTGCCCAAGATGAAGACGCATCACTGGGCCGGCGTGTCGTTGGCGATGAAGGGCCTGTTCGGCGTGATGCCGGCGGCGGTGTACGGCTGGCCGCGCAGCCGCTTTCACCGGCTTGACCTGCACAGCGCCGTCCTCGATTTTAACCGGCTTCGACCGGCGGATTACTGCGTCGTGGACGGCGTCACGGCTATGGAAGGCGACGGTCCGATCCGCGGGACGGCCGTCGCCTTGGGCGTGCTGGTGTTCGGCGGGAACGCGACGGCGGTCGATGCGACCTGCACGCGGATCATGGGCCTGCGGCCCGAGCTTGTGCGCTACCTGCACCGGGCGGCCGGTGTCCTGGGGCCCGTGCGGGAGGAGCACATCGAGCAGCGCGGCGAGTCGATCGCTTCGGTCGCCCGCCGGTTTGCCGTGGTCTCACATCTGGCATCGTTGATTGCCTGACGGCCGAGGTGCATGGCCGCGCCCCGGTTTCGTGCTATCATGTAGCTCCGGTCGCCCCGCAGGGCGATTGCCGGTACGGTTCGGACTTGGGTTCAGCTTCGGAGGTCTCACATGTTCAGGGTAGTTTGCGGCATCCTGGTCGGCGGTGTGATGGCGGTCGGGGCGCGGGCGGACCTGGCTTCCTATGTCCAGAAGCCCGACGAGAGCTACTCCTGGCGGCGGGTGGACGAGCCGCCCGCTGAGGGGGAGGACGTTTCCGCGGAAATCTACATGGTTTCGCAGACGTGGCGGGGGATCGTCTGGAAGCACCAGATGATGGTGGTGCGTCCGCCCGGCACGGAGAAGGCCACCCACGGGCTGCTGCTCATCACCGGGGGCGGCTGGCGCGACGGGCTTGAGAGCAAACCAATGGACAAGGACGCGCGGGAGCGCAAGATCATCCTGGGCATCGCCGCGATGGCCCGGATGCCGGTGGCCTTCGTGAAGCACGTGCCGTTTCAGCCGATGTTCGACGGCAAGCACGAGGACCAGATCATCTCCTTCACGTTCGACCAGTTCCTCAAGACCGGCGACGAGGAGTGGCCGCTGCTGCTGCCGATGACGAAGGCGGCCGTTCGGGCCCTCGACACGTTCCAGGCCTTCGCCCGCAAGACGTGGAAGCTTGAGCTTTCGGAGTTCGTGGTCACCGGCGGCTCGAAGCGCGGGTGGACGACCTATCTCACCGGAGCGGTGGACCCGCGCGTCAAGGGAATCGCGCCGATGGTCATCGACGTACTCAACATGCCTGCCCAGATGAAGCACCAGAAGGAGACCTACGGCGGTTACAGCGAGGAGATCGAAGACTACACCCGCTACGACCTTCAGGAGCGCTGGGATTCCGAGCGGGGCCGCAGGCTGCTCGCCCTCGTCGATCCGTTTTCCTATCGCAAGAAGCTGACCATGCCCAAGCTGCTTGTGCTGGGGACGAACGACCGGTACTGGACGCTGGATGCCCTCAACCTCTACTGGGACGACCTGGAGGGCGAGAAGTACGTCCTCTATGTGCCGAATCGCGGCCACGACGTGAACGACATGTTCCGGGTGATCGGCACGGCGTCGGCGTTCGCGTCCCGGGTCGCCGGTCGGCTGAAGTTCCCCCGGCCGACGTGGGACCTCAAGGAGACGGACGCGGGGCTTCGCCTGGTCGTCCGATCGGACGTGAAACCGTCGCAGGTGGTCGCGTGGACGACCACCTCGCCGACGAAGGATTTCCGCAATGCCCGATGGACCGAGCAGACGATTGAGCCGACCGGCGACGAGTACGTCCACGAGATGAAACGGCCCGCCGGCGGTTTCGGGGCGGCCTTCGGCGAATGCAAGTACACGATCGACGGGCATACGTTCTTTCTGTCGACCAACGTGCGGATCATCCAGGGCACCGCGGCCTCGCAACCGACGTCGGACGCCGGGGGGAAGTAATCGCGATGGTGCCATACGGCCTGCTGACGATGGTGGCGTGGGCGGGCGTGGTCGGCGCCGGCGCGGCCGAGCCCGCGTCCAGACCCGCCCCCACGGTGGCCGAGATGCTCGGCTTCGCGCCCGGAGAGCGACTGCTGATCATCCACGGCGACGATGCGGGGATGTGCCACTCCGCCAATCGGGGGACGATCCGGGCGATGACCGAGGGCTTTGTGAACTCGGCGAGCATCATGGTGCCCTGCCCGTGGCTGCCGGAGATCGCCGAGCACTGCCGCCGGCACCCGGAGGCCGACTTCGGCGTGCATGGCACGCTGACGTCCGAATGGGGGCGGTATCGCTGGCGGCCCGTGCTGCCGCATGATCAGGTGCCCGGCCTGGTTGACGCGGAGGGCTATCTTTTCCGAGACGTGCTCGGTGCGGCCTCGAACGCCGGGGCCGATGAGGTCGAGCGCGAGCTGCGGGCGCAGGTGAGGCGGGCGATCGCCTTCGGCATCCGGCCGACGCACCTCGACACGCACATGGGTACGGTGTTCGCGCGGCTCGACTTCTTCCGGGCGTACCGCACGGTGGCCAACGAGTTCGGATTGCCCTATCTCTTGCCTCGCGTGCGCCCGGCCCGCGCGGCGATGCTCGACGCGCTGACCCGCGGCGTCGTCTCGGCGATCGAAAACGAGATGAGCGCGACCCGCGAGTTCACGCTGGATGATCTGGTCAGCGTGGGCCGCGATGTGCCCGTGGACCGGCAGAAGCAGTTCTACGTCGATGCCATTCGCGGCCTGAAGCCGGGGATCACGCAGATCATCATCCATTGCGGGATCGACGATGCCGAACTGCAGGCCATCTCCGGCACGCACCGCCGCCGCGACATGGACACCCGCGTGTTCACGGACCCCGAGGTGAAAAAGGTCATCGAGGACGAGGGCGTGCGACTGATCACCTGGCGCGAGATCGGCCGGCGGCAGCGGGATCGGCTGGGCCTGCATCGGCAGGCCGCGACAACGCCGTCTCCGTAACGACAGGAGGATGCGTCCATGTTTGGTGCAAAGACACGCAGGGCACTCCCTCGTTGCCTGGCGCAACGACGGGAAAGAGAGAAAGCGCAAGACCCAAAGGGCGAAAAAAACGCGTTTGGCGGCCCACATTCGGAGCGGCCCGTCGGCACCGTGGTCGGTTCGACGTGGACTCAGGCGTTTTTCGTTTTCTCGCTTTCTCGCTTTTTCGGTCTCCAGCGTTGCCGCCTGCAACGCGGGGGGATACTGGGGCTGGCGATGTTGGGCCTCCTCGCCGCGGCGACGGCCGGGTCGCCCGCGCGGGCGGCACCGTCGGCGCTCGAGGCCGAGCTGATCTTCCCCCTGCATCCGAAGCACAATCATGCACCCGGGATCGTCGAGTGCCCCAATGGGGATCTGCTGGTGTCGTGGTATCGGGGCGAGGGCGAGCGCAAGGCCGACGACGTCGCCCTGTACGGGGCGCGGCGAAAGAAGGGCGAGACCCGGTGGAGCGATGTGTTTCTTCTGGCCGATACCCCCGGGTTTCCGGACTGCAACACGGCCCTGTTCATCGATGCGAAGCAGCGGCTCTGGCTCTTCTGGCCGGTGATCATCGACAACCGGTGGGAATCGGCCCTCACACATTACCTCGTGAGCAGCGACTACGCCGGCGACGGCCCGCCGAAGTGGCAGCGCCAAGGCACGCTCTACCTCAAACCGCAGGACTTCGAGCCGATCATGCGTGCCGCCCTCGAGGAGCGCCTCAAGGTCCTCATCGCCATGCTGCCGGACGATGCCAACACCCGTGAGAAGATCGACCAGCTCAAGGAGCGCATCGGCGACAAGCTTTATCAGCGCCTCGGCTGGATGGTCCGGTGCAAGCCGACCGTGCTGCCCGGCGGGCGCATCCTGTTGCCTCTCTATTCGGACACCTTCTCCGCCGGTCTGATGGCGATCAGCGACGACGGCGGCGACACGTGGTTCGCCAGCAAGCCGCTGGCCGGGTACGGGAGCATCCAGCCCGTCGTCCTGCGGCGGAACGACGGGACGCTCGTGGCCTATATGCGCGAGAACGGCCCGATTCGGCGGATCCGCGTGTCGACATCGAGCGATGACGGCGTGACCTGGGGCCCGGTCGGCGCGACCGACCTGCCGAACCCGGGGGCGGGGATCGACGGGCTGCGGCTGGCCGGCGGCGCCTGGCTGCTCGTCTACAACGACACGGTCCGCGACCGGAACAGCCTGGCCGTCTCGCTTTCCGACGACGAGGGCCGCACGTGGAAGTGGACGCGCCACCTCGAGCGGCACGAGAAGGGCGCCTATCACTACCCGGCCGTCATCCAGGGCCGCGACGGTACGATCCATGTCGTGTACAGCTACTTTGTGGACGCCGGCAAGAGCATGAAGCATGCGGCGTTTTCCGAGGCCTGGGTCCGCGAGGGGGAGGCGAAGTAGGCGTGATCAGCCCGCGGCGGACATCGCCGCGCACCGTTGGGCACCGCAAGACTCGCGGACGATGAGCCGGCACGCCAGCGTCGTCTCGCGGGCCGGCAGGTCCGGATTGGCCAGCCGATCGAGCATCGCCCGGACAGCGAGCGTGCCGAGGTCGCGAGCGGGCTGCCGCATCGTCGTCAGCGGCGTCGGGAGCCGGCCGGCGATTTCGATGTCGTCGAAACCCACAAGGCGCACGTCTTCGGGGACTCGCACGCCCAGCACCGCCAGGTTGTGCATCAGGGCCGCCGCAATGAGGTCGTTCACGCAGACGAACGCATCCGGTAGGGGGTTTCGCAGAAGGTTTTGCGCGAACGACCGGTCGTTCATGTCCCAGCGGTGAATGTGGGCCGGCTCGACGGCGATGGCGCGGGCGGCCATCGCGTCCTTGAAGCCCTCGATGCGGGCGGAGGAGGTGCTGGCGATCCAGTCGTGAACGACATACTCGATGCGCCGGCAGCCCTGGTTGAGCAGGTGCTCGGTGATCAGGCGGCTTTCGCGCCGGTTGTTCACGCCGATGAGGTCGAACCGGCTGCGGGCCGGGTAATCCACGATGTCCCGGTCGAGCAACACAATGGGAATGCCCGCGCGTTCGATCCGCTCGGCGATTTCGGTGTTGGCCCACCACTGCTCGGGCTGCACGTCCAGCGGTCCGAAGAAGACGCCCGCGACTTTGCGGGCGGTGATCTGCTCGCAGAATGCCTCCTCCGCCGGCAATGCCACGCCCCGCCCCGCCATCAGCGAACCGGCGAGAAGGAGGCCATAGCCTTGCGCTTCCGCCTCGCGCACGATGGCGCTGGTCATGGCGGCGAAGATGCCCTCGCCGGGGCGGGGGACGATCATCGCGAAGAGTCGTTCCGTGGCAGGGGGTCGTTCCTTGACGAACGATCCCACGCCCCGGCGGCGGACAAGGTAGCCGCGCTGCTCCAGTTCGCGCAAGGCCCGGGCCACGGTCGGGCGCGATGCCCCATAGCGAGCCGAGATCTGCGCTTCGGTGGGGACGCGCTGGCCGACGGCGTACTCGCCCTTCACGATTGCCGCGTGCAGGTCGTCGTAGATTCGCTTGAACTTGGGCGGTTCATTTGCCGCCATCCCAACGCCCCCAGGGACATGAAAGCGCTTTGCTATTACAAACGGCTCAGATCCTACTCGCATTCTAACTTTTCCCTAGGGCTACGTCAACAAAACGCTCGTGCTCCTGCCGCCAAGGGCATTGCCTCGGTTTTCGCGGAACAAAACGGGCCTAGCGACGTTCTCCGCCACTGAGTTGTCGCCGTCTCACCGTGCCAATCGTGCGGCAAGGCTGACGGAGCGTGGTTATCTGTGCCGTGATGCAGCAAAGGCGGTTTCATCGTGTTCACGAATCGCGTAAGTCTGGAAAACAACGCTATTTATGAACGTGATATCCCACGGCCGGTTTGCGCGAGTGGATCGCCCTGAACCCGTCCTTCGGAGAACAAAAAAACTGCCCAGGGTAGTTGCAGTCTGCCGAAGAATGAATTATCATTGAGGTGTGCGGGGGCCGTTTCCGCAAGCGGTGGACGGTTGCGTTTTCCGGGGGCCGAATCAAACAGGCCCTCGAGCGCTAAGTCCGGAGCCACGTCCCAGTCTCGCGCCGGAGCGGTCGCCCCACCAAAGTGGAAGCCCTCATGGGTGTGGGCGCGTCAACTCGGCGTCATTTGGTTCGGGCCGTTGAGGCCTGCAGCTGTAACACTGTGCGCTGGAGGCATGTCATGTTTCGTCGCAGCGAGCGAGCGCAACGGGCGGGGTTCACGTTGATCGAGTTGTTGGTTGTGGTGGCGATCATCGCTCTGTTGATCGGTTTGCTGCTGCCATCCCTTGCGAACGCGCGGGATCAGGCGAAAGCGACGATGTGCGCCGGCCAGATCAAGGAGCTGACGCGTGCGACGGTCATGTGGCTGACCGAGAGGCAGCAGGACCGGATCAAGGGCAACCTGGGCTGGGGCGCGCGCGCCCTGCGTGCGATGCAGGGCGAGGGCAAGGTTTTCACATGCCCGACGGACACCAAGCCGTCGCCGCGCCCGGCGGTGCTGTTGCAGATCTATGACGGCTCCACCTTCAAGATGGAGTGTACGGCGGACGGGATCTTCACGTATGCCAAGCTGGTCAGGCCCACGCAGGGGGGTTGGCAGGTCGGCTTCGACGACAGTTCGTCCGTCGGCGGACCGTATTGGTGCGGGGCGGACTTCGATTTCAATGACATCTCGTTCATGTTTACCGCCACGGCGGGTCAGCAGTCGACGCGGGTGGTGACCACGGACAACGCGGGTTGGGATTTCCGCGTGAGCGACTACGCGGGCAAGGGCACCCAGCCCGCCGGCGGAAGGCCGGTCGACACGCGGCTGATGTGGGGCAGTTACGGGATCAACGCATCCGCCGGTTTCCCGAATCAGCCCGGGCGCACAATCGTGCTGTGCGAGACGAACGATTGGTCGGTCTGGCCGGAGAGCGTGGCGGACATGTGCGGCGGCGCCCCGGCACAGGACGACCCGGCGAAGCTCCGTCAGAATCTGCAGCAGGCCAACGGCGGGAAGGATCCAAGCGGCAGCAAACCGCAGTTGCGTCTGAGGTTCCGCCACGGCGGGCCAATGATCAACCGGTTTCCCGACGTGGTCATGACGAACGATCAGCGGAGCCGCGCAAACGTGGGTTTCCTCGATTCGCATGTGGAACGCGTGGGGCCCGAGAAGGTCCTGACCTCAGTTCAAATGTGGCATCCGCCACGCAAGGCGGGTTGGGTGGCACCGTTCTAGGTTGAGGGTTCGTGCTCGGCGGCGACACGTGGTTTCGCCCCGGCGTCGATCGAAGGAGGCACGAGCGCGACAATCAGATTCGGCTGTGTGTGCAAATCAGGGCGGCGCCCTGCGGGCTTAGCGTCCGCATCCTGTGCCGTTTCAGAGGTCGAGGGTACGTTTTGTGTTCACATTTGTCTCCCTTTTTCTGGAGGATCGATCATGAAGCGAACCGTCGTGGTCGGGGTGTGTGCAGTGTTGGTTGCCGGGCCGTTCCTTTCGCCGGGTCCGACCGCGTTCGGTTGGATCGTCGCCATCGACGTTGAGCAGACGGATGCGACGCCGCAGACGGCCTTTGAGATGTGGCTGGACAGCAACGTTCGGGTCACCGGCGGCGGCCGGGATCCCGCAACTAATGCGTTCGCCACACCGAATCGCGCGCACCTGACGCCTGACGGTGCGGCGACCACGATCGTGAGATTCTTCGGCATCGCGGACCCCGACGGCGGGGGGCCGCTGACCGTGCCGGTGATCGAGGCGAGCGCGGGCGTGAAGCGTCATTTCGGCATCTTCGGCGACGGCCCGAGGGTGCCGGTCGTGCTGGAGGCGCGCTGGGCCAACGGCGTCGCTGCGCCGAATAATCCGATTACTCCGGGGCCGGTGTGCGCAGCACCGTCCGTGGAGTTCAATCCGCTCGGCGGCGGCCTGGTCCAGGTGACGGTCAAGAACCATCACGCCACGAACAACATCGTGATCTCGCAGGTGGGCTATCGAATAATCCCGATCAACAGTTTCTCCATTGCACACCTCAACCGCACGCTGATGCCGCCGGCCTCGTTTATCGCCTCGGGCGTGGCGGACGGCACGGCCCTGTCGGCGGGCGGCGGGAGCGTGAGCTTCGTGGTCAGCGGCGTGGCGCTGCGGGATGACGTCGTCGTGTTCGTGTCGGCGGATACCGACCCCGCCAGCGGCGCGAGCGGCACGTGGGTGGCGTGGAACTCGGGAACGTACATCCCCGCCCGTAAGCCTTACCAGGGACGAGTGAAAATCTGGTGTCTCGACTACACGGCAAGGTTCTTCTCGGACCGTGACGGTTTGTACGGCGAGGTGGCCGCCAAGCTGCCGCTGCGAACGGTTACGGCGGTCATCGGGCCGCCGGCCTTCTTCACGCCGTTCCAATTGGGCGAGCTGGTGCCCGGTCTGGGATCCATTGAGAGCACGGTGAACGCCACACGCTCCGCCATGTTGACCAGCACGACCGGTCCCGGCGGGCTGAAGCTCTCCTACTTCCGCACCGCTGCGCAGGATGTGTATACGGACGTGCGGGTGACGGCGCGCGTGCTGCCGGGCGGGTCCACGACGTCGCACATGTCGCCCGCCAACCCGCTCTCCGACGACTTCGGCGGGCCGGTGGCGGTTCGCATCGGACCGGCGGGCGGCTCGTACTTCGCCAGCGTCGTGACGGGGCGGCCGAACCAGATCGACCTGCGCCGCGACGACACCCCCGTCGGCGGGCCGGTGAGCACCGTCGTGCTGGCGACCGCCACGAAGTGGGATAACGGCGACGACATTGTGCTCGATCGCAACGATCCCAATGCGCCGCCGTACATCCCGGTGCCCAGTTCGTACAAGCCGAACATGTACGATGTGGTGCTGGAGGCCGTCGGCAGCAACCTGAAGCTGCAAGTGACCGAGCTGGCCAAGCATCCCGACGATGTGACGCCGGGCTACCACCCCGTCGCGGGCCATACGCTGACGCTCACCGCCTCGGATTCGACGTACACCGAGGGCTACGTCGGTCTGCGGACCGAGCGGGACGGTTCGCTGGACGACCCGGACGATCCGTTTGGCGACACGTCGGAGCGGTTCGAAACGGCCGTCCAGAACATGTATATTCAGATCCTCAAGGACAGTGCGCCTGCGCCGCTGGCCAAGTTCGCCGTCATCTGCGATACCCGGCAGAACATTGACACCATCACCGACCAGAACGGCACGATCCCGGACAACCGCTCGTGCAACGTGATCAATGATCACGAGATCGCGCAGATGCTGATCGACCTGGGCTTCGCCGCGGATGAGATCGGCGGCGCCAAGGGCGACGCAAGCACGAGCATCACCGGCGACATCGACAACTTCTCGCAGCCGGGGGCATGGGCCGACAACCCCGATACCAACATCTTCGCCAAGGCGATCAACGGGAACTATGACGTCTGCTGGGTGCCCGGCTCGATGGCATCGAACGCGACCCGTTGGGGCGTGCCCGTTCTGACGACGGCGTTGGTCTTTTCTGAGAACGCCATCGGGGGCACCCGGTCGTGTTCGGGCGCGCCCTCCGCGTGGTGGCAGTACAACGCGGTCCAGCCTCCACCGCATCGCCCCGGCGACACGTGTACCGGTACGAACTATGATGGCAACACGGGGCTCGGCACCGGCGGGGGCGACATCAACAACTCCAATTACGGAACCAGTGCATGGGGCGCGAACCAGGGCCAGGCCCTCGATTCGCTCCATATCCTGGATTTCTCGCATCCGATCACGGCGGGGCTGCCGGTGGACGGGAATAACTGGGCAAAGGTATATGCCGAGCCGCAGAGCCTCATGCAGGCCGTAGCGCCTCCATTCGGTCCGAGCGCATCGGCCCTCGCCCAGCACGTGGAGCCCAAGACCGGTAATGACGTCGCGAACCGTTACGGGGTGGTCGTGTCTGAGGCCGGAACCGGCCGGGTAGCCACAAACAATAACCAGCCGAACCCGACGTTCCCGGCGCGAATCGCGTTCCTGTTCCATGGCGATCGCTCGTTCCACCGTTTGAGCGTCGTCGGTCGCGAGATCGCCCGTCGGACTGCGTACTGGGCGGCGAACCTGCCCATTCCGCCGTCGCCGTGGTTGTACTACGGCGATTTCGACGAGGACGGCGATGTGGACTTGGTCGACTTCGGCCACTTCCAGGGGTGTTTCAACGGCCCGAACCGGCCGTTCAGCTTTGAGAACGGCTGCGCCGACGCCGACGTGGACGGCGACGGCGATGTGGACCTGGTGGACTTCGGCGGGTTCCAGGCGTGTTTCAACGGTCCGAACCGTGCGCCGGCGTCCGGTTGTTTGCTTCCCCCGATCTCGATTCCGTGATTTGGGGGATGATGGCCCGACGGCGTGACGGGTGATGCCGGACGCCTCGGGTGGCGCAGAGCGCAAGCGAACCGCCGCGGGTCGGGCGAGGCCGGTGAACCTTGCCCGACCCCGGCGGGTTCTGTCGGTGCCGATCGCGTCGATTGCGACAAGGGAGGAGCTTCGGCGAGGCGCGCGAATGGGGCTTGCGCAAGCGTGTTTGAGTCGCGTGGCCCGCATCGGATAGGCGATGACAGAGCCACATAAACAGTGAATTGAGAAGGTATATTAATCGCCGGGTCGACTCGCGAACTGTATGTGAGAAATGCGGGTAATCTGGTGCGGAACGCTCCCGGGCGACGGATTTCAATGGCATTTAGCGAGGTGCGATGGCTCTTCATTCACCGCGGCGAACGGATTGCGCTGCCATCCGTTATACGCGGAGCCTGGCGGCGTTCGGTGCCGAGCAGTATGATGGAGGCTCATCGGCTTCCGGATGCGGCGTGCGCCTGGCCTGACATTGAAGCTTTGTGTTTGGCATGGACGTCCGATTCGGTCGCCGTTGCGGAGAGGGATTTTTTTGCGAAGGGGTCTTGAACCAAGCCGATTGTTAGATTAATATTAAGCGACGGAGATTGGGCATGCGGAACGGACGCGGCGGCGAACCGCGTTTGTCTGAATGTTCGGAATGGGACGGCACTCATTCGCATCGCGTCTGTGCCGTTTCTGTCGTGGTGGCGGAGCACATAACGGGCGGAGTTTACATCGGAGTCATCGCATGTCTTTGCGCGGAGATCGCTTGCATCGTTGCGGTTTCACGTTGATCGAACTGTTGGTCGTGGTGGCCATCGTGGCGCTGTTGGTGTCGATCCTGTTGCCGGCACTGGGGGCGGCGCGGGAGCAGGCGCGGGCCACAGTGTGCGGGGCGCACATGAAGCACTGTAGCGACGCCGTCATGGTGTGGGTGCTGGAACAGCAGGCCGATCGTGTTCCGACCAACATGGGGTGGGCCGTGGGCGCGTTGAAGGCGTCCCAGGGCGAGACCGGAAACTTCATGTGCCCCAGCGACGTGAGCCCGATGCCGGTCGCCGCCTTCTTCGTGCGGATGTTCGATGGGGATCCGTCGGTCGGGAAGCCCTACGCGATCGGTTCGCCGGACGGCCCGTTCAACAACCTCACCCGGTTGGATACGGGCGACTGGTTCGTCAATTTCCAGGATCGCGTGGATCAGAGCCTCGGCGGCGACGGGGACGCCGTCGACATTTCGTTCACGTATCCTGCGCCGGACAAGGCCAAGGTCACGCTTCCGAGGGTCGACCAGGTCGACGCCGGGGACAACTTTCAGGTGGTGGACTGGAAGGGCAAGAGCATCTTTCTCAATGCGAAGCTGAACCGGGGCAGTACGTTTCCGTTTCCCGTGCCGCTCCTGTGGAGTAGCTACGGGATGAACGTGTTGGGCGGGGCGAAGAACATCAAGGGCAATCCCATTGTTCTTGCCGAGTACAAGGGGTGGGGCGTGTTTCCGGAGACGCTCAACAACTTCAGAGTGCACAATCTGAAAAAGATGATGCGATTCCGACATGGTTCGTACGCCCCGAAGTCGGCCGGGTTGGGTGACAAGCAGGATGCGAAATATGTGCCGCGATCGCGCGCGAACTGCAGCTTCCGGGACGGCCACGTGGAAAGGCTTGCCTGGAGCCAGGTCGTGCGGCTGGAGACCTCGGATATTGCGTACTCGGCCGATCGGCCGCCGCAGTCGCCGTACAGCGCGATCTGGAGAGGTTCGCCGATCCCGCGCCCGGCCGGCTGGCGGCCGTGGTGGTGAACGGCGTTCGTTCGAGCGGGGTGTTGTGCGGGCGCCAACGGGCGGGAAGAAGCGCGAAGGCATGTGTCAGGAGGCGGCTGTCGCCTCCGCCATCTCTTCGTCGCACGCGGTACGGGCGAGACCAGTGGAGGATACGGGAAGAGCGGCTTCTCGTGTCCTCGCGGGTACGTGTTGGTTTCTGAGGTAACGGAGGTTCAGCAATGAGGCATGGTCTTGGATTGTTCGCGGCGGCCCTTCTTGTCGTTTTGATGGCGGGTCCGCCGGCTTCGGCCTGGATGATCAGCCAGGACGAAGAACAGCTTGACGCCACGGCGCAGACGGCCGTGGAGTGGATCCTGAAGGGGCCGGTGTTTCCGTCCGGTGGTGGGAAGTTCGCGGATACGAATCCCTTTCCGCAGCCGAACCGCACCACCTTTGTAGGGGGAGGGTCGTTCCCGAATTTCACGGCCACCGGCGTGCGTTTCTTTGGCGTCTCGGGAGGCTCCGTGCCGCAGAGCCCCGGTGTGAAGCGTCAGTTCGGGATCTTTTGCGAAGGGCCCGATGTCCCGGCGGTGCTGGACAAGTATTGGGCAACGGGTCCGACGGGCAGTCCGCCGGCGTCGACGCCGAGCAATTACCTTGCGGCGGCCAGCGTCTCGTTCGCCGAGCTGGGCGGCGGGCTTGTCCAGGTGACCGTTTCGAACCAGAGCCCGGTTGACATCGTGGTATCCGAAGTGGGCTACCGCATTCTGAAGATCGACAGCTTTTCGCTGCACAACCTCAACCGCGTCCACATGCCCCCGTCGACTTTCACCCCGGTGACGCTGGCCGATTCCAATCTGGCGGCGGGCGAGTCGTCGTCGTTTGTCGTGGCGGGCGTTGGTTATCGGGATGACGTCGTTGTCTACCTCACGGTCGACAACGACCCACCGGTGGCGAACGTAGCGCCGTCGGGGATGTGGGTGGCGTGGCAGTCCGGCACCTATGTGCCCGCCCGCAAGGCATACCTCGGACCGGTGCTCTTGAACGCGGTGAACACCGGCCTGTCCTACGGCGCCGCCGTTCTGCACCGGGACCTTGCCCTCAAGACGCCGTTCGACGTGATCACGCCCGTCGTGGGGCCGTCCGCGAGGTTCTTGCCGGTGATCCGCGTGCAGTACGATCCGGGCTACTGCGTGCCCAACGGGCACAACCCGTCCGGCACCGGCTGCAACCCGGCATTCGGCAACGCGGCCAAGATCAACGCCAACTGGGTGGACCAGGTGCTCAGCACCACGAACGCCGCCGGCGTCAAGCTGAGCTACCTCCGGACGGCGGGGCTGGATGTCTACGCGAACGTGCGCGTGAAGGCCCGCATCATGCCGGGCGCCTCGACGACGACGACGACGGTTGCCGCGTCGGACGACTTCGGCGGCCCCGTGGCGATCCGCGTGCAGCCGACGGGGGGCTCCTACTATGCGAGCGTGGTAACCGGCCGGAAGAATCAGATCGACCTGCGTCGCGACGACACGCCTCCGGGCGGTCCGATCTCGACGGCGGTGCTCGCCAGCGCGACCCAGTGGGCGAACGGCGATCCGATCGCCCTGGACCACGATGTGCCGGCGGTGGTGCCCGCCCCGGATGACCCGCCGACGTACGCGCCCAAGCTGTACGATGTCGTACTCGAGGCCGTCGGCGCGAACATCACGCTGACCGTGACGGAGGTGGGCAATGCGAACCACACCGTGACGCTCGCGGCGACCGATTCGACATTCGCCGAGGGGTATGTGGGGCTTCGGACGGAGCGCGACGGCGGTCTGGATTACCCGTCGGACCCGACCGGCAGCAACTCGATCAAGTTCGAGACGATTGTTCGCGAGTACGTCATTGAGAATCCCCTGGCGGCACCGACATTGAAGGCGGCCGTCCTCAGCAACATGGAGTTGGGCATCGACGACGTCGCCCAGGACGGCGGGAGCCTTTCCGGGCAGCGGTCCAACGAGGTCGTCAACGACACCTCGATTGCGCAGATGCTGTTCGCGATGGGCCTCGGCGTTGACGTGCTCGACGTGGACATGGGCATTGACAGCTTCAGCTACGTCGGCGCATTTGCGGATTACGATGATCCGCTGGGGCGGTTCGCGCCGTCGCTGAATGGCCGATACGACCTGGTGGTCATCCCGGGCGGGGCGGCGGCTGCGGCGACGAAATTCGGCGTCCCGCGTCTGACGATGCCGCTCGTTGTGACGGAGAACGGCGTTGTGGGGGCGCGCCGGTGCGACGATCGTGGCTCCGGCGGCGTGATTCCCGCCCCGCCAGGCGATGCATGCGGCGGCACGCTTGCCGATGCAGGCACCGGCATGACGGGGGGCAGTGCGGGGGCCCCCAACAGCAACCCGGGCGATTGGCGTGGATCGGGCAGCTCGGTTTGGGGCGGTAATCAGCAGGAGGCGCCGGACGCCATCCGCATCCGGTCGGCGGCCGAGGGCGGCGATCCGAACCACCCAGTGGTGGCCGGTCTGTCGGACGGGACCGGGACGCAGCAGATTCGGGTCTATGCAGACCCGTGGAGGCACATGCAGGTGGCCGGCGAGCCGGCGGGTCCGGGTACAGTGCAACTGGCCATTGAGTTGGAGAAGTCGACCGGGGCGGACGGTTCGGTGAACAACCATCCGGCCTGGGGCCTGACGCTGGCCGAGGCAAACACGGATCGGTTCTGGGCCGTCGCGCAGCACGCGCCAAACATCAAGTTCCCGGCGCGACACGCTTTTCTCTGGGTCGGCGATGCGATCTTCCACCGATTGACGTACGTCGGGCGCGAGATCGCCCGCCGGTCGATCCTGTGGGCGATGAACCAGCCGATCCCGACGTCAACGTTCATCTACTATGGCGACTTTGACAAAGACGCCGACGTGGATCTGGTTGACTTCGGCCTTTTCCAGGGCTGTTTCAACGGGCCGAATAGACCGATCGCGTTCGAGAACGGGTGTGCGCCCGCTGACGCCGACGGCGACGGCGATGTGGACCTAGCGGACTTTGGCGCCTTCCAGATGTGTTTCAACGGTCCGAATCAGGCGCCGGCGACGGGATGTCCGGTGCCGCAGATCGTGATCCCGTAGAGGTACTCTCGGGCCGGCGGGCAGGCGGGGCGTGACTCCGCCTGCCCCGCCCGGGGCGGCGTAGGACGCTCGACAACGGGCGGCGCAAAGGTTATTGTGCGGAGTAAGGTGGGCGGGGGGTGCGTCGCCCCCGTCCGGTTCGGCGCATTTGATTCGAGTAGGTTTTTTCTAAAGGAGGATGAGAAATGCTCAGGTGGATTTGGGTGGTTGGCGTGGCTGCGGCGGTGACGGCGCCGGCGATGGCCCTGGACACGTATACCTTCACCGTCGATTCGGGCAAGTCGTCGCTGACGATCACGATCCCGCCGCCGCTGGGGTTCGGGGGCGTCGGCACGAGCCCGGTGACCGGGACCTACAGCCTGAAACTGGCCGCGCCGAGCGGTTCCTGGAATGTGCTGGCGGAGCTGGACACCGTCAACACCCTCAATACGGTGGCGTACAACATCGCGACCATCTATGGTCCGCTGGTAATCAACGCAGGCGACTTCAAGCTCCTGGACTGGAACCAGAACAAGGGCGCGATCCCCCAGACGACGCTGGCGGGCGGGCCGCCGATCTCAAGCGGGTCTCTCAACACTGCGGTGTACCGCAGCATCCTGTCGAACCTCGCCGGCCTGGATATCAACTGGACGATGATGACATGGAATATCCAGGTTGCCGATGACAACAACCTCGGCGTGGCCGGCGTCGGCCCGGTCGAGTCGCACGTTTCTGCCCACTATGTGGCCGGAAACGGGATCATCTACGACATCGACCTCTGGGGCCAGGGCGTGCCGGAACCGGCGACGCTTGCCCTGCTCGGTCTCGGTGGGCTGGCCATGCTACGACGTCGGCGTACGGCCTGATCGCCCTCCCGGGCGTTGAATACCGTGTCCTTTGACGAAGGCCATGCCGGCCGCCGGCGTGGCCTTCGCTTGCGCACCCGCATCGTGCGACACTTGGAGGTGCAAGCGTATGCTGCTCACGCGACGCCGATGCTTTGAGACACCTCCCGGGCGCGGGCGGCGAATGCCTGCATGGCCTGCCAGTCGGCCGGGTCGAGCGGCGGGCACTCGTAGCGGCAGACGGGCGCGATCGGGAGGCCGGAGGCGGCCAGATAGGCCTTCGCCAGGAGGGGGTAGTTCTTTTCGGCCAACTCGTCGAACTCCGTGAGCAGTCTCTGGACCGCAGCGGCCGCATCGGGCTGCTCGCGGAAACATCGGCAGAGTCGGACGTAGAGCGCGGGGAAGTAATTCGCCCCGACGCCGCAAAACCCGTCGCCGCCGGCGACGAGCGATTCCAGGAGCAGCGGCGTGTGCGCGTTGTAGAAACGCAGCGGCGTGCCCCGGGTCGCCCGGATCTTGGCCCGAATGGCCGTCATCTCGCAGCAGGTGTCCTTCAGCCAGAAGAACCGCCCGGTGCCGGCGGCCCAGGCCAACATCGCGGGGCTGAGCAACCGTTTATACGGCCGTGGGATCTCGTACAGCCCGAGCGGCACGTCGCCCGTCGCGGCCAGCAGCTTCTCCAGCCGGGCTTGCCACACGCCGTCGTCCTGATCCCTCGCGGCCAACTGGCACGTGGCCAGGATGACGGCCTGAACGCCGGTGTTCGCCATCGCTCGGATAAGCTCCGCCTGGCGGTCGACCGAGTCGGATGTGATGGCCGAGGCGACGACCGGCACCCGCCCGTTGGTCCGTGCCACCACGCGCGAGGCCAGCTCCAGTCGTTCCGGGTCGCTGAGGGCGTAGACTTCGCTGGAGCCTGAGACGGCGAACAGCCCGGCGGGCCGGGCCTCGAGGTACCAGTCCGTCAGCGCATCGACGGCGGGCCAGTCGATCTCGCGGTCCTCCCGAAACGGGGTGAGCATGACCGGCCAGACGCCTTGGGGCAGATCAAGCTGGCGCATGAATGCGTCTCCGTCGATCCCCGGCGGGGCATTATAGCGTGCCGGCGACGGCTTGGATAACCGCGCGGCGACGAGTATGATTCCGTCGACCCGGCTACGGGCCTTTCCTGAAAACGGAGCGGCAGCGACGTGAACACCGATCCCGTCCGCCACCGGGAAGCCTTTCCGCGATACAAATGGGTCGTCGTGGGGATGCTCTGGTTCATCTGCTTCTTCAACTATGCCGACCGGCAGGCGATCTTCTCGATCTTCCCCGTTCTCGAGAAGGAGTTCGGTTTCAACAAGGAAGAGCTCGGCGTCATCGGCATGGCTTTTACGATCGTCTACGCCCTCAGCGCTCCGTTGGCGGGACAGGTGGGCGATCGGTTCTCCCGCAAGGTTGTGATCCTCAGCGGGCTCTACGTCTGGAGCATCATCACGGGCTTTACCGCCCTGTGTTCGAAGGTGTGGCACTTCGTGCTTGTTCGGGGGGCTGAGGGGCTGGGCGAAACCTTCTACTTCCCCGCGTCCATGTCGCTGGTCAGCGACTACCACACGCCCCGCACCCGGTCACGCGCCATGAGCATCCACCAGACGAGTGTCTACGCCGGGACGATCGGCGGCGGGGCGCTGGCCGGCTGGCTGGCCCAGAAGTTCGGGTGGCAGTACCCGTTCCTTCTGCTCGGCGCCGCGGGGATGGTGTTGGGGGTCATTCTCGGCATCTTCATCCGCGAACCGCAACGGAACGAGGCGGAGCGCTTCGCCTTGGGCGCTCCGTTGGCGAGCACCGGGATGGCACGGGTGAGCGTCGGCCGCTTCCTGCTTGATCTGGCCCGCACGCCGACGGCGCTCATGCTGATCCTCGCCTTCTTCGGGGCGAACTTCGTTGCGCTCGTGTTCCTCGTCTGGATGCCGACGTTTCTTAAGGAGAAGTTCA
>CAZTVU010000042.1:0-298 GCA_964617025.1 uncultured Planctomycetales bacterium | reverse complement strand
CGGCGGGCGCATCCTGGTGCAATCGCTCGGCCTGTTATGCGGCGCGCCGTTCATCTTCCTTTGCGGCTGGACGAAGAGCCTCGGTGTGCTCATGCTGGCCATGACGGCCTTCGGCCTGTGCAAGGGACTGTACGACGCCAACATATGGGCCTCGCTCTACGACGTGATCGCGCCGGCGCGGCGGGGCACGGCCGTCGGCCTGATGAACATGATCGGGTGGTGCGGCGGCGCGCTGGGTTCGTATGCGATCGGCGCCGCCGTCCACCGCGGCATGACGATGAGCGCGGCGATCTCGCTG
>CAZTVU010000041.1:27044-28276 GCA_964617025.1 uncultured Planctomycetales bacterium | reverse complement strand
CGGCCGTCGCCAGGCCGCTCCGCGCCGCCACACCCGCCGCCGCGACCGCGCCGGCGCCGATCTGCAGGAACTCCCGCCGCGAAACGTCCTTGCAGGCGCAATCCCGACCGCACGTGCCCATGATTCTTCCTCCAGAGCAATGATGGTGGGTCAACGCTTCGCCTTCGGCTCAGCAACGATCCACCCGACGCCGCTTCCGAAGCGGTGCCATCAGCCCATCATCAGGCCCTGGTCGTAGTGCTCGAGGTCCTTCTGCGAGAACACGGCCCAGGTCGTTGTCCACGTCTCTCGGCTGATCGTCCACTGCGGCTGGTCGCCCGTGCAACTCATGCAGTGGTTGGTCAGCAGCCGGAACATGAACTTGAAGACGCTCCGCGGGATCCGCATCCGCCCGAACGTGTTGATGATCTCGTCGTCCTTGATCGAGTCATCCAGCAGGCCGCGCAGCGTGACGGCCGAACTCCCCTCCGCCGCCGATGCGCGGAGCCGCTCGTTGACCAGGTCGCAGAGCGACGGGCCGGTCCAGACCAGCGACGGAATGAGGTTCTGCTTGTCGAGCCGGGCGCGCTGATGAAACTCGGGGGCCTCGCGGGCCAGCAGGGCGTACAGCTCGCGCGGCAGCAGGAGCTTGATGCCGAACCCCGGCGTCGTGAGGAACTTCAGGTCATAGATCGGCCGCAGGACGTTGTGCATCTCGGCCGGTGTCCACGTCACCTTCACATCGAGGTCCTTGAGGTCGGGCTCGTCCACGCGATCGACGATGACGACCACGCTGTGATAGCCAAGCCGCTTGAGGACCGCCTGGAACTTGGAGAGCAGGTCGTAGCGGGCATCGGAGCCCTGCAGGTCGGCGACGGGCTGGCCGTCGATCTGCGCGCGGCTGAACCGCATCAACGCCCGGCGCATCTCTTTGCCCGAGCGGCCCATCACGCGGACGGCCCGGGCCGCCCGCCGTCCGACGGACATCACCCGCCACCACCGCACGGCATACGGGACCCACGGCGCCAGCAGCGCGGCGGCGCCCAGCCACAGGTGATCGGCCAAGAAGCGCCGCAGCGACGGGAAGTACGCGACGGCGGCTATGAGTACGGCGTTCAGGAGCAGGCCGACGGCGAGCTCCTCCTTCGCCTTCAACGTGCAGAAGCGAAGCCGGCGGCGCAGCCGGCGCCACCGGTCCCCGTGCGTCGTGCCGGAGGAGTGGTCGTAGAGCGCGGCGAGCAACAGGCCCACCA
>CAZTVU010000041.1:26433-27034 GCA_964617025.1 uncultured Planctomycetales bacterium | reverse complement strand
CGGCGAGCATGAGCAGGTCGCGCCGCTCGGCGGCGGTGAGCGTGCGGAGGCGATCCTTCTTGACCGGCGGCAGGCCGGACTCGCCGTCATCCTCGCCCGGGAGGATGAGGCTGACCAGTTGCCGCACGCCGAGCGACAGGATGGCGTCCATGTGGTCCCACAGCTGCCAGCGGCTGAGGTCGCGGCCCTCGCGGGCGCAGAAGGCCTTGAGGAACGGGGCGAGGTTGTTGTAGTCGATGGGGAAGACGAGGCGGTCGGGCCGCTCGCGGTTGTGGCGGAGGACGGCCTCCTTCATCTGGAGGCTGAGGGCGGTCTTGCCGCTGCCCTTCTCGCCGAAGACGACGGCGGAGGCGGGTTCGGCCGGGTCGCCGTAGATCTTGTCCCAGAAGGGGTGCCGCGTCGCCTGGATGCAGCCGGTCTTGAAGATCGGGTCGGCGGTGGCGTCCTCCTGGGTGAAGGGGTCGCTGGCCAACCCGTGATGCTTGCGGAACTCCTCGATTTTCATGGCGTACCCCCCGATCTTGGCGCGGGGCGCAGTCTACTGCCCGACGAGGCGTACCGCAATGCGCGCAAGCCGCGGCCGGACCTTGCCGTCGTCATG
>CAZTVU010000041.1:0-26422 GCA_964617025.1 uncultured Planctomycetales bacterium | reverse complement strand
CTTCGCCTTCGGCTCAGCAACGACCCACCCCGGGCTTGCGGTGTGCGCAATAATCCCGAAGAATCGTCGATCATGTTGACTGCTCTATTGATTCGCAATTCGTTTTGCGGCGGCCTTGTCTTCGTGGCCGCACTGTCGACGGCGGACGACGAGTCGCTTCGATTCGCCTCCGGCACGTTCGACGGCTGGACTGTCGAGGGCGAATCCACCTGGTCGATCGGACGCAACCCCGAGCTGCTGACGAATCCCGGCGATCCGCCGCGGTTCGTCGCGGACTCGCTGTTCAAGGGCGAGCAGCACACCGGCGTCCTCCGCTCGCGGCCGTTCGTCGTCGCGAAGGGGTATCAGCGCTTCTCCATCGCCGGCTGGGACGGCACGGCCGGCGGTGTCAACGATGGCGACCGCAACTTCGTCCTGCTCCGCTCGCACCCCGACGGCGAGGTGCTCCGTCGCACGCACACCCCCGGCGGCAACAAGCTCGTCCCCGCGAAGTGGGACACGCACGACCTGATCGGCCGGCAGGTGTACGTCGAGGTCGTCGACGCCAACCCGGTGATCCGGCCCGGCGGGTTCGCGTGGATCGCGTTCGCCGACTATCGGCAGGAGGAATCGCCGGCCATGAAGGCGCCGGTGCGGCGGGACGACCTGTACGGCGTCCGGATCGACGACGGGGCGGAGCGGGTCGTCTGCCGCACGCTGCCGTTTCTGGCGGCACATCCGGGCAAGCGGGGCAAGACCCGCCGGCAGGTCGCGGGCGAGCGTGAAACCATCCCCGTCGGCACCGCCGCCGAGTCGGTCTACCTGCTCGGGATGATCAACGAGGGCTGGGACTACGGCCTCGCCCACTGGGGCGAGCATCCTGAATTGCGGACGACGCGCGACGACCAGGTGCACATCGGCACGCGGATCGGCGACCTGGAGATCCGCTACGCCGGCGGCGCGGCCGACCGCATCCCGGTGAGGATCGGGGCGACGGCTTGGTTCGTCGCCCAGTGGGCACACGGCCCGACGCACGGCATCTCGACGCCGATCCGCGAGCCGTTCGCGTCACGGCCCGACTGCGCCGCCCTCCTCGCGAAGGCCCTCCGCATTCGTGAGAGCACAGAGGTCGGCGGCGAGGACAATCGCCATGCGCATTACTTCCTCGGCATCAGGCCGCGGCCGGAGCCGGTCGAGTCGATCATCGTATATGACAACCCGGCCGTGCGCGGTCGTCCGCTCGTTTCGGCGATCACGCTCGCCGCCCCGAAGGCGACGGAGGGGCTCCTGCCGTTCGGAACGTGGCGTGCCGACGCATCCGATCTGCAACCGGCGTTCGAATCGCGGGCCCCGGGCGACTGGTCGGGCGACCTGGTCGCGCTGGCCGACGCCCTTTACACCCGCGAGGCCGACCTGCCCCGCAAGGTGGACGTCATCGACCTGCCTGACGGGCTGAAGGCCGCCCGCATCCGCTTCACCGGCGGCGTCGAGGCCGACATGCTCTCGAACCTCTGGACGGCCAACCTCGCGCAGATTGATTCGAAGTTCGAGCGCGATACCGGCTTCTTCCACGAGACGGGCAAGGACTGCCCCTGGTACGGCGGGTACAGCGGCGTGGGGACGTGGGCGCCAATCGGGGTTTACCACGCGGCGGCGGCTCCGCGGTGCTCGGACCACTTCGCGTCGCTGGCGCTGCGGTGCATCCGGGACGAGGTTCGCAACACGAATTACGTGGACTTCGTGGACAAATGGTTCTACTTCTACCGCGACAACCACGACCCGACGAAAGGTCCCCCCAACGACCACCTCGACGTGGCACGCTACC
Organism: uncultured Planctomycetales bacterium; assembly: GCA_964617025.1. Classification (GTDB taxonomy): domain Bacteria; phylum Planctomycetota; class Phycisphaerae; order UBA1845; family PWPN01; genus CAZMVY01. The sequence goes on along the minus strand of CAZTVU010000041.1, from coordinate 24,618 downwards.
CGAAGGGCGTTCCGGGGCATTGGATGTTCATCATTCCGCCCAGCGGTCCGCCCGTGCAGATCAACGAAATCCCCGGCGAGGAGGAGATGGACGGCCACGGCGCCACGATGGTCGCGCGGTGGCTCGTCTGGCGGACGATGGGCGGCCGCGCCGACGCCTGGCTCCGCGAGCCGCGGGCGAAGGTCTACGGCAAGAGCCGGTGGGACACCACGCGAGAGGCGGCCGAGTTCGTATGCTGGCTGATGGACCACACCGGCCGCGACGTGATGTGGAGCGAGGGCGAGACGACCGGCTGGGGCGGCTTTGCGCCGTGGGGCATACGGCTGACGGGCGTCCACGACTGGTACAACGAAACGGATCCGGCGAAGATCCGCCGGAATTACGCGAACGCGGACATGTATGAGCCGTACCCGACGTACGTGTGCCTGACGGCGCTGCGGTGCTCGGCGCAGATCGCCGATGCCATGAAGGACGAAGCCGGCGCGAAGAAGTGGCGCCAATACGCCGATCGGCTGCAATCGGGCATGATCCGGCTGCTTGCACACGGGCCGGACGGTCTGCGCGAATGGAAACAGAGCCGCTTCTCGGTGTATCCGAGCATGCAGGACTCGCTCGTGCAGGCGTGGTTCGCCTTCTACCACGACGGGCTCGACCCGCAGCGCCTCCACCCGGAGATGACGGCGATCACGCGGAACACGCTGCGCCGCCAACTCAGCTACCCGTACGGCCGCCGGCCGGTCCTGGCGATGGGGTACGGCATGGGTTGGCTGACCAAGGCGGCCCTGATTCTCGACGAGCTGGATGACGCCGGCCCGCTCCTCGTGAACATCGCGAAGTACTCGTACGACAAGAACATGGACTACGCCGACCCCGCCCGCGGGATCGACTGGCGGAAGTGGCTTTGGCTGATCCCCGAGGGGACGAACCTCCTGCCGGACGGGCGATGGCACCGCATCGGGGACCTGACCAACGGCGCGAACCAGGGCCCGGCGATGCACGCGATCGAGCTGTGCGCGGGCATCGACGATACGCGCCCCGCGGAGCTGAAGATCCTTCCGCGAGTGCCGGACCCGCTGACGGGGATCGAAGTGTGCGACTTCCCCACGCTGGTGCCCGACGGCGACGGCCTCGCCCGCGTCAACGTGCGGTACAGCTACAATCGGGCGTCGGGGGCCTTCCGGTTACGGAGCGACCGCCCGCTGCCTGCGCTGGCCGTCCGGCTTGGGCCGTTCGATGAGGCCGGCGCCCGCGCGCGGGCGGAGTCGATTCAGTGCCCGGCCGGCGCGGCGACGCGCATCGAACGCTCGGGCCGCGCCGGCGGGCGCGACGCGTGGTGGGTGTGGGTCGAGGGCCTGAGGGACGCGGCGGCGGCGGAGTTCTAGTGCCGATTTCGGCAAGGCCGCTCAGCAGCTCAGCCCGTGGCCGGGGGCTTGTGTCACCGCTTCGGAACTCTTGACCCTGCGACGCCGATCCCCCGACGCGTGATCCTCGGGAACGCAAACACGGGCGTCGGCGAAGAGCGCCGGAAGGGGCGGCGGGCAACGGTCACTCCAACGCAGCTCTCGTCGAATCGGTGGCACGGGCGACGACGACCTCTGACACTTCCCCCGTTTCTTTCCCTTGTCGGCATCGTCCTGCGCCGGCTGGTCAAGCCCACGCGGCACGATCCGGGCATCAGTTCTGCCGGGATCCGGCCAGCGCGCGCAGCCCGTGATGGCGAATCTTGCGGTACAGACGATGGCGCTCGATTCGCAGGAGCTGAGCGGTCCGCGCCTGGTTGCCGCCCGTGGCACGCAGGGCGCGTGCGATCAGCAGGCGCTCGGCGACCTCCAGCGGAAGGATCTCATCCTCCTCCCTGGGCGCGTCCGTCATCCGCGAGACCTGCCGCTGCGCCGCCGGCGCGAGCCGCATCGGGGCGGGCAGATCGTCGCGGGTCAAAACGTCGCCGGTCGCGAGGGCGCAGGCGTGTTCGATGGCGTTGGCCAGCTCGCGGACATTGCCCGGCCAGTCGTAAGCGAGCAGCGCTTCCATCGCTTCGGGCGAGAGCCGCCGGGCCGGCTCCTGGTACTGCCGCTTCTGGTCGTCCAGGAAAGCCTGGGCCAGGGCCGGGATGTCGCCGCGCCGGGCCCGCAGCGGCGGGACGTCGATCCGCACCACATTCAGGCGGAAGTAGAGGTCCGCGCGGAACTTGCCCTCGCGGACGAGGGCCTCGAGGTCGCGGTGGGTCGCCGCGATGATCCGCACATCGACGGGCACGGACCGCACGCCGCCCAGCGGCAGCACCGCCGAGTCCTGGATGCAGCGGAGGAGCTTGGCCTGAAGGTGCGGAGCGAGCTCGCCGATCTCATCGAGAAAAAGCGTCCCGCCGTCGGCCGCGCGGAAGAGGCCCAGCGTGGACTGCTCAGCACCGGTGAAGGCGCCCTTGACGTACCCGAAGAGCTGCGATTCGAAAAGCGTATCGTGGAGCGTCGTGCAATCGACCGGGACGAACGGGCCGGCCGCCCGCGGGCCGGCGGCGTGGATGCTCCGGGCGACGAGCTCCTTCCCCGTGCCGGACTCGCCCAGGATCAGGACCGTCGATGCCCGGCGGCTGACGGCCTCGATCCTCAGCCGCAGGCGTTGTATGGCGATTGACTCGCCGACGATCCGAGGCGCTGGCCTGTCAGCACCTCGCGCAAGGCGCGCACACTCCACCGCGGATGCCATATTCTCCTCCTACGCACATCCAAGAGGCTCGACAAAAAAAGAGGCTGCTGGCAGCCTCTCTCTATCCCTTGGACGACGGTTCGGACGGACCGGCCACACCGACCGCCGATCGCCGAAAGCGATTCCAAACTACCCTAGACCTGTCCAGGACGTGGGGCAAGCGCGCTATTGGAAAAACCAAGGGCCCCAGCCGCATCCGCGTCTGTCGCGATGGAACGCAAGAGGGCACCGATGACGTGTCGAACGAACGATGAAACCGCGGATACGTTCGGAATGCGATCCACGAAAGCCGCTTTGTCGCTTCTCCGGTTTTTCGCTCTCTCGCTTTGCCGTCAGCGCGGTAGTGACGACAAACCTACAGGCAGGCGGCAGGTTGGTTGGCGCCGTTGAAACAGGTCTGGAAGCGCGAGAAGTCGTCGAGGTCAATGTCGCCGTCGTCGTCGAGATCGGCGTTGTCGCAGTTCGGCGCGCCGGCCGGGCGATTCGGGCCGTTGAAACAGGTCTGGAACAAGCCGAAATCGGCGAGGTCCACGTCTTCGTCGCCGTCGAGGTCGGCGGCCGCGGGCGCCGAACGTACGGCGATCGCGAATATCTGCGTGTTGTCCAGCACGCCTGTGACGCGCTCGGCATTGACGCCCCACGCGTACAGAGGCACGTTTGCCAGCGTATGGTCCTGTGATCCCCACGTGACCGTCGGCAGGACGCCCGCGCCGTTGTTCGCCACGACCCGCAGGCCGCCGGTCTCGTGGTCGGCGGTGACGAGGATCAGCGTGTCGCTCCGGCCGGCGGCCCAGTCGATGACGGCCTGCACCCCCCGGGCGAACTCCACCGTCTCACCGATGCACCGGGCGAGGTGGTTGTCGTGGGCGGCGGTGTCGATCAGGCCGCCCTCCAGCATGAGGAAGAACCCGCCAGGGGCGTTGTCGAGGATCTCGAGCGCGGCCGCCGTCATCTCGCGGAGGTGCGGCAGCGTGGAGTAGTCGCCGTCGTACTCGAACGGCATGAACCCGACGCCGAACTGACCGGAGACCATCGTTTCGGCGTTTGGATTCAGACCGAGCAGACCGGCACGGTCCGTCACCACTGTGTAGCCGGCCGCGGCAGCCGAGACCGGCGACATCCCGTAGCCCCCGCCGCCGAACAGCACGTTCGGGCGGGTCGATTGGAGATACCACGCGGCGATTTCGTCCCGGAGCCGGCGATGGATGGTATGGGCGGCGAAGACGGCGGGCGTGGCGTGCGTCATATACGTGGTCGTGATCAGCCCGGTGGCACGGCCGCGGGCCTGATAGTATTCGAGAATCGTCTCCAGGTTGCGCCCGTCGCCGGGGATGGCGACGCTCACCACGCTGTCGTTGACCTTCACGCCGGTGGCGATGGCGGTGCCGGCGGAGGCGGAGTCCGGCATGCCGTCCGGGGCGAGCGTGGTCACCTCCGCGCGAAAGGGGAGCGTTTCAAACGACAAGACGTGTCCGGGCGTCCCGTACTCGTGGCCGTAAAGATACATCCCGGCGGCCTTGACGTGCTCGAAGCCCATGCCGTCGCCAATGCAGAGGATCACGTTTCTCGGCTGGCCTGCGACCGCCGGCAGCGCGACAAACGCACACAGGAGGGCGATCAGGACATTCAAACGGCGAGAGACCAAGCGCGGTTTATCGGACTGCATCTTTCGCCTCAAGACAAGACGCCTGTTTCAGAGGGACATCGACCGCTGGCCGACAGAGCGAATCCCGACGGGTCGGTTGCGCCCGGCGCACCATCTCGCTATTATAGCCGAGGAGCGGGTTGGGTGGCCGGTGGAGTCCGGGGCACGAGCAGGAAGTAACGACCGGTGCCGTGCCAGCTTCCCAGCGAGAATCGCTCGCCCCTGAGCTCGCGGTAGTTGGCCATGACGGCGGCGAGCACCTCCGGCGGGAAGAACTCGCCGGCGAAGACGAGCATGGAGAAGCGCCGCTCGTTGAGGGCGCGGACGAGTTCGGCGGGATCCCACACGATCCTTCCGCCCGGCTTGGGGCGCCAGGCGGGCAGGCCCTTGCCGTCCGCGGCGGGGACGAACTCGCGGCCGATCTGGTAGGCCATATAGAGCGTACAGATCTCCACCTGAGGCGCCTTGCCCGCTCGCATGGCGAGCATGGCCCGGCGCTCCGTGAGGACGTCGCCGGGCGACTCGCGGAGGAGCCGAACGATGCGATCGTTTGCGTTCCGGTCGGCCTCCGTGGGCCGTGGTACGGGATAGAGCCACCAGACCAGACACTGGAGCGAGAGCACGGCCATGACGCCGGCACTCGTGCCGGGCAGCCAGTGGATCGGCGCGAGCCGCGTGAGGCGGTCAACGGCGATGGCCGTGCAGATCGACGCCGCCACAATGAACGGGATGTAGTAGTTGATGGCGGCGCCGCGTTTGCCGGTGAGCAGAACGATCACGACCGAGCAGATCGTCAGGGCGCCCCAGGCATCGAGATCGCGGCGGGCGATCTGGTGTATGACAGCACCGACAGCGATGGCGACCAGAATCGCATGCTCCTGAAGAAACTCGCGGGTACGGCTGGCGAGAAAGCTGCGAAGGTAGTCGCTGGCCTGGGCGGTGACGGCGCTGCGCCAGAACTGACCGCCGGACCGGACCTGGAGGTAAATGAGGCACGCAACGCCCGCAATCGCGAACAGATGTGCGGCGACGAGCGAGGTCTTCCACCCGCGGCGGGCGAGGTGCCAGAAGGCGGCGGGGACAAGGATAACAGCCTGCACCTTCGTGAAGCAGGCCAGGACCAGCACCACAAGGCCGAGCAGCAGGGCCAGGCAGGAGCGCGGATACTGACGAACGAACAACACGCCCGCTAGCGCGAGGAACATGGCCATCGCATCGTGCCGGCTGAGGGGCGCGAAGATCGTCACGTAGGGGCCGGCGACGACGAGCAAGGCCGCCAGCAGCCCGAGGGACCATCGCCGGGTCTCCTGGCGAACGATGAGGATGACGAGGAGGCCGATGCCGACGACCGACGCGAGCGAGACGAGACGGCCGGCCAGGAGCGTCGCCCCGTACTTCGGCACCAACAGGGCGATGGCCGCGGGGAAGAGGGGCGGATAGTGGAGACTGACCATCGGAAGCTTGTCGAAGTCGACGTAGATCGGCTGATGATCCAGCAGCCGTTGCGCGAAGTGGACCGCGAAGGCCTCGTCGTCGTCCCACTCGTAGGGATAGCGGAGCAGCGCGGCGGTGTACGAGGCGTAGCGGTACGTCAAGGCGGCCAGCAGCGCCAGCAGGATTAGGAAGAGGACGGCCCGGGCCCAATCGCCCGGAGCAGTGATGCTGAAACGACGAACGGACGCGACCAGACTGACGGGGCGCTGCGAGGCCGCCGGCGCGGACGACAACGGTGTCTGTGGCTCATTGCTCATGGTGCGGGCCGCGAAAACGGATCACGATCAGGGACGAACCGCGGTCGGAAACCACTCCGTGGGTGATTAGACCCGAGTCCCCGACCGGTCGCAAGGCCGCGAAGCCGGCCGCTCCCGCCCGCCGCCGCGACCACCCGTCGCGTCCTGTGCTCCCACTGTGCCCGGAGGGGCGTTCCGCGCACATCGACGCGCGAGGCGTGCCCCCGGCGCTGATGGCCGATGGGGTCCGTGGGCGGGTTGTGCTTGCAGCAGGCCCGCCTGTATAGTGGTCGCGTCTCCGCCGCCTGCGCGGCGTGCCCGTACTCCGGAGGACGCGATGACACGGATCCCGCTTGTTCTGCTGTGGACGATCACGACGGTCGCGACGGCCAATGCCGCGAAGATCATCTATGAGCCGCTTTCGGCCGAGGCCGCCGCGCTCGGGCGACTGGCGAAATACGAAGGTGCGGAGCGGCGCGAGGCCCGGATCGCGCTGGGCGATCTGGTGCTGACGGTCCACGTGCCCGCGAAGGCCGAGGCGTACGACGCCGTCCCGGTGGCGTATATGCTGGCGGGGCCGTGCGGGCCGGACGAGCGCGTGGCGGTCGAGATCGTCGCCTTCGAGGATGAGGCCCGCCGCAAGGGCCGCGACCTGTACGACCTCGCCCTGCCGGGCAACCTCAAGGTCCGCATCGAGTACCTCGCCAGCCAGACGGGCGTCTTCGAACCGCAGCGCGTCACGCGCCTCACTGAATCCAGTCGGCACCTGACCTACCCGCCATACCGCCTGCTGCCGGAGGTGCGCTCCGGAACGGTCCAGCGGGGCAACTATCTCTTCTTCAAGTTCCGCATCACCAACATCGGCGACACGATCCTCGACCCGGAGGGGTTCGGCGGCTGGATGGCGATGCCGCAGGCGTTCGCCGTCGACGCCGACGGCACGCGCCGGCACGCCGCCCACACGATCAATATGTTCGAGCGGCACCTGGAGTACGTGTACCCCGGCGAGTCGTTCGAGCAGTGGGTGAGCTTCTCCGGCCCCGGGCAGGACGCGGCTTACGCCCGCACGCTGGCGCCGGGCCGATACGTGATCCTCTACCAGGCCTGCTACCGGTGGAACACCGAGTGGAACTGGGCCATCAACATGTGGGGCGGCAAGCCGTGGGCGGGGCTCGAGGTGCCGATCGAGGTGACCGAGCGCGGCGGGCGGACGCCCGTCGAGCCGAGGGAGGTGGTCCTCGACGGCGGCGAGACCGATCGCATGACCCGCTACGTCCGCTCGCTCGAGGAGTTCATGACGTCGTTCCGTGTGTTCGAGCGGGGCGAGCTGGCGTCGCCGCAGCAGGGGACCGTGCACGTGCAGGTGGCGCCGTGGACGCGGCACCTCGTCGTCAAGCTCATCGGCAACACGCCGGGGCGCATCAAAACGGCGGCGGTCCCGATCGACGTCTCCGCCGACGGCCTGCGGATCCGCCCCAACCCGGACAACCCCTTCACGGTAAACCGAAACGGGCGGGCGGAGGCCGCATTCTGCACGCAGATGATGCCGGCGATGCGGTCGGCGTCGCAGCTCGGCCCGCACCCGGAGAGGCACCTCCGCGAGACCCTCCGCGAGGCCGTCGGCTGCGGGCTGAACGTGATCTGCTCGACCGGGGGCGACTGGCACCTGCCCGAGGCATACGACCCGAAAGCGTTCGTCGGGGACATCCAGGCCGAGACGTTCAAACACTACTACGACGTCCTCGCGCCCGAGTTCCGGCTGCCGGTGTTCGGGTGGGGCGCGTTCCCGCCGCGGGGGCCGCAGGCCCGCGGGCTGGGCGAGCTCGTCCTCGGCCGGCCGACGGACGTGCCGTACATCCGGTGCGACTACACGTACTCGGGCCGGCCGCAGATGGACGTCGCCCACCCCGACTTCCCCGAGGTGTACGCCGCCACCATCCTGTTCAACCACCGCCGCTGGGGCCACACGTGGTATCGCACGGCCGACGGCGACGTGCCGATCGACATCGAGGACACGTGGGGCTGGCTGCGGGACGACATCCACGTTCGCTACTGCATGGGCGAGCACGCGATCCGGCGGTTTCGCGAGTGGCTCCGGGCCCGCTACGGCTCCATCGACCGCGTGAACGCGGCGTGGGGGACGAGCTTTCGCGGGTTCGACGAGATCGACCCGCAGAAGGACCAGCCCGGCGGCGGCACCGTCTTCGGGAACGACCTGTCGCGGATCCGGCCGGAATACACGGACCGCAAGAACCCGTTTCACGACTGGTCGCCCGCGGTGGACGACTGGGACGTCTTCCGCACGGAGCTTCGCTGCGACGTGTACGAGAGGATCCTGGAGCGGCTCCGCGCGGTGATCCCGGCCGCGCAGATCAACCTGCGGACGGAGGGCGCGTGCATCCCCGTGGCGGTGGGCCGGGACAGCGACACCGCCCACCTGCGCCACGTGTACTACTCGCAGCGGCGCAACGCGCTGGTCGCCGAGGTCCTTCGGCGGCGGAAGGTGTTCAAGTACCACAGCGACTACACGACGATGCCCTACACGGAAAGCGAGTGGCGGCTTCTGCTGCGGGAGCTCCGGGCGATGGGCATCCGGGGCATCTATCTGCCACAGTTCTGCACGGCGCGGGATATGGTGCTGAACGACGACTACGGCCGGCCGTTCGAGATGCACTACAACCTTCCGGCCCCGAAGCGGGCGGTGATGATGCACGTCCTTCAGGCGGCGTTTCCCGTCTGGCGGATCCAGTACGAGGAGGGGCACCTCCCCGGTGTGCTCTGGGAGGACTACATGTGCGACGGCTTCGTGACAGAGACGCAGAAGCGCGAGCTTCGCCTCTTCCGAGAAAAGGTGTCAGGATGATTGTTCGCGCCCGTCACGACGGCGCCTGAATCGAGGAAACGCCCCCGGCCAGTTGAATGACGGTCGCCAGGACGGCGATCAGGGCGAGGACGATCGACTCGCCGGCGATGAAGCCGGAGGCGATCGGGTAGGTATACACATCGGCACTCCGCCTGTGGACGCGCGCCCAGGCCCAGGCCTATCGCCGACGGCAGAAATGATGTCGCCGGAGCGGCTGCAACCGCCCGGAGCATGCGCCGACGCCAACTCGTGGGTTACGAACCACTCACCACGATCGCGATTCCGTGCAAACTTATTCTCGGCCACACCCTTGCATTCACTTCGTCGGGAGCGGTAGGATATAGGCATGCGGTGCGCGTGCGCCCGACAGGTCAACGCGTTGGTTGATCATCGAAACCTGCCGCGACGCCGTAGGTCCGCGGAAGAAGGCGCTGGGCGGGCATTGTGGGAATTGCGCGATCGCCCCCCGGCGACGACGATGCCCTCCTTCAGCCACCGCCGCCCTTCCTCGCGCATTGCTCCTACACGACGTCTGCGGCAGTCAAGTCACCGCCCGTGGCACGGGCCCTTTGCGGGCAAACGCGACGGAGTGTCCGCATCCTGTGAAGCACGCGCATCGCGGCGGGCTGTTCGACCGCGCAGATCTCCGGCAAGTTGAACGCCTCTCTTCGAGAAAGGAATGTAGCATGTCCCGAGAATTCGGCTCATCTGTGACGGCCCTCGCAGCCGTCGCGTTCACGATCGCCCGCTGGGGGGGGGACGTGTTGGCACAACCGGCCAATGACATGTGCGTGGGCGCCCACCCGATAGACTCAAACCCGTTCGCCCACGACCTCGACATTACCGACGCCACGTCCGACGGCGATCCGCTCATGTCGGGCTGCGATGAGGACTCCTACGCACATGGCGTGTGGTATACCTATCTGCCGTCGGAAAGCGGATTCGTGCAAGCGACGGCCTCGATCCCGGACGTGTGGCCGGTGCTCGGGCTCTACAAGGGTAGCTGCGAGGGCCTGACACAGCTTGCATGCCACTCACCGTGGGCCTGGGAGCCCGCGGAAGTGACGTGTTGTGTAGCGGCAGGAGAACGGCTCTTCTTCGTCGTTGGGTGCGTCGCCGGGTTCTCCGGGGGGTCGCTGCACTTCACGTTCTCCTTCACGCCGGGACCTTCGAATGACCGCTGCGCAACACCCTTTGCGATAGATTCGGCCCCCTTTCACGCATCATTGGAATTCATCTGCGCAACGCGAGAGACGCCCGGCGAGCCAGCGATCACCTGCGGATACGCTGATCGAAGTCAGACCCTGTGGTACAGGTACACGCTGCCGGCGAGCGGTTCGATTTCGATCAACAGCTGCGGCAGCAACTACACCACGGTCCTCGCGGTCTTCACGGGCGCCTGCGAATCGCTTGAGGAGGTGACATGCAGCGGCGCCTACTCCTGCTGGCCCCATTACCGGCATGCGAATCTCCTGCATCCCCGTGCAGGGCGGCTTCCCCGTGCGGATCGAAATCGGCAACGCTTATCCCGGCGCAACCGGCGGCCACCTCGAATTCGATCTGACGTTCGAGGCGCTGCCCAACGACGATTGTGACAGCTCGACCCCGATTGCGTCGAGTCCCTTCGCGGAAGACGCAAGCACGTGCGCGGCAACGACCGATCAGCCGGAACCCTCGATCAGTTGCCCGTATCCGAATCGGACACACAGCGTGTGGTACGCGTATACCCCGCCGTCCGGGGGGCGGATGGACATCAGCGCGACCAGCCCCGACTACGCGCCCGTGCTTGCGGTCTTCAAGGGGTCCTGTTCCTCGCTGCAGGAGATCGCCTGCAGTGATCCCGGAGATCCCATCGTCTGCCTTTCCGTGGAAAGGGACGTGCCGATCCTGATTGAGGTTGCGGACGCGAGTTCGCCGGGAACCGGTGGGCGTCTTCACCTGGATGTGTCGTTTGTGCCCGACCTCGTGCTCTTCTGGGAGACCGACGCGGACGTCCTCAAAGACCGGCTTGTTGTCGGCCCGGTGCCCGCCGTGATCGCCCAAAGCCTCCAGGCCAGCGTCCATTTCACGGCACTGCCGGGCAAAGTTCCGCCGACGATTCGCCAGAATGAGAGCATCGGGTACTATGAGTCATTCAATCTCACGGACGGGACCAACACCCTGAGCATGCCCGACGGCGTCGTGCTGACGACCGGCATTCTCCGGCGGGCCAGGGCTGCCCGTGCGGACGCAATCACCTGCGCGAACCAGTTGACAGACTTCCAACTCACGGCGACGAACGAGCTCGACGGAAGCGCGCTCATTCGGGGGTTGTACGCGACCCCTCCGAACTCGCAGGACGCCATCGAACTGCGACTCGGTTTCGGAATCGACGCGATGATCGCCGGCGTGCGCTTGCACGTCATTCTCGCCTCCGAGGAGTTCCCGGAATGGGCGCCCCACGCGCCAATGCCCGCGGACAAGGGCCAGCAGCAGGCGTTCGGCTGCTACCCCGACACGTTCGGAGCATTTCTCGATCGGGACAACTTCGCTTTCGTGAAGGACGACCAGTCACGGAACGTCCTCCTGAACGTCGCCCAGCAGGTGATCCGGCTCAACAACAACATCTCGCAGGGGCAGGACCACGCTGTCGGGCCGAAGAACTGCGGTAGCCCGCTCGATCCGGCGAAGTATCGGAACGTCAGCTACGATGTCGAGTATGACGGATTCAGCGCCCAAGAAATCGCGCCGGGTGTCTGGCAGGCGCTGGCGTGCGACGCCTTCGTCAGAGGCGGTACGGCTCTCCACGAACTCCAGTTGGTGCTCTCCGATGTCGGACCTCCTGAAACCGGCGACGGGTTTCTTGACACGGCCGCGTTCCTGTCCCTGGAGTTCCTGCAATGCCACTGTCCACCGGAGGACGCAGATGGCGACCGGGACGTCGACCTAGCAGACTTCATCGAGTTTCAGGCATGCTACAACGGGCCGAATCAGCCTTGGTCGCCGCCCCCGGCGGTTCAATTCGCCTGCTCGTGCTTTGACCACGATGACGACGGCGATGTCGACCTCACCGACTTTTCGAACTACTTCCAGCCGTGCTACAACGGGCCGAACCGACCTCCCGCCTGCGCCACGCAGTGGTGCCAGGAGCTGCTGGAAAACGGAGGCCGCGCCGAAACGGGCTCCCTCGTTGTGTTTGATCTCTCCAGCCCGCACGCCGACACCGCTGTCCGCGCTGGCGAGCCCGTCGTGTGGTCGGTATCCGTCCGCGCGACGGGCACGAACGCCGGGCTGGCGGCCTACGTCTTCGACGTCGAGATCCGGCGAGACGCCGACACCGGGAACTTGGCCAAGGTGTGGATGCGAACCCCGACGCTCCCCGCACCGCTTTCGGACGATTCGTCCATCTGGCGCCAGCGCGGGCCGAACCTAGCTGCGCCCGGTCGGATCGAAGGCGCGGGCGATGCCATCGCGCCGCCGTGGGGAGCCCCGGGGGGCAAGGCGACCGCGGGGCTGTCGGCGAGCGTTATCGCCACGGGGTCGATTGATACGGCCGACCTGACGCCGGGCCATTACGTGCTGATCCTCCATCCCTGCAGCGCGAGCGTCCTTCGCCAGGATTGGAGCGCAATCCGCGGAGGAGACAACTTCGCCGAGCACGCGGAGGTCGCAGCCGGTGTCGCCCGAATCGGGTTCGACATTCGGCACTAGGCGCGATCGGCGGGAGCGCGGGACAGAACCGGAGGTTCGAGACATGCGCAGGCAATTGTATGGCGCTTGTCTGGTGGCCTGGTGCAGCGGCCTGCACGACGTTGCGTCCGCGCCGGCGGCGCTGATGCCGGTTCGGGCCGCCGTCGTGCGGTCGCAGGGTACGATGTTCCTGGACTTCACGATCTGGCGGGAGTTGAACGCCGGCTGGATGCAGTTCGGCGATGTCCCCGTCGAGATCAACTACTCGACGCTGGCGGGCTATGGCTGGGGGCCGGCGGACATCGCGGCGACCGGCGCGGATGTACTGATCCTGAGCGCTTCTGGCTACCTGCATTACACCGATGCGGAGATCGACGCCGTCGTGAGCTACGTGCGAGCGGGGCACGGGCTGATCGTATCCTACGACGACTTCGGGTTCGACAGCAGCCGAAAACTCTTCGACCTGGCGCCGCTCGTGGGCCTGACGTCGGCGACGTTTCTCGGCGGGAGTACGTGGCGCAACGGTTTCACCTTTGACCTGCTCGTCCCGGACCACCCGCTCTTTGTACGCGTCCCCAACCCGTACGCGACGGGTACGCCGTACCTCAAGACGCCGATGTCGGGCGGGTGGCGAGTGGGTACCGGCACCGTGCTAGCCCGCGCCAATCCCCGCTACCAGCAGTGGTGGGCGGAGGGGATCATTGTGGCCAACGACGCCGGGGCGTATCGCGGCGTCTACTTCCCCCATTACATCGAGGACCGAGCCGGTGGCTCCAATGAGCAGGACATGCAGGTGTTCTACAACGCTCTGCTGTGGACCGCCTTCGTCCCCGAGCCAGGCTCACTGGTGCTGCTCCTCGTGGGCTGTGCTGCGATGCCCCGACGGCCCGCGCGTCGAAGTCGCTGCGCGTGAGGAGCGAGTTGGGACTCGCCGAGCAGAAGGTGTCGGGGTGGCGCTTCAGGGCACAGCCCCGGGGCGGTTGTGCTACACGGGCAGGCCGAGGCGTCAGCTGGCCAGTTGCACGACGGTCGCCAGGATGGCGATCAGGGCGAGGACGATCGACTCGCCGGCGATGAAGCCGGAGGCGATCGGGTAGGTATACACATCGGCACTCCGCCTGTGGACGCGCGCCCAGGCCCAGGCGACCAGCGCCCCGAGCGCGAACGACAGGCTGTTCTGGAACGGCACGACCCACGCCAGGCCCAGGCCCATCGCCGACGGGAGGAACGGCGCCGCCTTCGGAAACACGGTCGCCACGAGCGGCAGGGCGATCCCCAGCAGGCCGCCGATCACGATGGCGTACTGCGCCGTCAGGGGCACGGTGTGCAGGCCCTCGGTCAGCGCGACGGCCACGGCCCGCCACATGTTCGTCGCCGGCGGGTTGAAGGCCTCCAGCGCCGCCTTGTCGGGCACCATCAGGTACCACGCCGGCACGATCGCCGCCACGCCGAAGAAGATGCCCGAGAACTGGGCGAGGAACTGCCGGCGGGGGTTCGCGCCGAGGAGGTAGCCGGACTTCAGGTCGGTCAGCAGGTCGGCCGCGCTGCCGCCGGCCCCGGCGGTGACGCCCGCGGACATCAGGTTGACCACGCGGTCGCCGCGGGCCAGCACGGCATAGAGGAGCTGCGTCAGCTTGCCCATCGCGCCGATCGGCGTGGTGTCCGTCTCGCCCGTCGCGCGGCAGCAGACCAGCGAGACCACCAGCGACAGCACCCCGGAGATGAACCCCAGCCGGACGGACATGTGAAACGCGAGGTAGTTCACGGCGATCAGCCCGATGCTGACGGGCACGAGGCCCACGACGAGCCACGAGACCGGGACCTCGATGCGGGCCATCACGTCGGGCGCGCCTCCGCCCGCGCCGCCGCCCCTGCGGAAGAGGGTGAACGCGCGGGCCATCGTCCGCCACTGCACGGCGACCGACGTAAGGCTCGAGAACAGCATGAGGGACGTCCCGCCCCACAGCGCCCACCGCAGCGGGTTGAAGTGCCCGTCCGGCGCGAGGGCGAACGACGGCACGTACCCCACCGTGCCCGCCATCGCCCGGTCGCAGGCCAGCAACCACGGCGCCACGCCGTAGTAGAGCAGGATCGAGCCGGCCAGCATCGACAGCGACACCCGGAGGCCGACGAACATGCCGGCGGCGATCATCAGCGTGCCCGGCTCGAAGCCCAGGCCCTGCATCGACCCGCCGGGGATCGGGTTCAGCGGCCCGCCGAACGGCAGCAGCTCGGGGATATGGGCGTGCTGATAGAGGCGATCGAGCAGCTTGAGGGCGCCCGTGGGCGCCCGAAAGAGGCCGACGATCGCCCCGACGCCCAGGGCCGCCAGCAGGGAATAGGCCTTGCGGAGCGCCTCGCCGCCGCGGCTGTGCAGGCTGCGGAGCGTCTCGGCCGCGACGATGCCGCTGGGAAACCGGAGCTGCTCGATGTTGATCATCTGCCGCTTCATGGGGATGGCGAGGAAGACGCCGAGCGCGGCCGTCAGGAACGTGTAGGGCACCAGGACGTACCAGCTCACGTGGTGGCCGGTGATCAGCAGCATCGCCCCGAAGGCGACGGCGACGGTGCCGCCGGTGGACATGCCGGCCGCCGAGGCCGTCGACTGCATGCAGTTGTTCTCGAGGATGGTCATCGGCGTCAGGCGTCCGCCGGACAGCGCGCGGAGCGTGTTCCAAATGACGAAGGAGAGGACGCACGCGGTGATCGCCACGCCGAACGCCCAGCCGAGCTTGAGCGTGGTGTAGAGGTTCGAGACGGACATGAACATGCCGAGGATGCCGCCCATGAGGACCGCGCGGAGCGTGAGCTGCGGGACGTGGTCCCCCTGATAGACGTGCCGATACCAGTACAGCTCCTTCTCCTCGGCCGTGGCGGTCTCGGGCAACGGGGGGACGTCGCCGGACTCGGCCACCGGGCCGGGGCCGTCCCTTTCGCCGTTCGTCCGCCGTTCGTCGCGATCGGGGGGATCGATGGGCATGGGTGAAATCACCGTGCGCGGTCAGCGCGTCCGGCCTCGCGTGAGCTCGCACCGCCCTTGCGGGGCTTCTCGGCGGCGGGCCGGCTCCGGGGGCGCGGCTTGTCCCAGGGCATCACGCCCACGCGCTCGGCCCAGCGGGCGTACTTCTCCGCCATCGCCTTCACGCGGTCGGGGTGGGCGGCGGCGAGGTTGTTCAGCTCCGTCCGGTCCGCGCCGAGGTCATACAGCTCCCACGGCCCGGGGTGCCTCGACACGAGCTTCCACCGGCCCTCGCGGACAGCGCGGTTGCCCTCGTGTTCCCAGTAGATCGCCTCGTGTTCCGTACGGGTCCCGGTGCGGAAGATCGGAACGAGGCTCTTGCCCTCGAGCGGCATGACGGGGCGGCCGTCGTGCTCCCGCGGATATTCGACGCCGGCCGCGTCGAGGCATGTCGCCATCAGGTCGATGACGTGGCCCACCGCCGGCGTGATCTCGCCTCGGCGCTGAATCACCGCCGGCCAGTGCGCGATCAACGGCGTCGCGATGCCGCCCTCGTGTACCCAGTGCTTGTAGAGGCGAAACGGCGTGTTGCTCGCGTTGGCCCAGGGCAGACCGTAGCTGAGGAACGACTCGCGATCGCCCGCCGGGGCCCCGGATGTGCCGCGGTTGACGGGCTCGGCGCAGCCGCCGTTGTCGGAGAGGAAGAGCACGAGCGTGTCCCGCTCGACGCCCAGCTCGCGGAGCTTTGAGAGGACCTTGCCGACGTTCCGGTCCATGCGGTCGATCTGTGCGGCGTAGACGGCCATCCGCAGGTCGCAGTCGTCCCGGTCCTTCACGTCGTCCCAGGCCGGGGCCTCGGGATCGCGCGGCGTGAGGGGCCACTTTGCATCGACGATGCCCAGCTCGACCTGCCGCTTGTGCCGGCGCTCGCGGAGGGCGTCCCACCCGATGCGGTACTTCCCGCGATACCGGGCGATGTCCTCGGGCCAGGCGTGCAGCGGCCAGTGCGGCGCGGTGAACGCGAGGTACAGGAAGAACGGCTCCGGCTTGCGGCCGTGTGCGTCGAGGAAGGCCGCGGCCTCGTCGCCGAAGGCGTCGGTGACGTAGAAGCGGTCGCCGGCGGGCACGTACGGCGTGTTGTTGCGGGCCATCCTGCGGGTGGGGTCGAGGCGGAAGTAGTTGGTGCCGCCGCTGATGAGGCCGAAGTACTCGTCGAAGCCGCGGTCGCAGGGCCAGTGCGGGCGGTTCTCGCCGACGTGCCACTTGCCGACCATGAGCGTGCGGTACCCGCCCCGCCGGAGGACCTCGGCGATCGTGACGCACCGGTCGTTGAGGTAGCCCTGGTACGCGGGCGTGCCGCGGCCCTCGACCATGTGACCGACGCCGGCCTGATGCGGGTAGAGGCCGGTCAGCAGCGACGCGCGGGTCGGGCAGCAGCGGGCGGTGTTGTAGAACTGCGTGAAGCGCAGGCCGCCGGCGGCGAGCCGGTCGAGATTGGGCGTGGCGATCTCCGAGCCGTAGCAGCCGATGTCGGAAAAGCCGAGGTCGTCGGCCATGATGATGACGATGTTCGGCCGCTTCGGCTCGGCCGCCTGCGCCGCCGCGCCGCACGCCAGGAACCCCAGCAGGAGAGCCGATCGCGCAATCATGCGGTCACCTCCTCGCAGGCGGTCATTTCACAGCCGACCCGGCGAACGTGCAAGCGGCCGGCGCGAAGCGAAAAAGGAGAAAGTGGAAAAGTGAAAAACACAGAAAGACGCCGGAACGGCGACCGCGAAGCCGTACTCCGTCGTTGCATGGTGCAACGACGGCAAAGCGAGAACGCGGAAAACCCAAGAAGCTCCGCGCAGCCTCCGGCCGCAACCACAGGATGCACGCCTCGCTCGCCGGTTGCGCGGGAAGACTCCGCCCCGACCTTGATCGAGCGGCGGTCGCCCCGCCCGTCCTGCACGGCGCGACCCCCGCAGTCTGGAGTGCGGCGGCAACGCCGCCGCTTTTCCTGCGGCGCGCGGTGAAGTCCCGGCGCACCGGAAACCGCCCAAGCCAACGCGGTGGCGTCGCCACCGCAGTCCACGCGCTCCGACGAATGATGGATCGCGCCACGCGGATCACCGCAAGCGCCCGAACGCGAACGCATCGTCTTCGCAAAACCTTGCCGGCTGAACAAGGAATCGGGGATGTCCTCAGAACGACGGACCCAGACCGAGCCCCAGGCGCCAGACTGGGGTTGCCAACACAACCTGCGGCCATTGTCCCGCAGGCTATGACCCACGCGCAACGATGAACCCGAACCGACCCCTGTTCATCGTTCCGCATTCATCGTTTCCTCCGCACGCCGGCCGCCCATTCGCCCCCGGCCTTCCGCGCGCGGCAATCAACGTGCCTCGAGGTCGTAGATCGTCGGCACCTCGGTGGCGGCGACGACCAGCAGCCGAATACGCGTCGTCTCGATCGGCTCGAAGCGACATCGGACCGTCGTGCGGTTCGCGGTCTTTTCCGCCGTCACGAGGTCAACCCACGCGTCGCCCTTCCATTGCTGAACGGCGTATCGCGTGATCCGGCCGCCGCCCGCCTCGGTAAAGCGAACGGACTGAATCCGCCGGGGCCGGCCGAAGTCGACAGCCAGCCAGGCCCCGTTGACGTCGCCGGCGGCGCTGTTCCAGCGGGTCTCCGCGTTGCCGTCGATCGCCTTGCCCGGCTCGTATTCGTCCGCCCAGACGGATGATGCGGTGGCCTTCGCCCCCTGCGATGCGAGCGCGACATTCTCGGCGTCCGCCGCGATCCAGCGAAGATCGACCGGGGGCACCACCTCGGCCGCGTCGAGATAGCGCTCCTCCGGCGGCGGGATCGGGCCGCTCGTCTTCGGATCGTCGGCCACGGACTCCTTGAGCACCAGCCACGCCGAGACGCGGGCGGCGTCCTGGGCCTCGATGTCGACCTCGACCCGCGCCGGCCCCGGCGGCAGGTCCGCGAGCTGCCACACCCAGTATTCGACCACCGGCATGCCGGAGGCCCGCCAGCCGTCCGAGTTCCGCGCCTCGGCGGCGACCAGGGAGCCGTTCACGCGAATCCGGCAATCGGGCGGCTCGAACGCCTTGCCCGACTCGTTCAGGATGCAGAGCTGCCGGCCGGCCACGCCGCCGGGCGCTTCAAAGGCGAGGTGCAGCCGGTCCCGCGCCGGGGCGATCTGCGGCTCGATGCCGCGGAGGGCCGGCAGCCGCAGCTCGGGAGCCAGTGGCGGGGCATCGGCCGTGCGGCCGATCGCCAGGAGCTTCGTTTCGTACGGGCCGAGCTTGACCGGGAGGCGGTCGCCGTACGACACGCTGCCGGGCATCCGGCCGTATCGCGGGTACAGCGACGCCAGCGGCGCACCCGCCAGCGCCCGCGTGGCCCCGACGGAGGCATCGAGCGTCAGGTCGACGCGGGTGGGGCGGATCCAGGGGTTTCGCAGGAGGATCAGCCCGGCGTTGTCGCGGAAGTGGGCATAGCCGTACGGGTCGCGCGGCAGGACGTTCCAGTCGCGGGCCTTTTTCTCATCCGCCCAGCCGCCGAAGAACAGGGCGCGGGTGGGGCCGAGGAGGTCGGCGTTGTTTCGCGCCCAGGTGCACAGGTTCGCCAGGAAGCGCCAGCGCCGGACGTCCATGTACTTCGGGTTGACGTAGAGCGGGATGAACGCATGGCCGCGGAGCACGACGGTGACGGCATCGTTCTGGAGCGGCTCGGGCGTCTGGTGGATGATGCCGAGGACCTCCTGCGCGGCGGCGGGGGCAAGGATGTCGAGGGCGCCCTGGAGGTTGAAGTAATCGCGGGCGGTCGTGTAGGCGTCGCGGAAGACGGGGCACGGGACGCGGCCGATCGGGGCGTCGTCGCCGAACGTGCCGATCACCGAGTTGACGTACATCAACCACCAGGGGCTCGGGCGGAAGCCGAAGCAGGTCGGCTCGAGCCAGATGTCGGGGCTGACGGTCCGCAGGGCCTGGAAGACGTCGACGATGCCGCGAGCCATCCGATCGGCGGAAAGCTCGCCGGGTTCGTGGCCGTGGTCCGACTCGGGGCAGGTGGCAATGTAGCCGTCGAACTTGTAGTGGGCGATGCGGTACCGTCGCGCCAGGTCGACGAGCGACTCCTTGAAGGCCTGCGGATAGCGCCGGCCGGCGAGGCAGGTGTGTCGCATGTCGCCGCGCGCGAACGTCTCGTAGCCGCTGCGCCAGGCCCAGTGGCTGTCGAGCGCCCCGGGGCACGGGTAGCAACTGCTCGGCGAGACCCACAGGGCCAGCCGCGCCCCGCTCGCATCGAGGGCGCGGGTCAGCGGGGCGAACCCCTGCGGGAAATTGGTCACATCCAGCTTCCAAATGGCCTGCGCGTCGGCCCAGCCCAGGTCGAGGCAGAAGCTGTCGAGTCGTCCGCCGTACGGCCGGAAGAAGGCGTCGCGGAACACGTCGATAATGTCGAGCATGTGCCGCTCCGTGAACGGGAACGGGGCCGACCACCAACTGTTGTACTGGATATGAAGCGCCCCCGAGCGCGGCCGCAGCGATTCGATGTACGCCTCGAAGGCCGCGCGGCTCTCGCCCTTGTCCGAGACGCCGTAGACGGCGGGCCAGCAGTCATAGCGGTCGCGGCACGTCAGCCGGTCGCCCGGCCGACAACTCAGGCGGGCGGTATCGCCGCTGACGACGGCCTGCCCCGCCGGAAACTCCACGCCGCAGAAGAACGACTCGCACAGGACGGGGTAGCTCTGCCAACCGTCGAAGGGCTGCCGGGGCGACCGGCCCTTGAGGTCGAGCGCGTCCAGGACGACCTCCCGAAGCAGCACCGGCCCGCCGTCGCCGGCGAACTCGATGCGGGCGTTTTTGCGGATCCAGGACCTGTCGACGCTGAGCTCGAAGGCCGTCGTGCAGCGAAGGCGGAGCGGCGTGTTCGGCACGGCGACCTCGGGCGAGGCGAAGGTCCACACCTGGCCGCCAGGCGGGCGCGTGATCGCCGGCATGGCCGGAACGCCCCCCAAGCCCGTGAGCCGGCCGGTGTCGAGGTCGATCGCATCGAGGCCGACGGGGATGGCGAGGATCGCGCCGGTCTTCGCGTTGACCAGCGTCAGCGTGGGACTGCCCGGCGCCCAGGCGACGCTCAGGTGGTCGTTGCGCCACTGGATCGCCTGGTCGGCCACGGCGGCCGGAACACCGGCACACAAGGGCATCAACCCGATGATCAGCCGACCGACGCGGCTCAACGGGGAAGCGACGAGATCGGTCACGGGTCACCTCGGTCGATTGCGGTAAAGTGGGTCGGGGCGATAAACGCTGCCAAGGTCGATCCTTCCGGACCGACCTTGACAGTTCACCCCTGCCGCAAAAGACGCGGCAAGTTCCGTTTACGTACGGGACTCCCGCGCCGGCTGCAACGGGTTACCGCGTGCTGAACCGGTACACCGTCGCCGTCTGATACGCCTGGCCCGGGCGCAGGATCGTCGACGGAAACGCCGGCTGATTCGGCGAATCGGGATAGTGCTCCGATTCCAGGCAGAATCCGTAGCGGTGCTTGTAGACCTTGCCGCCCTTGCCGACGTTGCTGCCGTCGAGGAAGTTGCCGCAATAGAACTGGATTGCCGGCTCGCTCGTCCAGACCTGCATCACGCGGCCGGTCGTCGGCTCATAGACCTCGGCCGCCAGCGTCATCTCGCCGGGCGCGGGTTTGTTCAGGACCCAGCAATGGTCATAGCCCTTGCCGAACCTGAGCTGCTCGTCGTCCTGGTTCACGCGGGCGCCGATCGGCGTCGGCGTGGTGAAGTCCATCGGCGTGCCCTTGACCGGCCGCCGCTCGCCCGTCGGGATGAGCGTCGCATCGACCGGAAGGAACCGATCGGCGTTGATCATCAGCACATGGTCGAGGATGTCGCGCTCGCCCTGGCCGGCGAGGCACCAGTACCCGTGGTGCGTGAGGTTGACGGGCGTGGCCTTGTCGGTCCGGGCGTCGTAGTCGATCCGCAGCTCGTTGGCGTTGGTGACCGAGTAGCGAACCGTGCAGGTGAGATTGCCGGGGTAGCCCTCCTCGCCGTCCTGGCTCAGGTAGGTGAGCTTGAGCCCGACGGCGTCGGCGGTCCGGAAGGGCTCGGCGTCCCAGACGACCTTGTCGAAGCCCTTGTTTCCGCCGTGCAGGTGGTTGCCGAAGTTGTTGGTGGCGAGCGTGTACTCGGTGCCGTCGAGCGTGAAGCGGCCCTTGGCGATGCGGTTGCCGTAGCGCCCGACGATCGCCCCGAAGTACGGCGTGTCCTTGATGTATTCGGCGAGCGTGTCGTAGCCGAGGACGACGTCGGCGAGCCGGCCCGCGCGGTCGGGGACGTAGAGCCGCACGACGATCGCGCCGTAGTTGGTGATGTCGGCGCGCATGCCGCCGGCGTTCGTGAGCGTGTACAGATCGACCGGCTTGCCGTCGGCCGTGCCGAAGGACTTCTTCTCGATGCCCATGTGCGATTCCCGTTTCTCGCCGATGCTGATCTTGCCCCCCCTCGAGACGGTCACGCTCCCGCACGAGCAGAGCAGGAGGGGAGCCGTCACCATCGCCAACGCTCGGATCCAGGTGCCAGGTTGCGGCATGCTCATTCGGATTTCTCCTCTACTGGTTGCGCCGATGCCATTGTAGCAGGTCGCACGCCGTCGCGTAAACCGCACGGCGCTGCCGATCCCCGCGGGTTTCGCTTCGCTTCACCCGTGGCTACGATCCTACGCCCCTTCGGAGCGGCCCGTGTAAGTGAGAGAACGGCCTATTGCGCGGCGATCGCGGCCTCGTAGGCACGGGCCATTTCGGCGTACGCCGCATGCGCATCGTCGGGGTCGACCACCCGGGCCCGGCCGGACATGGCACGGGACAGATCGGCGATGGGCGTGTCCCGATCGACGAGCGATCGCGCGAGGATCGCAGCGCCGAGGGCGCTGATATCGGTCTGCTCGGGGATGGTGACGGGGCGGCCGGTCACGCCGGCGACGATCCGCGGCGTGACGCGGCTTCGGGCGGCGCCCCCGCAGAGGATCAGGCGGCGGGCCGGGCAGCCCGCCCGCTCGAGCCACCCGAGCTGGCGCGCCAGCTCGAAGCAGAGGCCCTCCACGGTCGCCCGCAGCAGGTGCGCCGGACCGTGCGACAGCCGCACGTTCCGCAGGCTCCCGCCCGTCGGACGGTTCGCGCCGCCCAGGCCGTCGAGAAACGGCCACAACCGCAGCCCGTCGCAACCCGCCGGCACGGACTCCATCATCTCGTCGATCTTCTCCGGAGGGCGCTCGCCGGCGCCGACGAGATCGACGGCCCAGCGAAACGCCGAGCCGCCGACGACCAGCGAGAGCAACTGGCCCCACCGATCGGGCACGACGTGATTGCAGACCCATGCCTCGGGCACGACCGGCGGCAGGAGGCGATCGCCGATGGCCAGCAGGACCCAGGCGGTGCCCGCACCGAACATCACGTCGCCGGCGTCGATCGCGCCGCAGCCGAGGGCCGCCGCATACTGGTCGTGGACGGCCGGTCCGACCGGAATCCCCACCGGGAGCTGGACCTGCCGGGCGGCGTCCTCGTTCAGGGCCCCCGCCGGCTCGTGCGCGGGAAGAAGCTCCGGGAGCTGGTCGGGCCGCACGCCGATCGCCGCAAGGACATCGGGGTCCGCCCGGCGCGTCGCGGGGTTGTAGAGGCAGCAGATGCTCAGCGAGGAGCCGTCGTGGGCGGGCCGCCCACAGAGGCGCCGGACGATCTCGTCGCCGACGAAGCCCATCGCAGCCGGCGGCGCCAGCACATCCGCCGCCTCCCGCCGCAGTCGGAGCGTCTGGCCGATGACCATGCCGCTGCGCCCGTGCCCGATCCGCGGAACGAGCCATGTCGCATCGTGGGCGCGGCCGAACTCCTCGTCGAACGGGGCCCCGCGCGGATCCATCCAACTGATGACCGGCCCGGCGCAGCGGCCGCCCGGCCCGCGAAGCTGGATCGCGCCGCCCTGGCTGGAGACGCCGACGGCGCGGACGGCGGCCAGATCGCCGTCACGGCCGGCGAGCCAGATCGCGCTGAGCGTCGCCCGCCAGATCTCCTCGATGCTCTGCTCGACGCCGCCGTCGGCCACATGCCGCAACGTGACGGGGACGGAGCCGCGCGCGGCGATCGAGCCGTCGTCGCGCACCAGAAGCGCCTTGATGTTCGTCGTCCCGATGTCGAGGCCCAGCAGCATGGCTCAATCCATCCCCTCGATGACGCGGTACGGATCCGAGGCGACCACCGGGGTGCCGTAGAGCTCCATCGCGCCGATGTCCACGGTCGGACGCAGGGGATCGCCGCGATCGACGCAGCGGGCGATCACCGGGAGATCGTAGGCCGGATCGGCGTCCAGGGGCGGCAGGTAGACGGCCACGTTGAAGCTGAGCACGCCGAGGCGGTCGATGAAGCACCGCAGAACGTGGGCGAGGGCGTCGACGAAGTCGTCATCCACCGCCAGCCCCCCGACGACAAAAGTCTCCTTCTCCTTGATCGGCGTGATGGAGGCGACGCACTGGGCCGCGCCCCGGCGGCGCACAAGGCCGAGGGACTCGTGCGCGTCGACCCAATCCTCCCAGTACTCGCGTCCGGTTCGCCGCTCGTACTCGCCGGCCACCTGCATCATCCACGCCTGGCGGGCATAGGGGCGATCGCGCGCGAGGAGCATCTGGAGGTGGCCGTGCGGCTGTGAAGCGCCGGCCTTTTCCAGGCAGTTCCACATGAGGAACGGAAACCGGAGGGACGGGTCCTCGTCGGCCGTGCGACGAAGCCACCGCATGGCGACGTCGACGTAGTCGCGCAGCTCGTCGCGGCCGAAGCGATGCGGGTGATGCTCGGCGCAGACGACCATCCCGTGGTGCGCATCATACATACTGGCGTTCGCCGCGCTGACCGACCATTGCCCGGTGATGCGCCCCCAGGTGTCGGCGGTGGTCATGCGAAGCGGGTCGCAGAAGTCACACCCCTGCCGGGCCTTGTCGATGCGGGCGTCGAGGTCGTCCGTGGACCCCCGCTGCATGGGCCGCCGGGCACGGAGCTC
>CAZTVU010000040.1:22133-28324 GCA_964617025.1 uncultured Planctomycetales bacterium | reverse complement strand
TCAAGGCGCCCTCGCCGGCCTTTTGCTTCACCCCTTCGCCGGCCGACTGCCTTGCGCCAATCATCGTCCGCCGGCGCTTGTGGACTGCGGTGGCAACGCCACCGCTTTGGCTCGGACGGTCTGCCGCACGCCGGCGCGTCTTGGCGCGCCGTAGGAAAAGCGGCGGCAACGCCGCCGCACTCCAAAACGCGCGGGCCGCGCCGGACAAGCCGGGCGGGGCGATCCCTCCCCGAGTCACGGTCGGGGCAGGATCCTCCAGCGTAACCGGGGCGCAAGACGCGTGCATCTTTCGGCTGCGGCCGGAGGCTGCACCGGGATTTCCCGCTTTCTCGTTTTTCCGCTTTCCAGCGGTGCGGCGTGCAACGGTGAGCTACAGTCTCAAGAAGAGCGGCTCCGTCCGCGCGTCTTCGGCATCCGATCGCATCGGTTTCGCAAAAGTGACAGGCGTGAAGACGGCCGGGGATGCAGGACCGCACTGACCGGCGTTCATCGCCCCGGAACCGTGTTGCCCCGCCCCTTTGACCCGGTGACAGAGCGCGTTCGGCGGTCGTCTCACGAAACGCCGCACGCGGCGATGCGGTCGTCCGGCACACCGAGCGAGCGCAGCACGCCGATCGCCATCACCGCATCACCGCGAGGCCGCATGTGCACGCCGTCGGTCGTCAGCCAGTTCTGTGGCTTCGGGTTTGCCGCCAGGGCGGCCAGGAACAGCCCGTGCAGGTCGCAGAAGTCGCAGCCGTTTTCCGCCGCGACGTCGCGCATCGCCGCGACGCATCGCGTCAGCCGGCGGTTGCCGGGCGACTCGGGCCGCTCCTCGATGACCGTGGGCGACAGCAGCAGGACCGCAGCGCCCTGCCCGAGCGCCTGCCGGACCATCGCGTCCAGGTCGGCCCGGTAGCCCGCGAGGATGCCGTCGTCGTTCGGCAGGCCGAGATTGTGCCACACATCATTGACGCCGACGTTGATCAGCACGCGGTCGGGGCGATGGGCGAGGACATCCGCGTGAAAACGCCGGCGCAAATCGCCGGAGCGGTTGCCGCCGATGCCGGCGTTGCGGATCGGCGGCAGGCGCAGGTGCGGATATTGTCGGGCGAGTACGGCGTCGATCATGCGGAGGTACCCGCCCGCCTCGGTGATGCTGTCGCCAATCGCGAGCATCCGCTCGCCGGGGCGGAGGACGGGCTGCGACGGCGTCAGGGCCGCCGCCGGCAGGTAGCGAAGCATGTCCGCGAGCATGCACTCCTCGATTATCCGTTCGGCCGCCATGAGAGACGGGGATTGTAGCGTCCGGCCCCGAAAACCGCAGCCTGGGGAGTGAGCCGGCCGTGCCTTCGGTGGCCGACCGCAGGAGCGACAATCGCTGTCGCCGACAGGCATCAACATCCCCGAAGATACCCGGCCGAAAGCGATTTTGCGCGCCTTTCCAGCTTCGCGCGCTATAATCGACAGAAAGTCGGCGCGCCGATTCCGAAGCCCTCGGCGTTCTGCCTGCGTGAGGCGGCGAGAGGCTGGCGCATCCTGCCTCGTTAGTGCCAATCCGCCATCGTTCGGTTCTGGAAGACATGCCCACTGGGCCGGTGACAGCCCGGTTTGGGAGGTCGATGGAATGCCGCGCACACGACGGATGATTCGCTTCGCGATCAGCGGTCTGGCTGCCCTGGTCCTGATAGGGCCCGCATGGGGACAGGCTCCACGGCAGGTGGAGCCGTCGCGACGGTTCACCTGGCAGGAGCTGGTGGATCAGGGGCGCGCAGTCGCGGGAGACGCGGGCATGGCAGCCCCACGCGAGGCCCCCGATCACGGCCGTGTGCAGACCCGCAAAGTGCCGAGCCCTTCGCTCCGCGAGCCGGTTGCGGCGGCCGAGGACCGGGGGCCGCGGCCCGAGCCGCAGGCGCTCTGCCCGGGGTTCCCTGCCCTGCCGTCCCACTCCGGGGCGTTCGGTTTCCTGGGGCTGGGCGACGACAATTCCGCCTGGCCGCCCGACACGATGGGCGCGGTCGGGCCACGGCACGTCATGACCATGCTCAACACGCAGGTCCGCATCCACAACCGCAACGGCGTGGTGACATACTCCACCGTGGGCCTGGGAACGTTCTGGGCCGGGCTGAACGGCCCGTTCGACCCCAAGATCTACTACGACAACCTCTCGGGCCGTTGGATCGCCGTCTGCCTCGGTAACAGGAGATCGGCGGCCTCGGACTGGGAGATCATCATCTCCGCAACAAACGACCCTACCGGCGCGTGGACCTCGTACCACTTTGACGGCGACGGCGCGAATACCCGCTGGGTCGACTTCCCTTGCGTCGGGATGAACGACAAATGGGTCGCCGTCACGTTCAACACGTTCGCAGTGCCCGGCGTGACGCCCCCGCCGGACCGAGCACCCAAGATGTGGGTCATCAACAAGCCGGAACTGCTGGCCGGCGGGACCACGGGCTTCACGGAGTTTGATGTCGGATTCGACCCGGACGGCGGTTTCACGCTTCAACCGGCCGTGTGCCTGGAGCCGGGCGTCGCGGACCTCCACATCCTGGATTCCTCCGGCTGGACCGGCGATCCCAACGGCAACACGAATTGGCTGCGGATGTCGCGGATCACCGGGACGGCCGCAGCGCCCCAGTGGTCCGCCGTGCCGGGATCGGGCACCGTCAAGGCCGGCTTCTTCCCCGTCCAGAACCGCTTCTCGAACACGATGCCGGCCGCGGCGCAGCGCGACGCCGCCACCGGCCTCGACGCCGGCGACACGCGGATTTGCAACGTGGTCTACCGCAACGGCCGTCTCTGGGCGGTCCACTCCGGGGGGTATCCCGCCGATACGCCCGACCGCAACGCGATCTTCTGGTACGAGCTGCAGCCCTCGCTACCCAACCCGATCGTTCAATCGGGCATCATCCAGAGCGGCGGCCCGAACGCCCACTACATCTACCCCAGTATCGGCGTCAACTGCGGCAACGACGCCTGTATCGGCTTTACATCGACCAGCCCCGCCATCTACCCTTCGGCCTGCTATGTCACCCGGCTGGCGGGGGACGCGCCTGGCGCCACCAGTTCGACGCAGTACTACCGCGACGGCCGCGCCAAGTACGTCAAGACGTCGGCGTCCGACTCCCGCAACCGTTGGGGCGATTACTCGGCGACGGTTGTGGACCCGTTGGATGACAAGACCTTCTGGACGCTGCAGGAGTACGCGGACCTTCCGTCGCTGGGCGTCGACCGATGGGCCGTCCTCTGGGCACAGATCACGCGCGACTGCCCCACGCCGGGCATCACCGGCCATCCCCAGTCGCAGACCATCTGCCTCGGCCGGCCGGTCACGTTCAGCGTCGGCGTCAACGACGTCGGCGTGGCCGAGTACCAGTGGAACAAGAACGGCACGCCGATCGTCGGGGCGACGTTCTACAACTACACCATCGCGTCGGTCGCCCCTGCCGACACCGGCCAGTATACGTGCACCGTGATCGGCCTGTGCAAGGCGACCACGAGCAACCCCGCCACGCTGGAGGTGATTACCGTCCCGACGATCGAATCGCCGGCATTCTACCCGGGCCCCAAGTGCCCGGGCGAGAACACGATCATCATCCCGCCCGTGGTGTCCGGGGCCGGGCCGATCACGCTTCACCTCCAGCGGCTGGAGGGCGGCGTGTGGACCGATGTGCCCGGCCGCGTCGTGTCGCCCGGTGACGGGTTCGACTTCATCAACATTCAACGATCGGACACGGGCGACTACCGCGTCGCCGTCCGGAATCCGTGCGGCGCGGTCCCCAGCAACGTCGGCCGTCTCCAGGTCGGCGTGTCGTTCGACCAGCATCCCGCGCCGCTCACGAGAAACCCGTGCGAGAGCGCGAGCTTTGCCGTGGTGGCTCGCGGTGCGGGGGATCTGAGCTACCAGTGGCAGTTGAACGGCGAGAATCGCGTGGACGACGGCCGGATCACCGGCGCGAACACCTCCATGCTGACGGTGAATGAGTTGCGCTACGAGGATGAAGGCGCGTACGTGTGCGTTGTGACCGACCGCTGCGGGCCCATCCCAAGCGATGCCGCCGCGCTCACGCTGCCGACGCCGTTCTGGGCGCAGCGCGTGACGGACAAGCCGGTGAAGCGCGGGTGGTCGGGGTTCGCATACGATTCCAACCGCCGCGTCGCCGTGCTGTACGGCGGTTACGGCCCCTTCGGGTACGTCAAGGATACCTGGGAATGGGACGGCGTGACGTGGACGGAGAAGCACCCGGCCAACACGCCCGGCAAGCGAAGCAACCACAAGATGTGCTACGACAGCGACCGGAAGCGAATCTACCTCTGGGGCGGGCAGGGCGGCGAGTTGCCGCCGATCGCGGGGTTTCTGGCGGACCTGTGGGCCTACGACGGCAATGATTGGACGCTGCTGAACAATACGCTGCCCGCCTACGGTTCGCCGTATCCGACATCCACGCCCGAGATCGCGTATGACAGCGTGCGGAAGAAGCTGGTGATGGTCCGCAACCTCTCGAGCACGTCGCAGAACAGCGAGACGTACGAATACGATCCGGACACGAATCAGTGGGCGCTCGTGCAGGCGAACAACGGGTTCCCGGCCGGCTACGGCGGGGCCGTCGGCTACGACCGATATCGTGGCCAAACCGTGCACTACTACGCGGACGGCGGGTACTCGGCCCTTGTCGCCAGCGCCCGCTGGTACGGCGCCGCCTGGGTGCAGGATCCCCCGCAGACGGTACGTCTCCCCTTCACCAACATGGCGTACGACGACACGCGCCGTCGCCTCGTCATCTTCGGCGGCAACTTCGGCTCGATCTCGTACTACACCAACAGCTACTACCACACCGGCACCGGTTGGGCGACGCTTCTGACGCCCGGCCCGCCGGAAAGCCCGCCGTTGTTCACGTCAATGCCGGAGGGGATGGCGTATGACTCGCATCGCCGGGCGATGGTGTCCGTGCTCTGGCAGTACTACGGCGCCTATGACGGCCCGTTCGAGACGTGGGAGTACCGATACCTCGACCGCATCGTGTTCGACCGATCGCCGCAGGATCAGGCGCTTACACCGGGCGGCAGTGCAATCTTCCAGGTGTACGCGGTCGGCCACGGGACGCTGAGCTACCGGTGGCAGAGAAGCGGGCAGGACCTCGCCGACGGGCCGGCGGCCGGCGGCGGGACGATCGCCGGGGCGACCACGGCCACCCTGACGATCGACTCGGTCGGCGCCGCCGATGCGGGCTCGTATGCCTGCGTCGTCTCCAACGCGTGCGGCAGTGCCGTCAGCACCGCCGCCATCCTGGGTACCCCCATCCCCGCGGACGCCGACCGCGACGGCGACGTGGACCTGACCGACTTCCAGGCATTCCAGGCCTGTTTCAACGGGCCGAACCGGCCGCCCGCCGCCGCCGGGTGCGCCGGCTCCGATGCCGACGGCGACAACGACGTGGATCTGTTGGACTTTCAGGCGTTTCAGGCGTGTTTCAACGGCCCGAACCGGCCGTCGAGGTGCGGAGCGTCATACGTTCAACGTACAGATACGGCGGTCGGGCGTCCGCCGCTGCGTGGGTGAGGGACTGCAGAGGCGTTTCTTGAGTCTGTGGTTCGACAAGGAGCGTGACAAAATGACCACACGCATGGTATACGCAAGAGCGTCGGTGCTGGCGGCGACGGCATTGGCGGCGTTGCCGGCTCATGCGTTCGCGCAGTGTCTGCAGGGGATCATCGAGGCAAGCGGGACGATGCCTGGCCCCCCCACGCCCCCTCCATCCACCTGGAGTACGGGAAACCTGCCGCTGTATGTCGGCTCGGTTACTTGCGACTGTGGAGGGGCGGTGATCAGCAACGCGTTTATTCAGATCGGCGGGATCAGTAACGTGTGGACTCCCGACGGCACTCCGCAGCTTGTCAGCGGGTCGATCGATGTCAGACGCCGACAGTTCGACGGAATCGTTCCCCCCGGCGTTTTCAGTCCGCCATCGAGATTGGAGGCGGGCGATGCGATTATCGTGGGCGCTCAAGGAGAACTCACGATCCGCCAAAGCGGGTGGGCGACCAGTTCCCGCGGGTTCATCGGCATCCTCACCGACGACAGGGAAACCGGTACGGAGGCACGGGTCACAATCGACGGCGGCCCAAACGTCAACAAGTCCCGCTGGGAGATTCTCGGTGGCGAATTGGTCTTGGGTGGGCAATCCCACGCCCCGCAATCGGGCATCCAC
>CAZTVU010000040.1:2509-22071 GCA_964617025.1 uncultured Planctomycetales bacterium | reverse complement strand
CCCCATTCACGCCAACGGCGCCGAGATCCTGGTGACAGGCTCGGGCTCGGAGCTCCGCAACGAGACTGGTCCGATCCTCCTCGGGGCCAACACGGTTGCGCGGGTGCAATCCGGAGGGCTGATGGCGGCGACCGGTGATACCAATGCTCTCGGCTACCTGGTTCTGCACCGTGGCGCCGCGCTCACGGTGACCGGGGCGGGCTCTCTGGTCCAGTTGGATCGGGGACTGAGCATGTCGGAAGCCGGTTCACTTACCATCAGCCACGGCGCCCAACTGACCGGCGGTGCGAATGTGGCGCCAAACGACGCCCCCGAGCTCAGCGACACGCTGATTGGTACGTACATCGTTGCATCGGGCGAAACGTCAAACCGCTCAACGGTCACTGTCACGGGAAGCGGCTCACTCTTGACCCAGGCACGCGACCTGTACGTGGGCTACTGGCCCGAGCGCTTCGCCACCCTGCAGATCCTCGACGGCGCGCGCGTCGAGGACCGCAACGGCGGGATGGGACACCCGGATGCCGCTCTGGGTTACCAGTACGCCACTCAGTCCGATGTTCTGGTGCGCGGCGCCGGGTCCCACTGGCAGAATCACGGCGATCTCACCATCGGTACCAGCGGCGGTCAGGTAACCGTCGACCAAGGCGGGCTCATCACCAACGTCAACGGCACCCTCCGCCTGGGGACCGTTACGGTGACAGGCGCCTCGTCGCGATGGGACAACAGCGGCAATCTGTTCGTTGAAGGCAACGCAATCAATGTCACCGCCGCCGGCCAGCTCAACGATGTGAACGGGACCGTGTCGGGGGGAATCGTGACCGTGGACGGGCTCGACTCCCGCTGGAACAACCTGGCCGATCTCACCGTGACCGGCGGAGAGATCCGTATTCAGAACAGCGGCGAAGTGCTGGATAACAATGGCAAAGCAGCGGGGTACATCTCGATTGTGGGACTCGGCGCCCGGTGGACGAATCGGCTCGACTTCACGGTGGGCCACAGCGGCCGATTCGGCGAGGTGGTGGTGTCCGCAGGCGGCCTGATCACGAACCGTTT
Source organism: uncultured Planctomycetales bacterium (assembly GCA_964617025.1). GTDB lineage: Bacteria > Planctomycetota > Phycisphaerae > UBA1845 > PWPN01 > CAZMVY01. The sequence goes on along the minus strand of CAZTVU010000040.1, from coordinate 21,018 downwards.
GGGCATTGTTGGCACCGGCTACGGACAGGGTTCCTACAGCAATGGCCGGATGATCGTGACCGGCTCAGGCAGCCAGTGGCAAAACGCCGCCGACGTCTGGGTTGGCCAGGGCGGCGCCAAAGGGCTTCTTCAGATTCTCGACGGCGGCGCGGTCTCGGCGCTGGCGGGCTTCGTCAGCGACGGGGATGGTGATAACGACGTGCTCATTGACGGCGCCGGCTCGACCTGGTCGCTCGCGCGGTCCCTCACGGTCGGTATCGGACAGGCCGGCGCCGGTTTGGTGAACGGAGGCGTCGCAGTCGCCAACGGCGGGACTCTCGCCAGCCACGGCGGGAAAATCGGCTCGATAAACCCCGAGGGCTATGGTGGGACCGGAAGCGTCACGGTGTCCGGCAGCGGCTCACATTGGATCAACAGCGACACTGTGGAGATTGGGGCGGCCGTTTTCGGACAATTGACTGTCCAGGCGGGCGGCACGGTCACCGGGCTATCCGCGACGCCGGCTGGCCCGGCTGTAGTGGGCGGCGCCACAACGACCACCGGCGGCCTCCGAGTTGGGCGCGGCACATTGACCGTGGACGGCGCAGGTTCCACGTTTTCGTACAACGGGCCCATGCACGTGGGCGTGAACACCGGGACGGGAACGGTCAACATCACGGGGGGCGGCCGGGTGAGCACCGGCGCCGTCATGGCGGCAGAAGGCTTCTCGCAGATGGGCAATACGATCCTCACCGTGACCGGGCAGGGCTCGCGCTGGGACGTGGGCGGCGACTTCAGCCTCAGCACCAACCTCGGCTTCGGCACGCTGAACGTGAACTCCGGCGGGACGTTGAACATCGACGGAAACCTCAGTCTGGCCACGAACTCCGGGAACGGCGGCACGCTCAACATCGATTCCGGCGGAACCGTGAAGGCGGGCGGCACGCTGACAATCGGCTCCTATGGACAAGTCAATCTCGGCGTCGGCGCCACACTTGACGTTCAGGCTGTCAGCTTTCAAAGCGGCGGTCAGTTCCGATGGAACTCCGGCACCCTGCACGTCGGCACCTTCAGCGGCAACCTCGTCAACCAGGGCGGCACACTCGCCCCGGGGCACTCGGCCGGCACCACCGCCGTCGCCGGTAATTACACGCAGCAGGCCGGCGCCGCGCTTGAAATCGAGATCGGCGGAACGGGCCAGGGAACGCAGTTCGACTTCGTCAACGTCACCGGCAACGCGCTGCTGGCCGGCGAACTGAGACTGACGCTCATCGACGGATTCATCCCGGACCCCGCCCAGACCTTTGCAGTCTTTGCGGCCAACACTCTGGCGGGGGTCTTCACCAACGTCGACAACGGCCGGCGCCTGGCCACCTCCGACGGCGGAGGTTCGTTCCTCGTCCACTACGGTCCCGGCAGCACGATCGATCCGACACAGATCGTGCTAAGCGACTTTGTGCGCGTGGTCCCCTCTGACTTCGACCAGGACGGCGACGTGGACCTGACCGACTTCCAGGCCTTTCAAGGCTGTTTCAACGGGCCGAACCGGCCGTACGCGCAGCCGAATTGCGCGGCGTCGGACTTCGACGCCGACAACGACGTGGATTTGTCGGACTTTCAGGTGTTTCAGGCCTGTTTCAACGGCCCCAACCGGCCGCCGACGTGCGAATGAACGGAGGAATGGACATGAGGAATGATGAGCGCGGCCCGATGCGGACCCCGAAGAACAAGCCAAGGTGACCTATGGAGAATGCGACCCATCGTTTCGTGCAACGGATCCGGTCGCGTCGAGCCCGACGTTGCCCTTGCGCGGCCGGTTCAACCGTGCACCGACCAAGGACGTTCTCGAGGCGACACCGCTCGATTCGACCCCGTCGCGCCGTCGCTCTTCTCGCGACGGCGCTGACGATCCCGGCCGCCGTGGGGATGGTCCCGCCTGTATCCCGAGCCGCCACCACCCACTGGACCAATAACGGCGGTGGCTCGTTCGCGGCCTCCGGCAACTGGGATAACGGCGTGCCGGACAACTCCGATACGGCCGTCTTCCGTCGTGGCGCCATTCCCCTCTACCCCGTGTTTCTCGGCGACGTTTTCAATCCCAATCCCGACCACCGCACAGTGGATCGACTGATCATCGGGACCAACACGTTGACCCTGGTGGGCTTCGCCGGGAGCTCGCTCACCGTCGACGGCACCGATACCTCGGAGACCGGCCGCGGCCTGATCATCGGTCAGACGGCGACCGACGCCGCTGTGCTGAACCTCGCCCTGAGCCTGTCCGCGGTCCACGCCACGTTGGGCAGTTCCGCGGGTTCGAGTGGCACCCTCAACGTGGCCAACGGCAACTTCACCGTGACCGGACTGACGCCGATCCACGACCTGATCGTCGGATTGTTCGGCCGCGGAGCGGTCAACGTCAGCGACGGGCACCAGGTAAAGGTCGGCGATGCGACGGCACTCGGCCTGTACCCCGGCGGCAGCGGCACAATCGCCGTCAGCGGTGGCGGCTCCCACTGGGACAACAGCGGAGGAATCCTGTATGTCGGCCTCGGGGGCACGGGTGCGGTCACCGTCACAAGTAGAGGTCGACTGTCGGCGCCGACCCTGGTCGTCGCCGCCGAATCCGGCAGCAGCGGCGACGTCAATGTCACCGGGCCGGACTCGGCCGTCACGGTCGGCTCCGGCGGCGCGTCGATCGGCCGGCGCGGGACCGCGTCGCTGAACATCACCGCCGGTGGGAGCGTCACCGATTCCGCAGGCTACGTCGGGTACGGCACGATCCACGACACCATCAGCAGCCCCGGCATCGGCATCGCCGTCGTCGACGGCGCAGGGTCCGTCTGGTCGAATTCGGGCCCGCTCTATGTGGGCAGTTTCTACACGACCGGAACGCTGACCATCTCGAACGGAGCTCAGGTGACCAATACCCACGGGCAGGTGGGCTACGACACGGGGGCGGTCGTTGCCGATCGCAGCGTCGGCACCGTGACCGTCAGCGGCAGCACATCGCTGTGGAACAACAGTCTGGACCTCTACGTGGGCAACGGCCCAAGGAGCGATGGTTCACTCCGCATCACCGACGGCGGACGAGTCAGCAGTCGCGCCGGCTACGTGGGCAATCAGAGCGGTTCCGTCGGCAGCGTAGTCGTGGACGGCCTCAATTCGCGGTGGGTAATGACGAACAACCTGAATATCGGTCTTAGCGCCGGGTCCGGGACCCTCGCAGTCACCGACAGCGGCGCCGTGCAAGCTGCGAGCATCATGATCTTCTCGTCGGGCGAGGTCCGCGGCAACAACGGCACGCTCATCGGCAACGTGCAGAACGGCGGCCTGGTGGCGCCGGGCCTGTCCGTCGGCACCCTCTCGGTCACCGGCCGCTACACCCAGGGCACCGACGGTCGACTGCGTGTCGAGCTGGCTTCCGCGTCCAGTCACGACCGGCTGCTCATCACCGGCGCCGCAGCGCTTGGCGGCACGCTGGCGATTTCGCTTCTCGACGGCTTTGACCCCCCGATCGGCCAATCGTTCGTCATCCTGACGTTCGACTCGCACACGGGAACGTTCGAAACAGTGACCGGCAAGGTGGCCGGGCCGGGCAAGGTCTTCCGCATCGCGTACAACCCGACCGATGTGACATTGGTCGTCGAGCCGGGCGTGCCCGCCGACTTCGACGCCGACGGCGATGTGGACCTGACCGACTTCCAGGCCTTTCAAGGCTGTTTCAACGGGCCGAACCGGCCGTACGCGCAGCCGAATTGCGCGGCGTCGGACTTCGACGCCGACAACGACGTGGATCTGTCGGACTTTCAAGTGTTTCAGGCCTGTTTCAACGGCCCCAACCGGCCGGCGGCGTGCCCGTGAGGCGTTCGGCGCCGCCTACGTATACACGAAGTGCGCGGTGGCCGTGCACGCCTTGTCGGCCGTCAGGCGGACCCAGTGCGCGCCGAAGCCGGCGGCGAACTCGTGGTGCTCGTATCCACCGGCCTTTACCGTGATGTCGGCGTAAGACCGCCAGGTGCCGTTGCCGAGGAAGTCGACCTCGACGCTGAAGCGGACCGGTTCGGGCGCATCGTGCATCAGGTGCAGGCCCTTGTGTTCGAAGCCGGTCATGAGGTACGGGTCGGACGGCTCGCCGGGCTTGACCGGCGTCTGCTGCCACGGGCCGCCCCAGCCCTGCGGCCTGCCGAACGCCCAGAGGTCGTCCGTCTTGCCGAACCACAGGTTCGACTGCGGCTCGCCGACGAGGTAGCTGCCGGTGCAGGCCGTGTTCTGGTTGCCCGCCAGGACGAGGAAGCCCTTCCACGAGCAGAAGTCGGGCACCATGCGCAGATGCCGGCAGATCGGCTTGATCCCCCGGACGTGCCCGCCGTAGGCCTGGCGCGGCAGCTCATAAAACAGGCCGTGCATGTCCATGAGGAACCGCTCCGTCTCGACCTCGCGGATCCGCGGCCACTCGGTATACCACGCGTGGTCGTAGCAGTGGCTGGCCCTGGGCAGGCGATAGCGAGTCCACCGCCCGCGGTTCAGCACGCACAGGAGGACCGAGGCGCGGTCCCAACCGACCGCGAAGGCGTTGGCGTGGTCGGCCATGGGCGTGCCGGCGATGTCGGTGAAGGCGGTGTGCTCGATGATGCGCCAGTCGCCCCGGCCGTCCCACTCGGCCAGGCGCCCGCCGGTCGAGATGCCCTCGGTCTCGTCGCGCTCGGAATAGGTGTTGTTGCCGACGATAACGCGGTCGCCGGCGGTGAAGCCGCCCTTGTAGTGCGGGCGGTATCCGGCCGGCAGCGGGAGGTGCTCATCCAGCGTGGCCAGGAGCCGGACGGCCAGCGTGCGGACATCGAGCTCGAACAGGTGCGACTCCATGCCGAGCATGTAGACCCTGTTCTCCGGGTCGTGCAGGTGGGTCATCGTCGCCGTGAGGCGGTAGCCGACCAGCTCCTTGACCGTGCGAACGCGGTTGTCGGCGTCGATCACGTGCGGGCCGATGATCATCTGCTCGGACGGCGCGTGGACATATCGGTTGGCATAGGTCCCGACGACGGAGGCGGGGTGCCGGTGCACGGCCATCGCGCCGTCGACCCAGTAGAGGCCGGTGCCGCTGCCGGTGGTATGGGTGTGGGACGTGTACGTGATGAACCAGAGGCGGCCGCCCCAGGGCATCAGCGCGCCGATGCCCGCCTCGCTTCGCGGGCCCTTGAGGCCGGCGCTGACGCCCAGGCGGGGCACGACGCCGCTGGTGACGAACGGCGGGCACGCCTGCGGCGAGGATGATTCCGCCGCCGGGGGCGCTGCGTCCGGGCCCGTCGGTTCCGCGGCGGGGTCCGCGGCATTCGCGGCGGCGGCCCCGAGCGCCGGGCTGCCGCCGAGGAACGTCCGGCGCGTCACAGGGTCGCCCGGCCGATCGTCTTGCGTGGGTGTCATGGTGACTGCTGCCGTTTTCGGCAAGAGAGCTTCGCCGAGAATGGCGCTAGGTGCAACCCGCCGGCCGGTTCGGGCCGTTGAAACAGCTCTGGAACGTGCCGAAGTCCGCGAGGTCCACGTCCGTGTCGCCGTCGAAATCGGCGGCTTCGCAGCCGTCGGCCTTTGCGCTGGGGCGGTTCGGACCGTTGAAACACGTCTGGAACGCCGAGAAGTCGACGAGGTCCACGTCGCCGTCGCCGTCGAGGTCGGCGGGGGCCAGCGGCGTGCGGCTCTGCAATTGGTACGTGTCCAGCACGGCATCGTTGAGGTCGTACGCCGTCCAGGTCAGCGTATTGCGGTTGACGTCCATGATGTTGTAGTGGAACGTGGGACTCAGGACGTCGAAGAACCCCCAGTCGTAGGCGCGGACGGTGTCCAATGCCCCGCCGGCGCCCCCGACGATCATATACATCACGCCGTTGCGGTCGCCACGGGAGTAGGCGTGCGTGTGACCGCAGACCACCACGTCCACCCCATATTGCTCGAAGAGCGGCACCCAGTGCGTCCGCAGGTCGGCCTCGCCGTTGTAGCCCATGCTGTCCCAGAGGTCGGTGTACGGCGGTTTGTGGAAGCAAACGATGCGGAACTGCGCAGACTGCGCCTCGGGGGAGGCGAGTTCGGCCTCGAGAAAGGCATACTGTTGCCCGCCCCAAGGCAGGTTGGTATCGAGGAACACGAAGCGCACATTGCCGTAGGTGAAGGCGAACCACGCCTCGTTGCCGGGCAGCGCGCTGTAGGCGTAGGCGGCGGCCCCTTCGCCGTCGTGGTTTCCGCGGGCAAAGAGCACGGGCGTCGTCTGCGAGAAGCCGGACAGCTCGAGCGGCCCGAACCAGTACTCCTGCCAGTCGGACAGGCTGGTGCCGCTGGGCATCAGGTCGCCGGCGAACAGGAACAGGTCGGGCTCGCGCGCGGCGATCCGCGGAACGTGCCGACGGAAGACGCCATAGCCCTGTTCATCGGCCGCCCACGCGATACGAATCGGCGTCGTGCGGCGCGGAGCGGTGCGAAAGGCGTACACGGGCGACGCCGCGGTCCCGCTGCGGACGCGGTAGCGGTACACGGTCTCCGCTTCGAGCGGCCCAATCGTGGCGACATGCACGAAATGCGAGGCGTCGATCGCGTGCGTCGTCACCTCGGTGACGGTGTTCTCGCTCACGTCGTTCAGGCCCCAGTCGACCGCGTGGGCCGGCGTGTCGGCGTCCGTCTCCCAGAGCAGCGTCATGGCGTCGGCGCGCGTGTCCTGAAGCATCGGCAGCTTGGTGATGTTCACGCTGGGCGGCGTTGAACCGTAGATCTCGAAGGGCGCGCGGGAGACGTCGGCCACGTCGGGGAATGCGGCGGCCGAAATGCGCACGGTGTAGTCCGTCGCGTCGCCGATGCTCGGTGCGATCGGCCAGGCGAACTGCCCCGCGCTCATGAGGGCCTGGCCGATCTCGGCCCGGCGGGCCCCGCCGCGATAGAGTTCGATCCGTACGATGCCGTCGGGATCCGCGGCCGTCCACGTGATTGTCTGTGTGCTGCCCGCCCGCCACCGCTCGCCCCCGTCGGGGGCGGTCAGGTCAAGTCCGCCCGGCCGTCGCGGCAGGGGAATCCCCGCGGCCGTCGGCCCGCCGATCGCGGCCAGTTCGGCTGCGGACATCGTGTAGCCGCGAATCTGGACGCTGTTGACGTAGCCGGCCGCGTTCTCGCCGTTCTCGTCCGCGAAGAGCAGGGCCGCCGCATCCAGCGCCCACCGGCCGTCGATGCCCAGGCCGGTGTTCTGCTGCACCGGCTGGCCGTCGACGTAGCTGGTCTGCGTGCCGGCGACATTGTCGATCACCAGGGCCAGCCTGTGCCAAACGTTGTCGGGCACGTATCCGCCGTAGTTGCCGGAGATGCCGATCCCCATGTCGGGATGCCGGATGAACCACTCGCCGTCGTCGGTGTTTGCCGTGTTCGTCTGCCAGAGGGCGGCCCAGCCGCTGGCGGAGGTGTCAGGGAACATGACGTCCAGGATGAGCGTGTACTGGTTGACGCGGTTGCCGCCGCCGTTGGCGGGGAGGCCGTGCGTCATCCGAAAGAACGTCCCCTGCGTGAAGCCGGCCGCCTGCGCCGGCTCGCCGCCGATCGTGGTGTTGACGAGGGAAACGCCCGGCGCGGGCGCGGGCGCGGCGGCGGCAGGCACGAGGGCCTCGCCGTTGGTGGAGGACTCCAGGGTGGCGTTGAAATCCCACTGGGCCAGGCCCGTTGCCGGCGGGGGCGGAGGGCGGGGAATGCCGGCGGCCGACGGCCCTCCCAGCGCGGCAATCTGATCGCCCGTCATTGCATAGTCGCGAAACTGGATGCTGTTGACGTAGCCCGTATTCGTCTCGTCGTTGTTGTCGGTGAAGAGCAGCACCCAGTCGGGCGGGGTGCTTGCGGCCCAGAGTGACCAGCGGCCGTCAACGCCGTCGGCGAGCGTCTGGACGCCGACGAGGCCGCCGTCGATGTACTTGGCCATTGTGCGGGTCGTCAGGTCGACGCTGACGGCGAGCCGATGCCATGCCCCGGTCGTGAGATTGCCGTCGTAGACGCCCGAGATGCCGATGCCGTTGGCGGCGTTCACGAAGAATTCGCCGTCGTTTGCGTTGTTGCGGTTGCTCTGGTAGATCGCACGCCAGCCGGTTGAGCCGGCGGGGAAGAGGATGTCCAGGATGAGCGTGTACCGGTTGACCAGCGTCCCGCCGCCGTTGGGCGGCGCGTTGCTCCGCAGGATGTAGCCCTCGTCGGGGGCGCACTTGGGGAACCTCATCACGCGGGCCGCCTCGCCGCCGATGGCGGGGATGCCGAAGGAGGTCGTCGTCCCGAATGCCGTTTTCGATGCGGTCCGCCCATTGGCGTTCGGGTCATAGTACTGAAGATCGAGGCCGACGGTTGCGGTCAAATCGCCGTTCTCGAAGTCCCAGTGCCCGCGAACCTCCTGCGCAACCGTCGCCTTCGCCGCCGTCAGGCAGCCGATGCCCGTCACAAACAATGCGATGCACGGCAGTCGGCCATTTCCGGCCCGGGTTGTTGTTGAGCGCGATTGCATGTGGATTTCCTGAAGCGCTCCGCTTGCGGAGCCGGTGAGCCGCATTGGGCGGCCGCGCGATCCCGGCCGTCCCCCAACCAACACGGTCGGACAAGCAACCAACGGCCCGGGATACGGAATCCCGGGCCGTTGGCCATGCCGTTCGTGCCGACCCCGACACGCGCCGGGACCGGGAGGGCGAATGGTCACTATACTACCGCCGAGGCCGCAGACCGGCAGGCCCACCCCGCGACCGTCGACCGGCCATCAAAGGGGCCGACGGATCGCCTCGGCCCGGGGCAGCGACGTTTGCCGCCCCGGTCGGCGAGACGCGCCAGCGCTTCTTGCTCCGTGCCTCGTCGAGCACCGATCCGTTTCGCGCTCGAGGAACAACCGTCCCAACCGAGCACGGAGCCCCAAAACACCACCGGCGGCATTCCCTCAGAATGCGCTCGGTCTGCGTCGGGGATCAGCATCCGGGCGCCCGGTTCGGACCGTTGAAACACGCCTGAAACAGGCTGAAGTCCACCAGGTCCACGTCTCCGTCATTCGGATCCGCATCCATACAGGCGCACAACCACCGGTCCTGGGCCGGGCCGCCATAGGGTCGGTTCGGGCCGTTGAAGCAGCCTTGGAACAAGCCGAAGTCAACCAGGTCAACATCACCGTCGTGGTCGCCGTCCTGCGGCGGCGTGGCGCACGGGATGGGAATACCGCCCGCGCCGGCCGGCCCGAGCGCGGCGACCTCGGCCTCGGTCATCGCGTAGTCGCGGAACTGGACGCTGTTCACATAACCGGGCTTCGTCTCGTCATCGTCGTCGGTGAAGAGCAGAAGCACGTCGCCCGCCGCGCTGCCCCTCGGCCATAGTGCTCGCTTGCCGTCGATGCCGCTGGCACTCTGGGTACCGACAAGCACGCCGTCGACGTACTTGCTGACGACGTCGTTGACCGTATCCACTACCACGGCGATGCGATACCAGGTATCCCAGAAGATCGTACCGCTGGTGGGGTCGTACTGACCGTCGTCGCCGATGGCCCCGTCCGTCGTGCGGATCCACAGCATGGCGTCCTCGGCGTTCATCGGATTGCTCTGGTACAGGGCGATCCAGTTGCCCGCGGCGTGATAATCCGCATCACTGAAATACACATCCATGATGAGGGAGTATTGGTTCACCTTCGGCGTGTAGGGCGTACAGCCGTTGAAGTAGGCGAGGTTCCTCCCGATCGTGGCCGAGAGGTCGCCTCCGGTGAAATCCCATTGTCCGGTCACCCCCGCGCCGCCGGGGATCTTGGTCGCCGTGGCCGGCCCGAGTGCCGCGATCTCCGCCGGGGTCATCGCGTAGTTGCGGACCTGGATGCTGCTGACGTAGCCGGCATTCGTTTCCTCGTTGTCGTCGGTGAACAGGAGCGTCGGCCGGTTGTCGGTCTTGGCGTACAGCGAATGCCTTCCGTCCAGCGGAGACGTCCCCGTCCCCACCTGAACGCCGTCGATGAACTTGACGAACCCGCCCGCCGCCAGGTCTACCGAGAAGGCGACGCGATGCCAGGCGTCCGGGGCGATGGTCCCGTCGTAGGCCCCGCCGATGCCGATTCCGTTCGTGTCGCTCACGAAGAATTCGCCGTCATTGTCGTTGCAGTCGGCGGCCTGGAGCAACCCTCGCCACGTCAGGTCGGATGACGAGGGGAAAAGGATGTCCATGATGACCGTGTATTGATTCACGCGTGCCCCGCCGCCGTTGGCGTCGATCTCCGGGTACATGGCATAACCCATGTTCGCCGAGCACTGTGGGAACTTCATCACGGGGGCCGGCACGCCGCCGATGTCCGGAATGCCGAACGACGTGGTGGTACCGAACTGGGTCTCGGCCGCCACGCTTCGCGGCGGCACCGAACCGTTCGCGCTCGCCCCGTGCGGGGAGAGGTAGCCGGTGCAGTTGACTACCGCCGGAAAACGCATCACCTTTGCTTCCTCGCCGGCGATGTCGTTGATGCCGAAGGACGTGGTGGTGCCGAACTGCGTGAGGGCCGGCAGATCCTGCGTGCAGGTGCTGCACCCGCGGAAGTACGCCAGATCCCGTCCCACCGTGGCAACGAGGTTCCTGCCGTCGAAATCCCACTGCCCCTTGACGCCCGCCCCGCCGGGGATGCCGCTCGCGCTCGCGCCGCCCAGGGCGACGAGCTCGGCCTCCGACATGGCGTAGTCTCGAATCTGAATGCTGTTGCAGTATCCGACGTTCGTTTCGTTGTCATTGTCGGTGAAGAGCAGCGCAGGGCGGTTCGCGGCCTTCGGATAGAGCGACCAGCGCCCGTCCACGCCGGAGCTGAGGGTCTGCGTGTTCACCAGGATGCCGTCGATGAACTTCAGCAGCGTGTTCGTCGTCAGGTCGAACGAGAACGCGACACGATGCCAGGTATCGGGCAGGATCGCGCCCTGGTACTGGCCGCTGATCCCGATCCCGTTCGCCGCGTTCACGAACAGGTCGGCGTCGTTGCCGTTGCAATCGGCCGTCTGAACCAGCGCCCGCCACGAGTTGCCCGAAGCCGCGGGGTACAGGATGTCCATGATGATCGTATACTGGTTCACGGATGCGCCGCCGCCGTTCGGATCGATCTCCGGGTACATCGCATATCCCATGAGAGCGTCGCAATCGGGGAACTTCATAACGACGGCCGGCACCCCGTCGATATCGGGAATTCCGAACTCCGTCGTCGTGCCGAACTGGGTCTCAACGGCGACGTCCCGCGTCGGCACGGGCGGCGGCTTGACCCAGTATTGCCCATTGGCACCTACGGTGGCCGAGAGGTCCCCGGCGTCGAAGTCCCACTGGCCGGTGACCCTCTGTGCGCTTGCGGAGCCGATCCCGATGAACCAGCTCGCGACCAGAACCAGGGCACATCGGCGCGCCTTCACAATGTAAATGTCCGGCATTCGTCTTTTCCTCCTGAATCAAGAGAATACTGCTCCAGACTCAACTTATTTGCGACCGGGCCGGCCACGCGACCGGCCTGCGGGCTGCACTTGGGGGGAGAGTCGGCATCGCCTCTTTCCGCTTTCCCTGCGACTCCAGACGCTCATCTTCCGCCTGCCGTCCGGCGCACTCGTTCCCGGCCGCAAGCGACACGCAGAGAACCTGCTACGGCGCGTAGTACCATACCAGCAGGTTCCCCTCCGCCTTCCGTCGCAGCTTCGGATCCACCTGCTGCCAGTTGCTTGGCGGGTCTGCGTAGCTCTTCAGGTAGATCCGAACGATCCGCGCGCTTCGAGGCACCCATTCCGTGTGGCCGTCCAGGAACCCGATGTTCAGGCCGTGGGGCGCGTGGTTGTCCAACGCATCCGGCCAGTTGTTGACGTTGCCGGTGCCGCCCTGGTCGTTGTCCAGCACAAGCAGCGTCGTGGACGGCTGCTTGACCTGCGAATGCTTCTTGACCACGCATCCGTACACGGTCGCATTGGATGTGTAGAACGGATCGCCCGGTCGCAGACCCATCTGGTCGCTCTTGGTGCCCAGGCGCGTGCCGTCGATGATCCGGCCGTCGGGGTACTTGCTCGGCCCGTCATACCACCCCCAGATCTCGTAGCTGTGCCCGCCTCGGGCATCCGCGCGATGCGCCGCCGGCCGAGTCAGGTCGAGCAAGACTCGTGTCGGGTAGCCGTGCTTGCTGGGGGGGATGGTCTTGTCCTTGCGGATGATGTTCACGGTGCTGGGGCAGATGGCCAGGTCGGGATTGGGTAGATACTTCGGATAAATGTGCGCGAAGTTGTCCTCGCCGGTATCGGTTACGGCGATATACAGTCCCGCCCGGTGCTCTTGGGCGTGAAGGACGCACGCGGTGTTCAACTGACGAATATTGGAGGCGCACACGATGCGCTTGGTCTGTTCGCGGGCCTTGGAAAGGGAGGGAAGCAGCAGCGATACGAGCAGTCCGATGATCGCCACCACAACAAGCAACTCGATGAGCGTGAAACCTCGATGCCGCCCATTACCATGGAATAGATTCTTCCGTCGCAACTTCTGCGCAGCGTGCGCAGAAGTTTTGGTTGCGGCCGAAGGCCGCGTTAGGGGCCGATCCGCCTCAGGAGCCGCCGTGCAACCGCGCGACGGCCGCCATACAGCCCCCAAGGAGGACACCTTCATTTCTCTCGCTCGGCGATTGATCACCGGATCAAACCTGGCTAAAGGGGTAACCAATTATGAGGTAACTCGTGCCCGCGAAACGGCTGCCGCGCTGATGCTCGTCCACGGGTCGGCCATAGTTTAGATGTCTTCGCTGTGCGAATCAATGAAGAATGCTGTCCCAATCAAAGAATTAATGTTTGTGAGGCCTGGAATATGAGTTTATTGTGATTGGGTTAAGGCCGGCGCGGCTGAATACAAGCGCTAACGGAATCGGCCGTATCGCGAATCGGCCGTGCCGTGGGCGAGACCGTGCCGGGCAGGGTTGTCGAACTCGAGCACGCGCGTGCAAGCGGCGGAGTGTCGATCGTGTCCGGCCTTGGGGCGGCCTATCAACACGCCGAAGACGACACCCGTCCGTCGTCCGGCGCGCCCGCTCACAGGCGTCTGGCCCGAGCTATTCGCCGGTCTTCGCGCCTGTTTACGGGGGCGATAAGCCTAGCCGGTGGCTGCGGCGCTGCGCGTCGATGCTCGGGGAAGGTGGACCGCGCCGAGGGCCCGCACGATCAGCCCGCGGAGCCAGTACCAGGGCAGGCGGCGCCGCAGGCGGCGAAGCGACTCGTGATCGGGATTGATCGCTAGGGCGCGGCGGATCATCTGGCGGGCGGCGCGCCAGCGGCCGATGTGCACATACGCCTTCGCCAGTTTGTGCATGGCCAGGACGTACTCGGGGTCCGCTTCGAGCGCCCGCCGGCAGAGCGCGATGCCCTCGTCAAACCGGTCTTCGATGAGGCGGCACACGGCCAGGTTGTGCCACGCGGCGGGATCCTCCGGCCGAAGCGCGACCAGCCGCTCGAGCAGCTTCGCGGCGTCCTGCGTCTGGCCGACGTCCAGCAGCGCGTTGCTCAGGGCCATCATGGCGGCGGTGTCGTTCGGGTCCTGCGCCAAGGCGAGCGTGAGGCAGCTTCGGGCCTCGTGGTTGCGGCCCTGGCAGAGCAGCGCCTGCCCCAGGTTGACCCGAACGCCGAGGTAGCGGTCGTTGATCGCCGCGGCCGCTTCAAGTGCCGCGGTCGCCTCCGCGTAGCGGCCGCGAAGCAGCGCGACGCGTCCCAGGCATGCATGACCGCGAACATCCTGCGGGTCGAGCTCGATTGCCTGCCTGAACTTCGCGGCGGCGGCTTCGAGATCGTTCATCTGGACGAGCAGTTCGCCCAGGTCGCAGATCAGGTCCACATTGCCGGGGTCGTCCCGGTATTGGGCCAGGTAATACTGTCGGGCGCTCTCGAGATCGCCCTGCCGGCGATATGCCTCGGCGATGCGCCGCTTGGCGCCCGGATAGCGCGGGTCGAGGCGGATCGACTGCGACCAACAGTAAATGGCCTTTGCGTAGGCGCCGCGGTCGTACAGGGATTCGCCCATGTGGGCGTAGGCATGCGGACACTCGTCGGAGACCTGCTGGGCGAGGTAGAACATCTCCTCGGCCTTTTCATGGTCGCCCAGGCGGCTGTAGACGGCGATGCGGTGGCAGTACGCCGGCTCGTAATCGGGGGCCAGTCGCGCCAGTTCCGCGAAGACCTCCAGCGCCTCTTCGTGGCGGCCGATTCGGACGAGGTCGATCCCCAGCGCCGATCGGATATCCCGATCGTCGGGCTCCAGCTCGAGGGCCTGCCGATAGGCCTCGATTGCATCGACATAACGACAAAGCTGATCGAGAATCGCGCCGCGGTTGGCGTGCCACGCCGCCTGGTTCGGGTTGATCTCGATCGCCGCCTCGAGCTCGGCGAGGGCCTCCGTCCACCGGCGCGACTCGAACAACTGTTGTGCCCGCTCGATACGCTGCTCGGCGTCGTTCCATTCGTTCATGGCACTGGTATCCCCGTTCCGGGGCCGGGCGAGGTCCGAGAAAACCAACCCGGCGGTTCCCTATCGCTATCGGCTAACGAGCGGTGTCGCGCGCGAAAAAACGGGATGCTTGCGGTGTTTATCCCAAGGGTAGGCGGCGGCAGCTAACGGCAGAGAGAGGCGGACCGTTGCTCCGCGATTTCGGGCCGTACTCCCGCGGCGCGGTACTCATCGGGTGGCGGCGGGGCGGGCCGGACGGATGACGAAGCGATAGGGTACCGGCCGGGCGATCCGGCGTTGCAGGGCCTCGATCCGTTCGTTGAGGGCAGCGGAGTCGTGGTCGATCGCCGGCCGTTGCGGGTTTTGTTCGAGCAGGACCGGAAGCCTCGCCCGCGTCATGCTCAGCTCGTTGCGGGCCTCGGTGAGGTGGTCCACCAGCATCGCCTGCGCATCCCAGGGCCCGCCGGCGTCCCACGGGTCCGGCCGGGCCGACGAGAGATTGACCCCTGCCGCGAGCTGATCGTGGTCGAACGTGCCCACCCGTCGGCCGGCGGCGTCGACGTCGTAGCGGCCGGGGGCGAGGTTGCGGACCGTCAGCATGTAGCGGTTGAGCTCGTCCGGGATCGGCACGAATCGGAAGCAGAGCGTCCAGAGCGGCCCGCGATTCAGCGGCAGGCCGTCGTCGAGCCGGTCGAACTCGACCGCCTCGGGCGAGGCCGTCAGGCCCGTCACCCGGCAGCCGGCGGCGGCGATCAACGTGCCGGCCTTTGCGTCGATGCTTACCGAGGAAACCTCGGCCGGGGCCCCGAGGCCCTTGAGGATGACGAAGGCCATCGCCGTCTGGCCGAGGTCGTTGAGGTGGATCGTGTCGGCGGCGTGGAGCGTCTCCTTCGACTTCTCGTCCTTTGCCCGGGCGTTGGCGTCGAGGACGCGTCGCTGGATGGACCGCATTCCGCGCTGCACGTCGATCGTGCCGGCGCCCAGTGAGCGGGCCAGCTCCAGCCCGTCGTCGCACATCCGTTGCAGGAAGTCCTTCTCGGCGCGGTCGGGGTCCTGGGCGGTGATGGCCGCGGAGCAGATGAAGACGCGGACGTTGCGCTGCCGGCACTGCCCGACGATGCCGCGAACGGCGTCGAGATACTTCTGCCGGTGCTCGGCGTCGGCCTTGAGCCCCCAGCCGATATCATTGATGCCGTACGCGACGGTCAGCACGGTCGCCCCGTGGCGAAAGACGTCGCGTTCCAGCCGCGCCAGGCCGCCGGCCATCGTGTCGCCGCCGTGGCCCGCGTTGATGAAGCGCACCTTGCGGTCCGGATAGCGGAGGAGCGTGTAGTCCTCGATGATTTTCCCGTACGTGCGGGCGGCGGTGATGCTGTCGCCCAGGAAGACGACGGTGTCGCCGTCGCGAATCGCGAAATCCGCCGCCGGCGCCCGCGGGCACGAGACGGCCGCCGCCACAAGAACCGCGAACGAAGTGCGAAGCCTCACGCATCATCCTCCGAAATCGTCGCGCCCGCCCTGCGTGCGGTCATTGTACGCGGGGCGCGGAAAAAAGCCCCGCGCGACGGCCGGAGGGCGCCGCCGCACGGGGCTGTGGTGCCGGGCGCCGGTCAGGCCGCCGCCTCTTCGCTCAGGTCGCCGACGGCCTCGCGCAGGTCCTCGATCGGATCGCGGCCGATCAGCTTGAGGTCATACTTCTGCTGCAGGATCCGGAACACGTTCGGCGAGACGAACGCCGGCGCCGCCGGGCCGATGCGAATGCCCTTCACGCCCAGCGCGAGCAGCGTCAGCAGCACGGCGACCGCCTTCTGCTCGAACCACGAGAGGACGATCGTCAGCGGCAGGTCGTTGACGCCGCAGTTGAACGCCTTGGACAGGGCCACGGCGACCTGGATGGCGCCGAAGGCGTTGTTGCACTGGCCCATGTCGAGCAGCCGCGGCACGGGGCCGGCGCCGTCGAGCATGATCGTCCCGTAGTCGTTGTCGCGGATGCGGAACTTGCCGCAGCCGAGCGTGAGGATGATCGACTCCTTCGGGGTGTTCCGGGCGTACTCGGAGAAGTAGTTGCGGCCCGGCTCGGCGCCGTCGCAGCCGCCGATGACGAAGAAGCGCTTCAGCGTGCCCGCCTTGACCGCCGCGACGATCTTGTCGGCCAGGCCGAGGATCGTCGAGTGGTGGAAGCCGATCGTCGACTCCTTCGCCCGCTTCTCCGGCAGCGGCTTGCACTTCTTCGCCATCTCGATGACGGGGCGGAAGTCGTTGCCCTTGATCCGCGTCGCGCCCGGCACCGCCGTCACGCGCGTCGTGAACAGGCGGCCCTTGTAGCTGTCCGGCGGGATGAGGACGCAGTTGGTCGTGGCCAGCGTCGGGCCGGTGAACCGGTCGAACTCGACCTCCTGCATCTGCCACGGGCCGCCGTAGTGCCCGGCCAGGTGCGGGTGCTTGCGCAGCTCCGGGTACATGTGGGCGGGCAGCATCTCGCCGTGCGTGTAAACGTTCACGCCCTGACCGGCGCTCTGCTCAAGCAGGTCGGCCAGGTCGAGCAGGTCGTGGCCCGTGACGAGGATGCCCGGCCCGGCCTTCGTGCCCTCGTACACCGTCGTCGGCGACGGCTGGCCGAAGCGCTTCACGTGACCCGCATCCAGCATCTCCATGACGCGGAGGTTCTTCATCCCGCACTCGAGCACCAGCTCGAGCAGGCTGTCCATGTCGAAATTGACGTTAGTAACGGTTGCAAACAGGGCCTCCTCGACGAAGGCGTCGACGGCCTCATCCACCATCCCGAGCCGCCGGGCGTGATGGGCGTACGCCGCCATGCCCTTCAGACCGTACAGAAGGATCTCCTGAAGCGAGTGCATGTCGGCATCCTTGCCGCATACACCAATATCTTCACACGCGTGGCAGCCCGCCGTCTGCTCGCACTGATTACAGAACACTACTCAATCCTCCTTTCGGCCCCGCCGTCCGGCGGCGGCCTTCAACCTGGATTCGGTCGCCGGCCTCTCCCCCGGCAACCCCACCGGGGCCCCGGCGACCACACGCGACATTCTTCCGTGGGGCCGGCCGAACCGCCTTGACGGGCGTCAAGCAGGAACGCCGTTTCGCTGTGTGAAGTATAACTCGTTGTGCGACAGATAGTTGCGAAGCATGAATGCTGCGGCGCCTCTCGCGGCGTTTTGCAGTCGGCGCGCCCATGAGCCGCCCTGGAGCTGGCGTCGCGAGGGGCATCGTCGGTTCGGCCGTGGCAGACGACAGGGTTGCGCCGGAGGCAGTGAGTGGTTCGCGACCCTGTGGCGGGCGCGCCACGCCGTCAGTGGGGCGCCCGTGACCGGCTGCGGGTTTTTCATTCGGCAGGAGCGGTCCCTGTGCGGGGACGGTGGAGGTTTCCGCTGCTCTACGCCAACCGTGGAGATTACCGTATCATACCGGCATGCGCACCGACTCCACGGAGGCAACCGCGATGGCGACGGAGAAGTCCGAGGCGGCGTTCGAGGCCGCCCGGCGGGTCCTGGCCGGGGGCGTGAATTCGCCCGTGCGGGCGTTCAAGGCCGTCGGCGGCGTACCTCGCTTCATGGCCAAAGGCGAGGGGGCCGTCCTGACCGACGTCGACGGCAACCTGTACATCGACTACCTCGGGTCGTGGGGGCCGCTGATCCTCGGCCACGCCGACGAGCGGGTCGAGGCGGCCGTCACCCGCGTCCTGGGCAAGGGGTCGTCGTTCGGGGCGCCGACGGAGCTGGAGACCCGGCTCGCCGAGCTGGTCATCGCCGGGTTCCCCTCGATCGAGCGGGTGCGGTTCGTCAACTCGGGGACGGAGGCGGCGATGAGCGCGGTCCGCCTCGCGCGGGGCTTCACCGGCCGCGACGTCGTGGTGAAGTGCGTCGGGTGCTACCACGGGCACGTCGACGCCCTGATGGTGCAGGCCGGCTCCGGGCTGGCGACGTTCGGCGTGCCGTCTTCGGCGGGCGTGCCGCAGGCGGTGGTCTCGCAGACCATCACGATCCCGTACAACGATCTGGCGTGTGCGAAGCGCGTCTTCGCCGAGCACGGCCGGGAGATCGCCGCCTTTCTCGTGGAACCGATCG
>CAZTVU010000040.1:0-2493 GCA_964617025.1 uncultured Planctomycetales bacterium | reverse complement strand
GGCTACCTCAAGGGGCTGCGGGACCTTTGCGATGAACATGGGGCGCTGCTGGTGTTCGACGAGGTGATCAGCGGTTTTCGCGTGGCCTACGGCGGGGCCCAGGAGCTGTACGACGTGCGGGCGGACCTCACCTGCCTGGGGAAGATCATCGGCGGCGGGCTGCCGGTCGGCGCGTACGGCGGGCGGGCGGAGGTGATGGCCCGGCTGGCGCCCGACGGGCCGGTGTATCAGGCCGGGACGCTGTCGGGCAACCCGCTGGCGATGGCGGCGGGGATCGCCACGCTGCAGGCGCTCCGGGAGCCGGGGGTGTATGAGCAACTGGAGGCGATGGCGGCGAAGCTGGCCCGCGGGCTGGCGGCGGCGGCGCAGGCGGCGGGGGTGCCGACGTATCACACCCGCGTGGGGAGCATCCTGTGCACGTTCATGACGCCGGGGCCGGTGACCGACTACGCCTCGGCCCTGACGAGCGACACCGCGATGTACGCGCGTTTCTTTCACGAGATGCTCAACCGGGGCGTATACCTCGCGCCCGCGCAATTCGAGTGCATGTTCGTCTCGACGGCCCATCGGGATGAGCATATCGAGCGGACGATCGCGGCCGCGCAGGAGGCATTCAAGGCATGCGCGGCGGCGGCCGAGAAGGCGGGGAGAGCGGAATCGCGGGCGTAACCCAAGGAGCCAGGCATGGAGAATCAACCGCCGGCAGGTACCGAGTCGAACCGTCCGCCCTCGCCCCCGCGCAGCGAGCCGGAGCCCCGCGGCGTCCTCGGCGGTCTGGTGCGGGTGCTCGTGGTGCTGTTGTGTGCCGGCGGCGTGTGGGTGACGCGCGAGCTGTCCTTGGACCACGGCGGCGCCAAGACCGAGGGGTTCAACCTCTTCCAGTTCGGCTGTTCGCCGCGCTGGGGCGAGGGGGTGAGCTGCGACCAGGTCCTCCGCGGTCCGTACGCCTATCTCCGCATCCCGCGCGACGCATGCCGGCTCGTCCGGCCGCTGTACGGGGGCGACTGCCCCGCCGAGATCCCCGTGGCCTGGCTCGGCCTGGCGTACTTCTCCGTCCTGCTGGTGTGGTACCTGTTCGTCGGACGGCCCTCGTATTCCCGCCGGGGGCTGCACCTTGTGCCGCTGATGCTCGTCGGCACGGGAATCATCGGTTCGGCGTGGTTCATGTACCTCCTGTTCTTCCGGCTGCCGGCGATCTGCCCGCTGTGCGTGACGACGCACGCCATCAACCTGCTGGTGCTCCTGTGCACACTGGCGCTGTGGCCGCGGCGTCCGCGGCCGGTCGAGGGCGTGGTGTACCGCCCGCGGCCGCCGTGGGGCCAGACCGCCGCCGCCGTCGTCCTGTCCGTGTTCGTCGTCCTGGCGGCGCTGACCCGATACGACTACGCCGGCGCGAAGACGACGGTCGAGTTCCTCCAGAAGGAACTCAAGGAGCTCAATTCGAACCCGCGGGTGATGGAGGCGATCTACCGCGACAAATGGGCCAAGGCGGTGGCCGCCCTCCCGGGCGAGAAGCGCTACGAGATCCCCGTCGATCCCGACGAGCCTGTGCTCGGCGACCGCAACGCCCGCCGCACGATCGTCATGTTCAGCGACCTCGAGTGCCCCGCCTGCAAGGCCATGCATGCCCGCATCCGCCGCCAGCTCTGGCCGCTGATTCAGCAGCTTGCCGCGCCGCAGGGCGGGGTGCGTTTCGTCTTCAAGCACTACCCGCTCTACAGCCAGTGCAACCCGCGAGCACAGACGAACCTGCACCCCTTTTCGTGCGATGCGGCCCGTGCGGCCGAAGCAGCGCGGGAGCTCGGCGGCGCGGACGCGTACTGGAGCATGGTGGACCGGATCTACGACAATTACGAAAGCCTCAACACCGGACCGTACGACCGGCTTGCGACCGAGGCCGGGTTCGACCCGAAACGGTTTCGCGAGGCGATGGCGTCGCCGGCGGTCCGCGATCGAATCGCCCGGCATGTCGAACAGGGCGCGGCGGTGGGGATGGTCTCGACGCCCGGCTTCTACCTCGACGGCGTGCGGGTGACGGACTTCGTGCAGTTCGGCGAGAAGGGCTGGCAGTACGTCCTGCGGCAGTCGCCCTGGCCGCCGGTGGCCGCGCCGACGACGCAGCCGGCCGGCCCGCCGTCGTAGGACGCTGCCCCGACGACAGAAAGGCGTGATGCATGAGATCCTGCGCCGCGAGGCGGTTTGTCTGGCTGCTGACCCTGGGCCTGTGCGCGGGCGGCGCGTACGTCAGTTGGGAGCTTACGCAGCGGCACATCCGGTCGGGCTTCGGCGAGGACTCGTTCCTGGGCCGTTTGTGCGAAGAAGGCACGGCCGATTGCGACCAGGTCATCAGGAGCCGTTGGGGCACGGTGCTGCGGACGCCGACGTCCGTGTGGGGCATGACGTATTTCGTCGGCGTGGGGCTGTGGTATCTGCTCGTCGGGCTGCCGAATCGCCGCGGGCGGTGGTGGCAGGCGCTGCCGATCCTGGGGACGC
>CAZTVU010000039.1:22889-28451 GCA_964617025.1 uncultured Planctomycetales bacterium | reverse complement strand
GCGGCCAGCACGCACGAGCGCGAGGAGGGCTTCCTCGACGTGCTGCGGAAGGAGTACCCGGGGATCGAGATCGTCTCGTCCGACCAGTACGGCGGCGCGACGACCGACTCGGCCCAGAACAAGGCCGAAAGCCTCCTGAGCCGCTTTCCCGACCTCGACGGCATCTTCTGCCCGAACGACTCGACGGCCTTCGGCATGCTGCGGGCGCTGCAGGGGTCGGGCCGCGCCGGCCGCGTGAAGTTCGTCGCGTTCGACGCGATCCCCAAGCTCGTCGAGGCGCTGGAGAACGACCAGGTCCACGGCCTCGTCGTCCAGGACCCGCTCAACATGGGCTACCTCGCGGTCAAGACCCTCGTGCGGCACCTCCGCGGCGAGACGGTGCCCGTCCGGATCGACACCGGCAGCACCGTTGTCACGCGCGAAAACATGAACGAGCCGCGAATCCGCGAGCTCCTCGCGCCGCCGTTCGACCGGTACCTGAAATGACCGCACCGAATGCCCATCCCCGGCTCCGCATGACCGGCGTGCACAAGCGCTTCGGGCCGACCGTCGCGCTCGACGGCGTCGACCTGTTCGTGCGGCCCGGCGAGGTCCACGCCCTCATCGGCGAGAACGGCGCCGGGAAGAGCACGCTCATGAAGGTGCTCAGCGGCGCCGTCGCGCCGGACGCCGGCCGCATGGAGATCGACGGCGTTCCCTATCGCCCCGCCGACCCGCAGGACGCCCGCCGCCGCGGCATCGCGATGATCTACCAGGAGCTCAACCTCGCCCCGCACCTGACGGTCGAGGAGAACGTCATGCTGGGCATCGAGGACACGCGATGGGGCCTCCTGCGGCGCGAGCCGATGCGCCGGCGCGTCCGGGCGGCGCTGGAGCAGCTCCGCCACCACGACATCCGTCCGGATGTCCGCGTTCGCACGCTGAGCATCGGCGCGCAGCAGCTCGTGGAGGTCGCCCGCGCCCTCGTCTCTGAGGCGCGGATCCTCGTGATGGATGAGCCGACCAGCTCGCTCACCCAGGAGGACACGGCCCAGCTCTTCGCGCTGATCGGCCGCCTCCGCACACAGGGCGTCGGCATCGTCTACATCTCTCACTTCCTCGAGGAGGTCCGGCAGATCGCCGATCGGTTCACCGTCCTGCGCGACGGGCGGGTGACCGGCACGGGGTTCGTGGCGGCGACGGCCACGGACTCGATCATCGAGATGATGGTCGGCCGACGGCTCGACGAGATGTTCCCCCGCGTACCGCACGAACCGGGGGGCGAGGCCCTGCGTCTGCACGAACTGGCCGGCGCGCCCCTGCCGATCGGAGTGGACCTCTCGCTTCGCCGCGGGGAGATCCTCGGCCTGTTCGGCCTGATCGGCGCCGGACGGACCGAGCTGGTCCGGGCCGTCTTCGGGCTCGACCCCATCCGGCGGGGCCGGGTGACCATCGCCCACATTTCGGGGGACGTGCAGACGGACGAGGGCGCCCCGCCGCACCGGCGGCTCGTACAGGGCCTCGGGATGCTCAGCGAGGACCGCAAGTCCGAGGGGCTCGCCCTGCCGATGAGCCTTGCCGACAACATCACGCTCTCGCGGCTGGTCACCGTCGGCCGATGGGGCTTGCTCAACCTCCGGCGTCAGCGGCTCGCCGCCGAACGGTGGATCGACCGGCTCGAGATCCGCACGCGCGGGGCGCAGCAGGCCGCCTGGCACCTCTCCGGCGGGAACCAGCAGAAGGTCGCCGTCGCCCGACTGCTTCACCAGGACGCCGACGTCCTCCTCCTCGATGAGCCGACCCGCGGCATCGACGTCGGCGCCAAGGTGCAGATCTATCGGCTCATGGGCGAGCTGGCGGCCGGGGGCAAGGCCATCCTCTTCGTCAGCTCGTACCTGCCCGAGCTGATGGGGGTCTGCGACCGGATCGGCGTCATGAGCCGCGGGCGGCTGATCGACCTGCGGCCGGTCTCGCAATGGACCGAGCAGGCGATCATGGGCGCCGCCACGCAAGGGAGGGTGGACGGGTGAGGTCGGGGCTCGCCCCGGCGGCGTCGGATCGCGTCGGTTTCTTGACAGCCGGCCGACCCAATTCCATAATCGCATCGAGCCGATAGGCAGCATGAAAACAGAGGTCCTAAATCTCTCTGGCAGCGAGGGTTATTGGAACCACATCCGGCGAGCCGCTCGCGTCCTCACGGAGGGGGGCCTGGTTGCCTTCCCGACGGAAACGGTCTACGGCGTCGGGGCCAACGCCGCCGATTTCGACGCCGTCCGCCGCCTTCGCGAGGTGAAGGGACGCGCGGAGGAAAAGCCCTTTACCGTGCATATCGCACGGCGGTCCGAGCTCGAGCAGTATGTGCCCTCGCCCGGCCGCGCGGGGCGGCGGCTGGTCGACAAGGGCTGGCCGGGGCCGCTGACGCTGATCTTTCACGTGCCCGAGGTCCACGCCGCCCCGATCGTGAACAAGCTGCCCGACCGGCGAACTCACACGCTCTATCATGAGGGCACCATCGGCCTGAGGTGCCCGGATGACAAAGGGGCGTCGGACCTGCTCGGCGAGGTCAGGTTCCCCGTGGTGGCCGCCAGCGCCAACCGCGCCGGCAATGCCGCGCCCGTCCGCGCCGATCAGGTGCTTGACGATCTGGACGGCCGGATCGACCTGCTCCTGGACGGCGGGACCACGCGGTACGCGCAGGCCTCGACGATCGTGCGGGTCACCGACGACGGCTTCGAGTGCGTTCGCCCCGGCGTCTACGACGAGCGGATTCTCAAGCGGTTCCTGACGACGACCGTTCTGTTCGTCTGCACGGGAAACACATGCCGCAGCCCGATGGCGGCGGCGATCTGCCGCAAGCTCCTCGCCGAGCGCCTCGGCTGCGCAATGGACGAGCTGGAGGCGCGCGGCTACAGCACCCTGTCGGCCGGGACGTTTGCCGCCAGCGGATGGAAGGCCTCCGGCGGGGCGTTTGCGGCGATGGCCGCACGGGGCCTCGATCTTTCGTCGCACCGTTCGCAGCCGTTGACCGTCGAGCTGGTGAATGCGGCGGACTACATCTTCGTCATGGACCGCTCGCACGCGGAGGCGGTGACGTCGCTCGTCCGCAGCGCCGCCGCGAAGACCCGCCTCCTCGACGACGGGGGCGCTATTGACGATCCGGTCGGCGGCCCCGACAGTGTGTACGAGCAGTGCGCGCAGCGCATCGAGGCGGCGCTGCGGCGCCGGCTGGAGGAGATTTCGCTATGAGGATCGCACTGGGCTGTGACCACCGAGGTTTCAGCGCCCGGGAACGGGTCAAGGCGACGCTGGAGGGGCGCGGTTACGAGGTGCTCGAGTTCGGCGCGAAGGACGCCAGCAGTTACGACTATCCCGATGCCGCCTACGCCGCCGCCCGCGCCGTCCGCGACGGGCAGGCGGAGCGAGCCATCCTGCTCTGCGGCAGCGGCATCGGCATGTGCATCGTGGCCAACAAGGTCCGCGGCGTCCGCGCCGCCCTCTGCCACGACGAACTGACGACCGAGATGGCCCGCCGCCACAACGACGCGAACGTCCTCTGCCTGCCCGCGGACCTCGTCGGCGAGGAACTCCTCCGGCGGATCATCGACGTGTGGCTCAAGACGCCGTTCGAGGGCGGCCGGCACGAGCGCCGCGTCGCCAAGATCGCCGAGTACGAACGCCGGGAGTGCGAGGCCCCCCCGCCGACGTGAGCGCAGACGAGCACACCGCCCCCGAGCCTCGTAGCCCGTCCCTCCGTAAGCGCCCTGGATCGGTGCCGCTTTCGTGATCGAACCGGGCGTTGTTCGGCGCGGCGGACCCGTTTGGCCGATCTGTCGGCGCGTTCCCGCGCCGCGCTACTTCGGCATGCCCGGCTCGATGCGGAAGAGCGTGTGGCAGGCGTTGCAGGTCGACTGCACCCGCTCGAGCGACCGGGACGCGCCGTTCACGTCGCTTCGCCGGGCGTAGTCCTGAAGCTCCCGCGACTGCTCCTCCAGCTTGCGGGCGAGGGCGAGGAACGTGGATCGTTCGCTTTCGTCGATCTGCACGCCTTGAATCGCATCGGGGATGCTCCTGGCGGCCTCGGCCATCGCCCCGGCCACCTCCGCCGTCTCGCGCATCCGCCGGTCCCGCTCGGACACGGTGTCCATCTCCTGCGGCAGCGGGTCGTATCGCATCCGGTCCATCAGGTGGCGAAGCCGCTCGCTCTGGATGGAGTGCAGCGCGGGCTTGCCGGTGTTGGCGAGGCGGCGCTCGTAGCGCTCCTGCGACGTCGTGCAGGACGCCGGCAGGGCGACCAGCAGGGCAAGCCCTGCGATCGACAGGACACAGGCGACGGCTCGACTCCAACCACGCGGGCAACGACGGGCTGCAAAACCGGCGGACATTGAGACACCTCCAGGTTCACATGATTCCGACCGAGCGGCACGATCTTGGCCCGGCCGACGGGCGGTGTCAACCCCGTCGCGGCCTGCCGCGACGACGATGATCGAAAGGCCGGGAATGCCGAAGAAACCCCCGCGCGGCCCGCGCACCGAGACCGTGCCGGCGGCGGGTTCCGGAAGAACCGATCCGCCTGCACCTTCTCCGCTCGCTTGCCTTGGCGTCTCTTCGCTGTCCGCGGACGCGATGTATATCGATGGCGTGGATCGCGCCGGCGTGATCGGAGAGGCGGATAATCGGACGAGCGTAGTCGTGCGCTGCACCCTCGCGGACGCGGCGGCTCGCTGTCTCTCAACGGCGGATCGCAGTGAACATCGCGCGGATCGGATTGACCTGCGCGGAGTGCAAGGCTTACGAACAACTCGGCGGACGGTTGGGACCGTTGAAACAGGCCTGGAAGACCGCGAAATCGCCCGGGTCGACGTCACCGTCCCCATCACGATCAAACCGCTGGCACCCGTTGCCGGCATACGGCCGGTTCGCGCCGTTGAAACACGCCTGGAAGAGCGCGAAATCGTCGAGGTCCACGTCGCCGTCAACGTCGTGATCAAAGTAGCGGGGGACGACGGTGCGCCACGTCGTGCCCTCGCCGAAAAAACGCTCGACGGGAACCCAGTTATAACCCACGTACGGGTCCGGTTGCCCGAGCCCGACCGGCTCGCCGAAGTGACGGGCAAAGGTCTCGTAGTAGGTCATCTCGGTCGGATTGAGCAGCCGGCCGTGGCTCTCAGCGACGAACACGACGTTGAAGTCGCGTTGCGCGCCCGCGGGACCGGGGACACGCGGCCCGTGGACGCGCCGGATGTCCTCGATCGTCACAGTGGCCGCGATGTCGTCGATCACCTGGCCGCATCGCAGCAGCGGCGCCGGGCTCGCCTGGCTGTAGACATACAGCGGCCCCACCCGGGAAGCGTCGATCAGCCCCATCATGTACTTGTCGATCGGCGAAGCGTAGCGCGCGCCGTTGGCCCCCTCGCCGCAATCCAGGACGAGCGAGCCGTCGATGTCACGCCAGGCGAACCCGCCCAACAGGCTCCCGGCGTTGCTGCGGGCATCGTAGTGGCCGACGCCGTTGGTCAGCCCAAGCGACGGGTCGACGTAGGCGCCCCACTGGTGGAGTAGCTCGTGCGCTGCGGTCCGGCTCGA
>CAZTVU010000039.1:9302-22874 GCA_964617025.1 uncultured Planctomycetales bacterium | reverse complement strand
CGCATCCAGGGCGACGAGGCCGAGCAGGCGCCCACGGCTGCCGTACGAGGCGGTGTCGTCAAAGAGACCCCGGCCCGTCCCCGTGAAATCGACCCGAACGGTGGCGTGCAGGCCGGCGTTGAAGTTGGTTGGGGCGTTTCGCGGGAGCATCTCCACCTTGCACGTCGACAGGAACAGGATGAAGTCGATGCCATCGGGCAGGGCTCGATAGAGCCATGCCGTGAGGTCGCGCAGGTCGCCGCCCGTGGATCGCAGGAACCGCTGCACCTCCCGCGACTCGGTGCGCACGTTCACGAGGTGGCGGGCGATGATCATCTCGGGCGAGGCCGCGGTCGATGGCGACGCCGGGATGTCGCCGCGCAGTATGCCCACACGCGGCCCGATCAGGAACTGCGTCTCCGTACCGTCGAGCTCGCCGATGCTGATCGTGCCGACGGATACGGCGTCCAGACCGGCCGGGCTGGTCGAGTCGTTCAGGTAGAAGGCGGGCATGGGCGATGCCGTGTCATAGCGGAACGGGCCGGCGGTGAAGATGAAGTCGCCCGCCACGAGGTCGACGCCCTGCCCGTCATCGCGAAAGTCGAACGGCGGCGCATCGGGCGAGATGAGGCGCCGCGAGACGGCGGCCATGGTCACGCGACGGACCGGCCCGTTGCAGTCGACCTCGATACGGAACGCCTCGACGCCGTCGTCACGGATGACGCTGGGGACGCACTCCCACCCGCGCGTGCCCGGCGGCAAGGCCGCCCGGGCCTCCGTCTCCGCAACCGTCAGGCTTGCGCACAGGGCTGCCCAGACAGCCCCTCCTGCACGATTCACCAGGAACCCCCAAGGGGCCGCTCTGCCGGGCCCCTACCCCTGCCTCCGCAGTCATGTTATCGGGCATCGGGGGCGACCGCAATGGGCAAGAAAACACAAGACCCCGGCGGGATTCCGTCATCCCGTCGGGGTCGATCAACAGTCGAGCGTTCTGGCGAGGAGGGTGTTGGGTGGCCCGTCGAAACCACGGGCCGTGGGAGATTATCCGCCCTTCCAAGTCGTCAACTTAACCGACGACCCGGTCGGACGGGGGCGCCCTAAGCGGCAAGCGAACGATCGCACGTGCCGCCAGCACTCATCCCACCAAGGCAATTTGCGACGGCAAAGGGAGCAGCAACCGAATGGCTTAGATTCTTGCGCAGCAACTTCAGCACGGTGAACCCAAGAATCTCGGCGCGTGCCCCCGCTTTGCCCGCACCGCGGATCCGCAAGACCATCGCCGGCGCGGTCGGGGCGTACGGCTCGGTTGCGGCCGGGCGCCGCCTCAGTGTTCCAGTATCCCGTGCTCCACTGCGAACCGGGCGAGGTCGGCGTTGTTGCGAAGCCCCAGCTTTCGAAGCACATGCATCCGGTGGACGTCCACCGTCTTGACGCTCAGCGAGAGCTCGGTGGCGAGCTCGCGGTTGGTCGCGCCCGAGGCCAGTCCGCGCAGCACCGCGAGCTCGCGATCCGAGAGCGACTCGAGCGTCCCATGGGCCGGCCGGTTGCCCAGATCGGTCGGGATTCTGTTGCACAACGACGCGCAGATGTATCGCCCGCCGCGGACGGTCACGCGGACCGCCTCGACGAGTTCGGATGGCGGGCTGTCGTGCGTCACGTAGCCCGCAGCGCCCCGGTGCAGCAGCCGCACGGCGAGGGTCGGCTGCGAAGACGCGGCGAGGACGATCACCCGGAAGCCGACCTTCGATTCCCCCGGCGCGCGAAGGGCGAGGCTGTTATCGGCGCACAGCATCCCCGCACTCATCACGATCACCTCGGCGTGGGTCTGGCTGGCGACCTCCGCGACCTCGCCGTGGCGGACCGCCTCGCCGACGACCACCAGGCCCGCCTCGGAGAGGATTCGGCGAGCGCCTTCGCGAACGAAATGTTGTTCGTGCGCAATCAGAACCCGAATCTGGGCGTGGGGCAGCGCCGGGTGCATGGTCGAGCCGAGCGTTGGGCTGTGGGAAGCTTCGCGTCCAGAAAGTCTCCCGTGGCGAGCGTGTCCGCGCTGGGAAGAAGCAGCCTCGTCGCCGGCTGCAGGATCCGGTGACTCGAGGGCATGAACAGGGATATCCGGAAGCGGGAGCGGTCGATCCCGTGTCCTCATTGGATGGGTATCCGGTACGGAGCTCATAGGTGCCTCGCGGGTCGGCGGACGCCGATTGGGTACAGCATGTCAATGGCAAAACCACGCTCGGGATCCGTTGACGGCACAGACCGGACGGCCGGCTACCCCCGACCCGGCGAAGGGCGTTCATGTCGCCCGCCGATATCGGACTTTCCGCACACAGCCGCCATCTCAGCCGTTCGGGAGGCGCAACGCCGGCTTGGGGGAACGAGCCTGCCACATCACAGGGTCTGCCGTTCATCGCCGTACGGTGAGTCGCAACTCAGTTCTCGAGGCGACGGCTCCCGGACGGGACGGGGCTTTGCCAGCCGGGTAGAGAGGGTCGTTGCTGAGCCGAAGGCGAAGCGTTGACCCACCATCATCGCCCCAGGCAAACGCCCGGCGGGCCGCGGGGTGCGGCGGTGGGCATTCGGAATTGCGATGGCCGGCGCAAACGGCCGGCGCGAACGAAGTCGTGTGCCGGCAGCTTTGGCGCGTCGGTCCCGGTGACGGTGAGCAGCGGACAGCAAGGCAGGATGCTCAGGTCCAGATGGGCGGGCACGGCAATGGCGTGGCCGACCTGGCTCGGGCAGGTGGTGTGATACCAGTCGGGGGCGGTCATCGACTGCCATTGCCGCGCGGACCGCACCGCGCGCCACGCGCCCATCGGCAACAGCACCGAGAGGACGAGCGTGGCCCCTCCCGGCCCCGGCGGCAACCGCCACGCCTGCGTCTCCCCAAGCTCCTCGGTGGGCGACGGCACCGGCGACGGAGACAGCCGGCCGTTTGATCGCGAAAACAAACTGGCGGCTGCGAGTGCGACCCACGGGCCAACGGGCCCCGCATTCTCCGATATCGCCGGTCCCGGTGGCGGTACAGAGCAGGCTGGCTCGGTCAGCCGGCTGTTCGAGATGTTGGCCGCGGCGCTGGCCGTCACCCATACCGTCAGTATCGGTATCAGCCTACTTGCCATAGGTCGCTCAGGGCCAAGCAGTACCTGTTCAGGCCCCGGGGGCCGGACTCAAAGAAACTCGCCGGCGGACGGCATCGCGGCGCGAGGCCCCAAGGGTGACGGCGCCGCGAAAGGGTCGCTGCTGCCAGCTCCGCTATGCCACCCGCCGCTTTGCCCAACCGAGCATGCCGACGCCGACCAGCACCAAGACCATCGCGCCGGGGGCAGGGATAGCCACCATTTCTAAGCCGACGTTGTCGTACCAAAATGGGACGCCGGTTCTGTAGCTGATGCCGAGTCGGATCTGCTTCAACTCGTAGTCTCCCATGCGTCGGGCCTCGCCAGCGAGCACGTTGTCGATGTAGAACTTCACATCGCCAACGGCACCCGTGTAAGCGCCGACGACGATACGAAAATCATGCCAGCCTGCTGTGCGCTCGATGCGTGTGTTGTAATAGCTCGTTGGGCCCTCCGCCGATGCGCGCCAACCATAGTAATTTGCCCGCCAGGGATTAGAGCTAACAGCGAGGCCATACACGCCGATCTGATACAAGTCCCACAGGTCAGTGCTCCCATCATACTTGGGCGCAGCCAGCATGAGCCCACCTCCATATAACGTGGAGGTTGTACCGGGATCGTAGAACATGACGCGCGCTATTTCGGCGTAGCCTGGCTGGACGATCCCCGGCCCGGAAAACGCGTTCTGTCGGGTCTCCATGTAGTCCCAAGTCGACTGACCCGTAGAAACACGCTGCTTGGCCGCCTGACGCCCGAACGCGTGTTCGGTGTCGGCAGCGAGAAGCTGCGTACTTCCCGAGGGCACCGGCTCATACGTAGCGCTCCAATTGCCGAAGTCACCCTCGAAGTCATCCGAGAAGATCACATTAGCGCCCGTGGGGACCGAGACCAGCACCACAAGAACTGGCATAAAGTACCATACCCGTTTCATCGACGGCTCCTTTCTCTCGCACTTCGTTTCCGTGTTCACTTCGCGCACAGATCAAGCGAAAACAGTCCACGCATGTACCACCTTCCGCAAGGCAGCACCTGCGTCGCAAGGCCAGGATCCGCGTCCCGTCGCGAACCCTCGTTTGGTCTGACCCTAGCGTGTGGCCTCATGGCTTACCAACGGGAAGACCGCCGCTTTGCCCAACCGAGCATGCCGACGCCGACCAGCACCAAGACCATCGCGCCGGGGGCGGGGATCATTGACGACGTCTCGATCGCCAGCGGAAACCCGCTGCCAACGAAGACGCAATCGGGGTCTATCCCGATCCCGAAGTAGCCGTCGTCGGCCGCGTATGCGGTCAACTCGTCCAGCAGGTTCGTGTCGTGCCCCTCGAAATCGCCCGTGAACTCCAGTCGCCCGAGGTCAAAGCGGATCGTCTCGGGACCGTAACCGGGGTGCTGGTACACACCGATCAACGGCGGCGCAGGACGCATGGCCTCGAAGGCATCCTTGTAGGCCCCGTCCTGCTCGACGAACGTGAAGATGCCCAGCTCCGGACTACCATCCGGCTCATTGTTCAGCAGGTGCAGGTAGATGCGGTTGTCGTAGTCATTGCTGCGCTCGACGAGATCCTCGAACGTCAACGTCACGCCCCTGATAACCTCGCCCGATTGCGGCGACCACTGCACCCACCATACGTAGTACTTCTGGTGCTCGAGCTGATAGAAACCGGGCACCGGCGGCCTCAGGATAACGTTCCCGAGCGCCGGCGATACCGCCGCGCCCAGCACCAACCCCGCGATGATCACAGCCCGGAGGTAACTCATAATTCGTCACTCCGCACACACCCTCGGCCCGGCGGGGCTGACACCCCGCCGGACCGATTCGTGGTGGAGACGGGCGGCACGGCTCAGGGGCCGCGCAACCCGCCGAGTCCTCACGCAAACCGCCGCTTCGCCCAGCCGACCAGGCCGATCCCCACGGCCACGAGAAACGCCGCGCCGGGGGCGGGGACCATCAGAACCAAGTGGGATTGGCGGTCATAACTGGCGTTATAGGCGTTGCCAACGTCCCACAGGTTCATCACCTTCACGAGCGAGGCCCAGGCGTGGGTCACTTGAGCCTGCGTATAGTAGCTCGTGTAATAGGTCTTTTCCGCCGCGCTAAGAGAGCTGTAGTTATCCTTTTGGTAGCCCGCGTTCGCATAGCCACCCGCAACTTCGACACCTTCGAGGTCCCACAGCAGCGCTTGCAGCGCCCTGTTCTCGGATGCCGTATCCACGGCGTCGGTGAACGCATTCGCCCGGTAATAGGCATACGCGGACTTCGTTACAGGCGAAGGAGCGTGCTCAATACCATCGTACATGATCGTGTTGTCGATCGTGGCATCATACCACTTATTCAAGTTAAAGAGCTGCCCCTCAACGCAGAACGTCATAAAGGTGCCGTTTGTGCCGCTGTAGTTTGCGGCAACCCCAGCGGCTTGCCAATTAGCCTTGTCCTTCACCTCAAATGCAAATGCACCCACCCCAAAACCACGAAGCGTAGTCGTGAAGCTGGTGGACTTTGCTTGGAACGCAGCCATGACCGGCGACGCAACGAATGCAACGAAAGCCGCGAAAACAAATGCCTTCTTCATTGAAAATCCTCTCTTCGGCCTTTCGGCCAACTGCTCTACTACTGCCGAATCAGTCTCAATTGCCCCCCGCGGATTTGCCGCCGGGCTGGTGGAAATAGGGGTGGATTCAGGCGAGGGACGGGGGTCCGCGAGGAGCAGCGGCAGGAAGTGTGAGCTGGCTGCGCAGCCGCGACGCGATGTCGCGGTGCGGATCGAAGCGGGTGTTTGCCGTGTCGGCGTCCGGCCGCGCGGGCGGGGCGAAGAGGGCGCAGACCGGCTGAAGACTCAGGGACAGGTCAAACGGGGCAGGGACGGCATGCCCGATCTGGTCGGGGCAGGCGTTGTGATACCACTCGGGGAGCGTCCCGAACTGCCAGTGGCGCGCGGTGCGAACCAACTGCCATGCGCCCATCGGCAGCAGGACCGACAGGACCAGCGTCGCGCTGCCGGGCGGCGGCGGCAACTCCCAAGCGTCCTCGGGGTTTTCGAACTCGACGACCGCCGTGGTGGGCCCCGTGGTCCGAAGCGCGTCGCCGTACGCGGATGAGCCACTGGGAAGTTCGAGGCCCGCCAAGCGGGCGAGCCGGTCAATCGCGACGGTCGCGGCCGGCTGGCCATCCCCGCTTGGGGCGAGGGCGCCTTGCGGCGAATGGCTGACGGCCGGCGGGCGCAGACCGATCACATCCGCTGAGGCACAAGCCGCAACCGCCAAAATAACCGCTGCCGCCGAGATGAATCTGGCACCGGCCACGGTCGTCTCCGAACGCCACGCACGCCGGTCATACACACAGCCAATCGACTATATCCACGTCGATAAGCGTAATCCATATGCGGGCGTTTGTCAAGCCAAAAAAACCGAATTCAACGGCTCACCCACTGCACGTCCCAGTCTCGACAAATATCCCGCGAGACAAGCGAAAGAATGGGACGGAAACAAAACCGTGTCAAGCGGCAAGACGCCCACGATCGTAGCCAACGCATCGGTCGAATTCGGGCGCTGGACACCAAGCTACGACGGTCGAACGGGACCGTTCGCAGCCGTCGCACTCACAGCGACTTAGGGACGGGTTGGCGGCGCTGAGCGCGCTGTGCCCTACACGGAAGAACGGCCGTGTGCCTTTCGTAGGCACTGGCGGGCGGCTACGTCGCAGGAAGGTTTTGTGCCCGAGGCGTTGCCGCGGACCGTATTGCCCCGGGACATCGTAGCCCTCCGAGCCATGGGCCGAAAAAAGTTTCATGCAAAGCCGACTTTCGAACGGTTGAAGGAGGCTGGCCGTCGCTCGATTGATTCGGTCGACCGTTGACCCGGTTGCCTGGTAGATTCGTGGCTGGGGTCACCGTTGGCTTCGCTTCGTCAGCTTGGGATCTCGCAACGGCGTGCGGGGCGCAGCACCGGCCCCGGCCCGCTTGACGCACAGCGTCCGCCGCACGAGTGGTGCAGCCCTGCGGAAGCGATTTGCGGGGCTGCGGTCATTCATGTGCGGACAGGCGAGTTGCCCGCAACACGCAGTTCCTCATCGCACTTTCAACGCGCGGACATCCGCTGATAAGGGCGCGTGCAACATTCAATGCATCGCGGTCAGCTGCGTCGGGTAGCTCGGCTCACAGGAAGTCAGGCGTACCTTCGTCTTGCCCACGCAAGCGGGCCAACGCGGAGTGCGAAAAGCACAACCGCCTTGAGGGCGGGGATCACGGGGTTAATCCGGTCCGTATATCCGGCCATCAACATACCTCCCCTGGCCGAATATATGGCGAATGCCTCCATCCCAGATTCCTACCCGACGACGCCCGGTAGCGCCACCGGGCCATGTTCGGTCTCTGCTCTACAAACACGCCGGCGGCCGGTTCGGGCCGTTGAAACAACGTTGGAACACGCCAAAGTCCTCCAGGTCCACGTCGTTGTCGGCGTCAAAGTCGAAGCCACCGCAACCCGTTTGCGACGGCAATCGGTTCGGGCCGTCAAAACACCCCTGGAACACAGAGAAATCGGCGAGATCCACATCGCCGTCGCTATCGACGTCGGGCGCCAGCGGCGCTGAGAGGTGCACGCAAATCGTGCCCCCGAGCGCATCTCCGTCAAAGTCCGCGAGCTGGAAGCCGATGTTGCTCACCTCGTTACGGTCTCTGTCGTTAATCGCATAGATCCCGCCATTGGTGAGGCCCTGTCCGCCGCCGGTGTGAGGGGGCTTGTTGTCAGAGATATTCCACGCCTCGGCGGACTGAAAGTCCAAACGGAGGATGCGAACCTCACCGAGGCCGACCGTAACCCACGGTCCGCCCCAGAACGTGTCGTTCGTCTTGTCGTTCGACGGATAGCCGCTCGGCCCGGTCAAACCAGTGTTCATGATGAGGCCGACATCGATGTCGCTGGCCGCAGGCCCATCGACGTAAGCGATTATGACCGTGATGCCGTCGTACACCGCCATACTGGTGTAATGATGCAGAACGGGATCCCAGGCCAGACCGGCGGCAGACGCGGTCGGCCAGGGATCACCGACGCCGATCTTCCCGTTGTCCGGCTCGCGAAGGCTGATCGTGAAGGCTACCGCAGTCGCGGACGCCTCATCTTTCGCAATGAGGGTGCTTCTGCTGGTGCTGTATCCGGCTATGGTCGTGAACTCGAGCCACAGCAACTCGGCCTTGGGAATGGTGTAGGGCATGCCAAGTACCTGGGGCGGTACGCCCCAGGTAGAGACAGCAGACAGCAAGAGCCGGCTCGTCGCGCCCCAGCACAACCTGAGCGGACCGCGATGGATTCGTCCTTTCATGATGCCCACCTTGCCTCATGCCATGCCGACCTACGATTCGGACCGTCGGAATTCCTCTGCAACACATTGAAATCCGCCAGGCCAACATCGCAGCCGCTGGCGACGTCCGGCCCGACGCACGCATCCAGCGAGCCGGCCCACAGTTGGCTCCGACCAACGAAACAATCCTGAAACATGCCGAAGACGGCGAGTTCCACGCCGAAGTCGCCGCCCGCATCCTGTGGCGACCTGTCGCACCGCGTCAGGCGAACGTTCTCGAACAGACGTTATCTGCACATTGCTGGCACCCGCGTTTTCCGCCGAACCTCGGCTCTGCAATGCGGTACGAACCGGTGTCGGTGGCGACGCAGGATGACAGAAGAGTCCGTGAGCGCATCGTGCGCGTTGGGTATCATGCCCAGCGATTCCGCGAAAACGGGCGCTCGCGGCAAGCACACGGCACCCGCAGTATCATTTGAGCAACGTTCACTGGCATCGGCGTAGCTCCTTCAAGTGGTTTTCTCTTGCGTGCGATGCGATGATGTTCCTCCTGCGGTAACTGACGCAAGCGGCGGTCTTGCGTTCCTGCATCCGCGTCAATTGTACGGCGTTCCCTTCGGCCTGCGGGGGCAAGCGCCGGCCGTTGCCCCGAAACCGGTTGCCTGGTGGCCCGGCTGCGGGGTGGCGCGGTGGTCGGTGACTCGGTTACCGGGGAACCCGTCAGTCCGTTAGCCCGTTAGTCCGTTGTTCCGGCGAGCGGTTGCCTGGGGGGATGAGGTGGCTTCGTTTGGTCTTTTTGGAGGCTCGCGGGCACGTGCAACGCGATAGGATGTTGACGGCGTCAGGAATCGCAGCCGATCCGGCGGCGTTGACGGCGTAGCCGCGTCAGGCCAACCTGCGTCTTGCCCAGACGATCAGGCCCACGCCCACCGCAACGAGCACCGCTGCGCCGGGCGCAGGGATCACGGAGCTGATCCAGTCCGCGTAGCCGGACATCAACATACCGCCGCCGGCCGAGTCAAAGAGGGGCGGCACGGGCCCGTTCTGGAACTGGGCAAGAAACGTGTTGATGCCCGCGACCTTCCAGGCCCCTTGGTCGTAGATGAAGGCGGGCCCGCCCGAGTCGCCGAAGCCCAGCTGGCTTTCGACGGTGTTGCCCAGCGTGGTGCCGCCCCAATGGTTCTTCGAGGCGTCGGGACCGTCAAAATCGAACAGGAATACCTCGTCGAGCGGCCCGCCGTCGTCGTCCCGAACGAGGACGTCGGCGTTGTTCTGCCCGACCCGCTTCACATTGAAGCTGGCACGGTCTGGGAACGAGAAGCCGAGGTCGCCGTAGCCCGAATGCCCATAGCCGACCATGGTGACCGTCTGCCCGAGGATCTCGCCGCGGTAGAGGTCGTAGACCGGCACGTTGGAGGGCAGATCCTGCGAGAGGGTGATGATGGCCAGGTCGTCGTGATTGATCGTCGTTCCGGAGAACCCGGTGAAACTCGGGTGGAGCAGGAGGCTGCTCGCCTTGATGCTGTGTGACAGATCGCCCCCGAAGTTCAGAAAGAAGGTGACGTTGTCGCCGGGCGCGAAGTCCGTCGTGCCGTCGTTGTTCACATCCAGGGCGTGTCCCGCGGTGAGGACGTGCCGCCGAGTGATCGGCACCGCGCTGGAGAGGTAGACGGTCTGTCCCCGCACAAGTCTCAGGCTGCCGACGCCGCCGAACGGCGAGGCGGTCGTATTGGGGTCGACGCGGTACGCCGGGGCGTCCGCCGGCGTGCCCGTGGCGGAACCGGCCATGATCACCGGCTGAAAGTTCGTGAGCGAGAAGTCCGCCCGCGCAGCGCCTCCGCCGACCATCAGCACAACGCAAAGCACGATTTCGAGGCGAAGAGAGGTTTTCATATGCCCGACCTCAATTCCCTGTCCTTGCCGAAGCAGCAATGATGGTGGGGCAACGCTTTGCCTTCGGCTCAGCAACGACCCACCCTACCGCTCGACCTCACTTCCGTGCCGAGGCAACCTCGGCATGCAATTCCCTGTCACTCACACGCCGGCGGCCGGTTGGGGCCGTTGAAACACGTCTGGAACACCGTGAAATCGCTCAGGTCGATGTCGTCGTCGACGTCAAGATCGGCATCCCCGCACGCCGGGCCCGGCAGCGGCCGATTCGGGCCGTTGAAACACACCTGGAAGTGCGTGAAGTCCGACAGGTCCACGTCGCCGTCCGCATCGAAATCCGCACCCGGCCCGAGGCTCAGGATAGCAAGCCCGCCGTCTCCGTCGGCCACGTACACATGGCGGCCCGAGAGCGCGACGTCGACAGCCTGGCCCGGGGTGTCGTAGCCGCCGACCCGCGTCGGCGCGCCGGGGTTCGCCACATCGACGATGTGAAGCCCGGCGCTGCCGTCGGCCACGTATACATAGCGGCCGTCCGCAGCCACCCCACATGCATGGCCGGGCGTGTCCCACCGGCCCTCACGGGACGGCGAGGCGGGCACCGAGACATCGAACACCTCCAGACCGTCCGACCCTTGCGTCACATACGCGTAGCCGTCGGCAACCGCCACGCCGCAGGGCAGCCCCGCCGTGAGTATGCTCCCGGCGAGCTGGGGCGACGACGGATCGATTATGCGGACGACGTTCAGGCCGGTGTATTCGCCCGTGATGTAGGCGTAGCCGGCCGAGACGGCGACGGCCGTGCAATTCCGGCCGGCGTAGTAGCCGCCGACGCCCTTCGGGGCGGTCGGCACGGAGACATCGATGATCTGAAGGCCGGCCATGCTGTCGGCGACGTAGGCGTAACCGCCCAGAACGGCGACGGCCCGCGCCAGGCCGGTGTTCCACTGGCCGGCACGCGCGGGGGCGGAGGGCTCGGCGACGCGGATCATCTCCAACCCACCGAAGCACAACCCGCCCGGGTCACACCAGGACGCCACGGCGCACACGTAACCATTCGAGACGGCCACATCATCCAGCCCGTAGCCGCTGGTGCCGTAATGCCCGGCCAGCGTCGGCGCATCCGGGTTCGAGACGTCGACGATCACGAGACCCTGCGCCCGCGCCGCGACGAAGGCATACTTCCCCGAAACGGCGACGGCGGTGGCACTGGTCATACTGTACTGACCGATCAGACGCACCGGGACATCCTTGGCGACTGCCAGCCGCACGGCCCCACCGAGCGCACCGGCCGCCATCACAAACACCAGGAAACGGCCTGCGCGCCTCATCGCCATGACCGACTGCCTATGCGCACGCGATCCGGCGGGGCCGGGCGCCCCGCCGGACCGGATGCGAAACCATCCAAAGCGGGCCTGATCATCGGGCCCGCGCGCTGCCAGCTCACTCTACGCAAACCGCCGTTTCGCCCATGCAATCAAGCCAACCCCAAGCGCCACGAGGAGCGCGGCGCCCGGCGCGGGTACCACGTTCAGTCCGATTGCGATCGACTGCCCTCGGGCATCGCCATCGAAGTCCGCAATCTGGAAACCGATGTTGGACACCTCGTGGAGGTCCCTCTCGTTGATCGCGTGCTTCCCGCCGTTGGGCCACTTCAACCCGCCGCCCGTATGAGGCGCCTTGTTGTCATAGATGTTCCAGGCCTCCGCATTCGTGAACTCCAGGCTGAGCGTCTTGATCTCCCCCAGCCCAAGACTCACCCAACTTCCGCCCCAGAACGTGTCGTTGGTCCCATCGTTCGACGGGTATCCGCTGGATCCCGTCAAACCGGTGTTCATGATCAATGCGATATCTATATTGCTGTTGGCGGGGCCGCTTAGGTAGGCAACCGTCATGCGAATGCCGCTGTAGCCCCACAGGCTCTGGTTGGTATGACCCGTGCCGGGCGGTTTTGGATCGTCGCCGAGCCCGGCTGCAAGATTGATCGGCCACTTATCGCCCACGCCCAGCTTGCCGTCGCCCGAGCTCGCGAATGTGATGCCGAACCGAACGCCGGGCCCTGGTGTATCCGTCTTTGAGGAGAGCGTGCTGTCACCGTAGATCTTCTGGAACTCAGCGACCATCAATTCGGCATCCGGAATGGCGTAGTATGGGTTTGCCCACGCCTGACCGGCCCCGAGCAGGAGACTCAAGCCCGCGATCAGCCACCCGCCTTGCCCCACAATTACCACACACATTGGTTTCATTTTGTCACACATCGAAACTTTTTTCCTTTCCCCGTCAACACGAGTCACCCTGTTGCAAAAAAAACCGGTTCACGAACCCTTGGGCGGCGCCCGAATAGGCGCCGCCCAAGGGAAAACTTCTGCCAGCGCCGCGGCCACCATACTCCGAATCGGAATGACGCCAAGCCATGCCACGCGCCCGCGACGCGATCATGTCAGGAAATCATGCGAAACGCCGTTTCGCCCAACCGACCAATCCCATGCCAAGCGCCACCAACAGCGCGGCACCGGGGGCCGGAATGGTGTCCAGGCAGATCTTCACCAGAGCCGGGGCACCCGGATAGACATCGGACCCGATCTGCACGCCAAGCGAGCTCACGTGCTTGAGCCTAGGATCCGACGTTATGTCCTGGAATCCCAGGTATTGACCGTTTGCCCAGACCTCGACGTTCGCGAAATCCATGTGGAGGACTACTCTCTTGCAGGCCTCAGCGAGCGTCCACGTGCTCTGCACATACCAATTCGTCTCACCGATATCGGTCCAGCCGATGTTCATGAAGAGATTGGCATTCAGCGGGGGCTGGTTGGTGAAATACTCCTCGTTGTGAAAGCTGATCATCCAGGACTTGTACGCGGATACGTCATAGAACTCCTTTGTGAGAGTGTCATCCGCATAGTTCGGATACGGGGCAAACATACTCCACCCCAGTTGGCCTGAACGCCAAGCCCCCGGTCCCTGCGTAAACTGAAGCTGGAACTCGGCGTTGTTAACAGCGGGTGCCATATCCACGCCGACGCCAGGGGCGTTGGGATCCATGTCCACCTGCACGGCCAAGCCACCGCCGGGAAACAGATTCCACGTCTGCAGGTCATGCGTTGAAATCGTGAACTCCCCGTTGCCGAGGTCAATCGGCCCGTCGGTTACCCAGCCAGGATAACCATGGTTGGACCAGTTGTGAGGAAAATCGGCGAGCGAGGTGGGGACAGCCGCAAGGGCCGCTGCCACCATAACTGATATCACAAGTGCTTTCATCGTCCACTGCCTCCATATTTGGCTCTTCTAACC
>CAZTVU010000039.1:0-9287 GCA_964617025.1 uncultured Planctomycetales bacterium | reverse complement strand
AAGCCGCATCCTCATGGCTTCGGGCCCGCACGCAACAATTCGCTTGGCCGCCCGAGACTCCGAAAAGGCACGCCGGGCACGCCGTCACGACCAGGAAGGGTCAGCCGCACAGACAGCCAGTTATGGAGTCGGCGGTCCGCGGGGGGCAGTTGCAGGCAGGATGAATTGAGATCGGAGCCGCGCGAGGATTTCGCGCGGTTGGCTTTGCATGATCAAACGGGAATCCGGAGCCGGCGGTGGGGTGTCGAGGATGCACAGCGGCTGCAAGCTCCGATCCAGATGCGCCGGGGCCGGCGTCGCGTGGCCGATCTGGTCAGGGCACGCGCTGTGATACCAGTGCGGAACCGCCGCGAAATGCCAGTGCCTGGCGGAGCGTACCACGCACATCGCCGCCACGCCCATCAGGCCCGACAGCGCCAAGGTCGCGCTGTCCGGGGCCGGCGGCAGTTCCTGAATCGTCGGCCCGGCTGCATCACACGCGCCGCTGTCAACTGTGCGCGACGCGTCGAGACCCGCCAAACCCCACCCGACGAACTCGACGCCGAGCAACGCCGAAGAGCGAAAGGCGTGATTCGCATACCGCGACCAGTCGCCTGCGGCACTAGGTCCGAAGGCTGACGTATCGTCAGGCGTACCGGTCAAGAGGCGCAGCGCCTCTGAGCCTGGGCTTTTCGCATGGCCGCGGGCACCCGCGATATCGCCGACGACGATTGGCGCCGACGCCGCCGTCAAGAACGTCGCCAAGATGATTCGAAGGAGTCTCAGAGGACGCCTCGCGTTCAACGTGAACCTCGTGGACACGCGCCCGCCTTCGGCGCGCGCCCACATGCTCGGTTTGAGTCTACATCCGCCCGCAGCTTCTGTCAAGCAAAAAATCGATTGAATTACCTTGTGTTTTCTACATGCCGCGAAACCGGCGATCTCGTAAAGCGAAAACGAATCCGCTTGCGGGTTATGTTGCAGGCCCTCGCATAACCTCCCGCGGCGACGGCACATTAGGCATAATCGGTCACAAAACCTGTCGCGAGCACCTCGCTCACGTCGGTCCTGCGGCCCCCACCCGCAGCCGGGAAAACCCGTCCATACTACTTTCTTTTGCCGGATTCATCGGGCAGCGACAACCGCACCACGGCGGGGGCGCGAGGTTTTCCGCCTCTACGCTTGCGCCGTTCCCCCTCGGCATCGACACGGTAGCCGCTGGTCGAGTACGAGTAAGCGCCGTCCCCGACCGAGACATTCGCCGCGACCGCCCCGAGTAACCTTGCGCCCGCCGCGCAAAGCTGGTGGCAGGCGAGGCCCATGGCATGCCCGTCGGACCGGCCAATGAGTGAGGAGATCAGGACCCCATCGACGGCCTGCGCCCAGACGAGGGCATCGGCCGCGCCGAGCGACGGCGGCGAGTCGATGACGATGTGGTCGTACGTGCCGGCCGCGTCGCGGATGAGGGCGGCGGCCGTGCGGGTGTTCAGGGCGGCGCGGGTGGCGTCGCCGTTCTTGATCGCGGCCAGGACATCGAGGCCGGCGATGGCGGTCGGCGCGACGGCCTGGGCCAGCGTCTGCTCGCCGAGCAGGACGCGCTTCAGCTCGCCGGGCGGCGTGAGCTTGAGCAGGCGGCCGACCTGCGGGGCCTGGATGTCGGCGTCGATGAGCAGGGTCCGTTCGCCGGACTCGGCGAAGCTGATGGCGAGGCTGACGGCGAGGCTGGTCTTGCCCTCGGCGGCCTGGGCGCTGGTGACGAGGATCGATCGGGGCGGGGCGCCCATCGCCGCACCCGCGAGGGCGGCGCGGATGACCCGGTAGCTCTCGACGAACTGCTCCTGCGTTACGCGGCCGGCCTTGAGATCGGACAGCGAAGGGACCTCACCCAACAGGCGAAGGTGCGAGGCGGCCTGGACCTGGTCGGTGGAGTGGACGCGCGGGTCGAGGCGATCGCGGATGAAGGCGACGGCACAGGCCAGCGCGAGCGTGCCGGCGATCGCCCCCGGGATGGCCTGCGTGCGGCGGTCCTTGATGCCCTCGGGGCGAATCTCGGCATCGGATGCCTCCGTGACGCGCGCAGGGCGCTGGCTCTCGACGGCGTCCTTGCGGAGGGCCTCGGCCACCTTGGCGTTCTCCTCCTCGGTCCGCTTGATCTCGTCGCGGAGGGCCTGGATCTCCAGCGCGAGCCGGCCGATGGCCTTGCCCTTCTCCTCGTGCTCCTTGACGCGCGCCTCGATGCTGGCGCACAGCCGCTCCATCGCCGCCAGCGAGTCCTTCAGGCGGACCTTCTGCTCCTCGAGGCGCTGCTGCCGCTTGGCCTCGATCTCCTTGTCCGCGAGTTCCGCCGCACGCTTGCGGGCCTTATCAAGCTCGCCTCTCAATCGCTCGATCTGCTTCTCGGTCTGGATCAGATCCTCGTGTGCCGGCCGCCGCTGCGGGCGGAGATCCTCCAGCTTTGCCGTCGCCGTCTTGAGCGACTCCTTCAGCGAGATCACGGCGGGGTCGCCCTCGATCCGCTGCTCGCGAAGCTGCTCGCGGACCTGCTCCCAGGTGAGGCGCGTGTTCACATTGCGGTCGGCCGTCTCCATCGGCAGGTCGTCGATCAGGACGCCCTTCTCGACGTTCTCGATCCGCTGCCGGATGCGGGCCTGCTCGTTCCTGGCCGCCTCGAGCTCCTGGCGACCCTTGAGCGATGCCTCTTCGACGTTGCGGCGAAGGAGCTCAAACGTGGACTCCGCGTCCGTCTCGTAGCCCTTGGCCAGTTCGCGGATCTCGGCGCGGAGCCGATCGAGCTTTCCCTTGAGAACGTTCTGGTTGGCCTCGAGCACGTTTCGCCGGTCCTGCTCCGCGCGCCGCTCCCGGTCCACCACGCCGGCCATAAATGCCCTGAGGATCGCCCGCGCCATGGCGATGGCGTGCTCGGGCGACTTGTCCTTGACGTTGATCGCCACCAGATGCGTCCCGCGAAGGCTCTCGACGGTCAAGTTTTCGCGGAGCTCGGCCAGCGGGTCGGCATACTTCAACAGCGGAAGGCCCTTGACCGCCGGGTCGCTCAGGGCGGAAAGCAGCACAGTCTGCTCGTTCACGCGCTGGGCGATGGTCTTGAGGTAGGACTCATACAGCGGCAGGGCCTGCCGGGTGTCCTGGTCCTCGTACAGCACCGGCGTCAGCACCGGGGCCACCTGGATCAACGCCGTCGCCGTGTAGTCGGGTTTCACGAAGTACCAGACAGCCGCGACCGCCGGGCCGACGGTCAAGAGCCACACCAGGATGATAAGTTTCCAGCGGCGGCCGAGCGAGTGAAGCAGATTCGTGCCGCCGCCCGAGCCGGGATCAGCCATGGACGCCAGCTCCGCAGTCGGATCTCCAAGCGGTGCAGGCTGATACATCTGCAACTGCTGCGACATTCTTACCTCGAGAGCGAGAACTCCGGTCCCGCGATCGAAAGACAGGGCTTCCTATCCCAACACTCTAATACACCACATGGTTCGCGGAATTGTTCAACCTTGTTGGCAGTTCTCCGCAAAAGGCGGCGTCACGGCGCTTAAGAGACAACCCGCCCGGCGTCAGCGGCCCGCATCGACCGCCGCCGAGCCGGCCTGCAACCGCTGGTGCAACTGGCCGGCCTCATGCTGCTCGGGCGGCGAGAGGGCCCCACGGACCTTCTCGTCCGCCAGGAGCTTCGCCAGTTCTTCGCGGCCTTGAGCCGGGTCGAGCTCGGCCAGCGTTCGGGCCAGGTGGAACCGGCCGGACGCCTTCGTGGCCTCGTCCGCACGCGGATTGCGGATGCACTCTCGCAGCCGGTCGCGCGATTCCTCCAGCCGCTGGCGGGATCTGTCCTTTGCATGCAGCCGGTACTGCACGACGCCCCACGTGTCCAGCAGGTTCGGGTACGACCGATCCGCGGCGGCGCTCTTCACGAGGCCGGCGATG
The DNA here is from genome assembly GCA_964617025.1 of uncultured Planctomycetales bacterium. Classification (GTDB taxonomy): domain Bacteria; phylum Planctomycetota; class Phycisphaerae; order UBA1845; family PWPN01; genus CAZMVY01. The sequence continues at coordinate 5,375 of CAZTVU010000039.1, read as the reverse complement.
AGCTTCTCCGCCGCCGCCGGATCGCCGTCGTTCTCACACAATATCCAGGCGAGGTTGTTCGCCAGGCCGACGTCGTTCGGCAGGGCCTTGACCGCCCGCTCGAACGCCGCCTTCGCCTCGGCGATGCGGCCGAGCTGGTAGAGGGCCATGCCCAACTCGCCGACGACGACGGGGGCGTCCGGTATCCGCTGCACGGCGATCTCATAGAACGGCACGGCCGCGTCCGGCTTGGCGGCGTCCGGCGACATGAGCGCTCGCGCCGCGGTCAGCGCAACGCGTCCATCCGCCGCGTGCTCGCGGGCGTAGTCGCCGGCCAGCGCAATGATCGCGTCCCACTGACCCTGGACGGCATGCCAGACGATGCGGACCTCCACCGGCCGCGAATCGTCCGGGACGGCCTCGGCCGCCTTGCGGATCGCCGCGTCGGCCCGCGCGAACTCCTTGCGGGCGATGTGAAGCTGCGCGAGCAAGAGGCGGGCGTCCACCATCGGCAGCGAAGCGTTGGCGGCGAGGAAGGCATCGAGCTCCTTCACCGCCTCGTCCGCCCGGCCGGACATCATCAGGGCCTCGGCCAATTGCCGGGCCGCCATCTCGTCGTTCGGCCGGGCCGTGAGCGCCGCCTTGGCCACCCCCGCCGCCTGGCCCGCCGTGACCGCCGCGAGGTTGGGGCTGTCGGCCATCTGCAGTCTGGACTTGAGGAACAACAGCGTCAGGTCCCGCGGGTTTACGCTCAGGCCCCGCTGGATCATCTCAAGGGCGCGCTCGCGCTTGCCGCGGTCTGCGGCGAGCACCGCCAACCGGCGGTAGGCCTCGACCGAGTTGGGGTAACGTCGCACAACGTCCTCATATATCGCCTCGGCCGTTGCCGTGTCGGCGCGGCCGACGTAGTCGCCTTTGGCCAGCAGGAGCACCTCGTCATCGGGCCGCTCCACAAGGAGCTGCTCCAGCAGCTTAAACCCCTCGTCGCGGTGTTTATCGCCGCCGGCGAGCATCGCCAGGGCCATCGACCGACGGATCGGCACGGACTTCGGCAGAACCGCCAAGCCCTCGCGCCAGTTCTGCAGCGCCCGGTCGAGCTGGTCGTGACGCTGGTAAAGCTGGCCGAGCGCCAGCCAGCCCCGCTCCTCCCAATCCTTCGTCTTGGCGACCTCCCGCAGATCCTTCTCGGCCTCGGCGGTCTTTCCCATGGCGTCCAGTGTCGTCGCCCGCATGGCGTACGCCTGCGGCGTGGGGGCCTTGGCGATCGACGCGTTGCATAGCTCCATCGCGCGGTCCCACTGGGAGTTGCTCAGGGCGTGTTCGACGCGGGCGATGAGCACCTCCGGAGCATCGGGCGCGATCTGACCCGCCTCATCAAGCAGCCGCTGAACTTCCGCCGGCTGGCTCGTCGCCCGCTTGACCATCGCGAGCTGCAGGCGAGCCTGATAGTCCCTGGGATCGGCCTTGGCTTGTTGCTCGAGGAGGACCGCCGCCTCGTCGGGCTTGCCTTGCCGTGCCGCACGTGCCACGCGAAGCGGCCGCAGCGTCGGGTCATCTGCCGGCAAGGCGTCAAGCGCCTGGTCGACTTCCGCCCACTGCCCCGCCCGGGCAGCCACCGCTAACAATCGGCGGGCCAGCGCCTCGTTCGACCGGTCCGCCGCAAACAGCCGGCGGTAGATGGCCAGCGCCTTGTCGTTCTCGCCGGCCTTCTCGTGCACCAGCGCCTGGGTCAGGCTCGCCTCGTCCCAGCCGGGGTCCTTCGCGAGGCACTCGTTAAGCAGCGTCTCGATCTGTGAGCGGTTAGCCTGCCATCCGTCCGACTCAAGCAGTAACCGCGCCCGCCACAACCGCCAGTGCAGGCCGCCCTCGCCCTCGATTCGCTGGAGCTGGTTAACCAGTTCCGGCCGATTGTCCGGCTTGCCCTCCGGCGGAGGCATGGAGAGGAGCATGTGACGCGATGCGATGTCCTTTTCGTCGCGGGCCGCCACCTGCTCCGCCGCCGCCCGCGCTCGCTCAGGCTGGTTCTGCCGCAGCAGAAGCTGCGCCACCCCGAGCAGAGCCGCCGATGCCGCCGGCCGGGTCGTGGGGACCGACAGGGCTTCGATTATCGCCTCGAGCCCCTTCGCGTCCCCCTTCGCGGCGTACAGCTCTGCCAGCCGTGTCTGCAGAAGCGGCCGCCGGTCCTCGTCGACATCACGGACCGCCGCCTCGCACTCGGCGATCGCCCTGTCGTTCTGACCCGCCTCAGCGTACAGGTCGATCAGCGTGGTCGTCGCAGCGAGCTTGGCATCGGGCTTTCGCCGAACCGAGTCCAGCACTGTCACCGCCTCATCGAGCCGACCGCCCCATGCCGCCAGCCGCGCCAAGAGGAGTTGCAGCCGTACCTCGTTGGGCACCTGCCGGACGAGGTTTTGGCACTCCTCGTACAGGCGGCGGATCGCCTCGGGGTCCGGCTTCGTCCCGCGTGGACGGGCGACCAACGCCCGCGTTTCCATGCTCGTCAAAATTGCCGCCGCGTTATCCCAAGCCTCGTTACGCGCCTCGGCGGCGACCTTCGCGGCATCCTCCGGCCGGCCGAGCCGACTATAGATCTCGGCCAACTCGATCCGGACCTTCGGCGCCGGGCTGGGGGCGACCAACTGCAGATACTGCTTCAGCGTCGCCTCGGCCCGTCGCAACTCGCCGTTGCGGTGATACGCTTGCCCCAGCAACAGGAGGCCGCGCGCGGCCTTTGGGGCACGACGCGTATATTCCTCCAGCAGCCGGATGCCCTCGGCGTTCCTGGCCTCTGCCATCGCCACGGAACCGTCGAGCAGGAACAGCAGGTCAGCCTCGGGGCTCGCCCGGCGAATCTCGTCGATGCACTTTTTTGCATCGGCCGGCCGGTTGGCAGCCACATACAGCTCAGCGATCAGCGGAAGGATGTCGAGCCTTTGCTCGTGAAGCGGCGCCGCGAGGGCGCGGTCCGCCAGGGCCGCGCCGGCCCGCACGTCGCCCCGGTCGAGCGCGATCTGGCCGACCGCGTTGTAGACGATCGGGTTCCCGGGCTCGGCCTTCTCGGCCAGGTCGAACTGGGCCTTCGCCCGGTCAAACTGCCGCAACTCCAGCAGCAGTATTCCCAATTCCAGCAACGCCCGAGCATCGTTGGCACCGGCCTTCTCGGCTGCCTCAATGTCTTCCGCGGCCAAGCGGCTCCAAGCCGGACCCGGCCCCGTCGACGTCGCGGTCGCCGGACCCGCCGCGGCGCGAGAACGAGCCGCCAAGGCCAGGCGCAGCCGCGCCCGCGCGATCCGCGCCGGCACCGACGCAGGATCCGCCGCCACAGCGGCATCCAGCAGCCCGGCCGCCTCCGCCTCGGCCTCCGCCCATGACCGGCCGGCCCCATCCGCCCGCGACAGCTTCAGAAACGCGAGCCGAGCCGCCGATTCCGCGTCCGCTGGGAACGTTTTTGTGAGCGTCTCGAGCAATGCGGCGGCCTCGTCGGTCTTCTCCTTTTTCTGTTGTGCATGCAGCGCGCCGACAAGGAGCCGCGCGGCCTTCGCGTCTGCAGGCGACGTCTCCTTCCAGGCCCGGGCAACACGCTCCGCCTCGACGGGTAGCTCCAGATCAAGATAGAGCTGCCCCAAGACCTCCGATGCCTTCGGCTCGCCCCGCTGGATGCGCAATACCGTCTCGAGCGCCGACAGCGCTTGCTGCAGCGTAGCCCGGGATTGCGGTCGACGCCGCATGTTGGCGTCGGCGTACTTCATCAAGACATCAGTATTGCGCCGCTCGGCGACGAGGTAGCGACCCAGCTCGGTCGCCGCCTTCGTGTAATCCTTCGCCTCGTACGCCGCCAGCCCTGCCGCCAGCGCCCGCTGCCGAGCCGCACGCTTGCGGTACTTGTGGCCCACAAACAGCCCGCCGGCCAGCACGCCCAGCACCACAACGACGGCCACCAGCTTCCGCCAAGGGTTGCGTCGCCCGTTACGCATGACTGTTCCCTTTCACGCCTCTTCCTCCATTGCTCAAGGTCAGTACGTCGGTCCGTTTTTTCGTTAGTCTGTTATTCCGGACGTGCGGTGCTCGGTTACTCGGTCGCTCGGTTACTCGGTTGGTCGGTTACTCGGTGCGTCCGCTACTCGGGCCCGCAGCATCCCCGCCCGCCAACTCGCCACTCGCAACTCTGAACGCTTAACTCTGAGCTCCGAACCCTCCATTCCTCGTTCATCATTCCGACCGAATTCATCGTTCTCTTACGTCGCTCCGTCGTTTCCCCCGCCGTTCCTTGATCTCTTCCGATAACGCCAATTCCCCCGCACGCCGCTTGCATCTCCCCAAAACGTATCGTATCGCACCTATAGCCGTTAAACGGGGCAATATAAATGAAATGGGCGATCGGCGTTCGCGAGAAGGATGGCCTCGGTCTGCCTCTTGCTCCAAGCTGCGCGTCGTTCGGTAGACTAATGGTGTTTCGCCTCGCAGGCGGCTCGCTGCGACGTATCCTGATTAACCTTCTGCTCGTGATCGGGCTTCTTCCGCTTTGCGCGGGCCAAGCGTGCGGCGGCCCGGCCATCCCGCTGGCCGCACTTGATGACGGCTCCTCCGATGTGAGTGACGAACCAGATACCGGCGCCGACCCAGCAAGCGGCGGCGCAGTGCCGCCACTGGCCATCCTCGCCGAGCCGGTCGAGGGCCGAGCTCCCTTGAACGTCACTTTCACAGCCACTACACTCAATGGTGAAGCGCTTCCGCAGGGCACCTACTCTTGGGACTTCGGGGATGACTCCGTGGCCACCGGCCCAAGCGTCAGCCACACCTTCGCAAACGCGGGCACGTACGTCGCCACGCTCTGCCTTTCTATCGGTGCCCTGACCGGAACCGGCTGCACTCAGCAGGCGACCCGCGAGATCCGCGTAAGCGCCGCCGATGTGCCGGCGACCGAGGGGGCTCTCAGCGTCTCGCCGACCCACGGGCTGGATGCCGCGGGCAAGAAGGGTGGCCCGTTCTCGCCATCGCAGGTCACTTACATGCTTCGAAACGCGGGAAGGGGAGCGATCGATTGGTCCGCCGCCGGAACGCAGCCCTGGGTCTCGCTCGATCCCTCGGGTGGCAGCCTTGCGCCTGGCGAAACCGCGAGCGTAAACCTCACGATCAATGCGACGGCCACGAGCCTGTTCGGCGGCACCTACGAGGACACCGTCACGTTCTCAGCCGCCACCAGTGGCGTTCCGCTCAGCAAGCCGCTTCCCAGCTCCACCAGGCCCATCAAGCTCAAGATCGACACGCTGGACGTGACACCGACGACCGGCCTCGCGTCCTCGGGCAGTCAGGGTGGACCGTTCACCCCGGCCCAAGCGAGCTACACGCTGACCAACAGCGGCCGGACGGCGATCACCTGGACGGCAACCCGGTCG
>CAZTVU010000038.1:7040-28521 GCA_964617025.1 uncultured Planctomycetales bacterium | reverse complement strand
ATGCTGGGAAAGGAGAAACGCTGAATGCATCTAAGCGTGAAACCCCCCTCAAGATGAGGTCTCGGGTGCACCTTCGGGTGCGTGAAGGCCCCTCCAAGACCAGGAGGTCGATAGGCGGGAGGTGTGCGGCGAGAGATCGCTTCAGCCGACCCGTACTAATGGCCGAGGGCTTGATCGCGCGTGGGTGATGCGCTGTCTCCCACGGCAAACGACCATGCGTGCGTGACGTCACCACAGTCTTGCCGGTTCATCCGTTCTATTCGGTTTTGAGGACTGACAGGCCGCCGGTTGCGAATGCGTGACCGGCGGCTTTTCTTGCGCGCGGCCGCCGGCCTGCGCCGCTACCCGCCGCGGGCGTCGTCGTCCGACGGCCGACGCGGCAGCGGCTGGCGCAGGTACTCCTTCTGGCAGCGGGGGCACAGATCGAAATGAAAGGACCGGTAGACCTGGTCCTCGATCTCCTGGGCCGACAGGCGGGAGAGGCGTTCGACGAGCTGCCGGATTTCGTCCGACCGATCCCGCTGGAGATCCTCCGCCGTGAATTCGATGGGGCCCGGTGGCGCGAACACCTCGATGCGTACGACGAACCGGCCTTCGGGACCGCGCGGAAGCCATCGGCCGCACATATCGCAGCAGGCGTGAGTCATGGCGGCGCGGCGGAGGCGGCGACGAGGCGTGCGAGGGTCCGGGCGGCGGCCCCGCTGTCGACGGCATCGGCGGCGCGGCGAATACCGTCCCGAAGGTCGGTTGCGATGTCCGCCACAACCAGGGCGGCGGCGGCGTTGAGCAGGGCGTGATCCCGGCGCGGTCCGGGGCGACCCTCCAGGATATCGCGTACGGCCGCAGCGCTGGCCTGGGCCGAGTCGACAAGCAGGTCCGCAATCGCGGCTCGCCGCAGACCCACATCCTCCGGCGTGATCTCGCGGGTGCGGATTTCTTCGTTGGCCAGTTCGGTGATGCGGCTCGGACCGGTGACGGACAGATCGCAGAGTCCGTCGGCCCCATGCACCACCATCACTCGTGTTGCGCCGAGCCGCCGCAGGGCGTGGGCGATCGGCTCGGTCAGGTGGGGTCGCAGAACTCCCAGCACCTGACGCCGGGCGCCGGCCGGATTCGTCAGCGGGCCGAGGAGGTTGAAGATGGTCCGCACTTTGAGGGCCCGGCGAACGGGGGCCGCATATTTCATGGCGGGGTGCAGCCGAGGCGCGTAGAGAAAGGCGATCCGGCACTCCCGCAGGCATCGCTCGAGCACCGGGACGTCGGCCTCGATGTTCACTCCGAGCGCGTGCAGGACCTCGGCGCTGCCGCTGACGCGGGTGTTCGTCCGGTTGCCATGCTTGGCGACGGTGGCGCCGGCGGCGGCTGCAATGAGGGCCGCCGTGGTGGAGACGTTGAACGTGCTGATGCCGTCGCCGCCCGTGCCGCAGGTGTCGATGCAGTCGGCATCGCACGCCACGGGCGTGGCCTTCTCGCGCATGGCCCGGGCCGCGCCGACGATCTCATCGACGGTTTCGCCCTTGACCGCGAGGGCGACGAGGAAGCCGGCAATCTCCGCTTCGGAGCACTCGCCGGACATGATGCGCTGGAATGCGGCGTAGGCCTCATCCTGCGCAAGGCTTGTGCCGGACATCAGCTTGTCGATCGGAAGGGCCATGACTCTACAGGTGCTGCACGTCGGCTCCCGCGGCGGCGCGCGTGGAGTACACGACGGCGGGCTTTTCGAAGGCGCCGTCATACCGCTCGTGGATGGCCCGGCCGAGCAGCTCCGTCGCGTCCTCATCGACCAGCGCGATCGCGCAGCCGCCGAATCCGCCGCCGGTCATTCGGGCGCCGTATACGCCGGCGATTCCGCAGGCGATTTCGACGAGGGCATCGAGCTCCCGGCACGAGACCTGGTAGTCGTCCCGCAGCGAGCGATGCGAGTCGGTCATGAGCTGCCCGAACTCGTGGAGCGCCCCGGCGCGCAGGGCCTCCGCGGCACGCAGGACGCGATGGTTTTCGGTAATCACGTGCCGGCAGCGCGCGGCGGTCACCGCATCCAGCCGGGACGCGTGCTTCGCGAAGGTTTCCTCGGTGACATCGCGGAGCGCCCGTACCGCGGGATCGTGCCGCCGGAAGAAGTCGACGCCGGCCCGGCACTGCTCCTGCCGCCGGGCGTACTCGCCGGCACCGATGCTGTGCTTGACCTGCGTGTCCATCACCACGACGACCGCCCCCTCCGGGCGGAAGGGCAGGTGGTCGTAGCTCCGGCTGCGGCAATCGAGAAGCAGCGCCGAATCCTTTCGGGAAAGCAGACAGGCGAACTGGTCCATGATGCCGCACGGGGAGCGGGCGTACTCATGCTCGGCCTGGCGGCACAGCAGCGCCAGTTGCACGGGCTCGACAAACGCGCCGGCCAGGGCGAGCAGGGCCTTGGCCACACCGACCTCCAGCGCGGCCGAACTGCTCACGCCGCCGCCGACGGGCAGCTCGGATGCGATCAGGAGCTCGGCTCCGCACAGCTCGATGCCGTGGTGCATGAGCAGGGCGGCCACGCCCTTGACGTAGTTCGCCCACGCCGGATCGCCCGGCGGCCCGAGGTCGTCAAGAGACCACAGCACCATCCGGTCGTACAACGTCGACCGGACGAGGAGCCGTGCGTCGTCGCGCGGGCGTGCGGCGACCCAGATGGCGCGGTCCATGGCAATGGGCAGCACGTAGCCGTCGTTGTAGTCGGTGTGTTCGCCGATGAGGTTCACGCGTCCCGGGGCCCGCGCGAGGACGGTGGGTTTATGGCCGTCGAACACGCTCTGGAACTGCGTCAAGACCGCTTCCGTGTTGACCTGCATGGCGGCATCCCTGATAGTATCGGCGCGAATGTAACGGGCCTGTCCGTAGAGTCAAGCATCTCCCGCAGGGGCGGACGCTGGCATGGCTCTTCCGGTGCTTCTGGATACGGACATGGGTGTCGACGACGCGATCGCGTTGACGCTGGCCCTGTGCGCGGAGTCCCTCGATGTGGTCGGGATCGCATCGGTGGGCGGCAACGTATCGGCGCGGCAGGCGGTCGAGAACGTCGGCCGGTGCCTCGGGGCCCTTCAGCCGGCTCGCATGCCACCGGTGACCTGCGGACTCGACCAGACCGAGACGGGCATGCCCGATGCGACCGCCCTCTTCGGCGCGGACGGACTGGGGAACATCAATCTGCCCGTGGCGGCCGGCTGGACGTATGCCGAGGGGCTTTCGCTGTATGGGCGGCTGGCCGCCGGGCACGGGGGCCAGCTGGTGATCGTCGCGATCGGTCCGCTGACGAATCTGGCGGCGGTGCTGGCGGACGAGCCGCAGGTTCTCGCGAGGGCCGGCCGGATCGTCATCATGGGCGGGGCCGTCTTCTGCCCCGGCAACATCACGCCCAAGGCCGAGTTCAACATCTACCGTGACTGCCATGCCGCCGCCCGTGTGCTCGGCTCCGGGCTGCCCATCACGCTGATTCCGCTGGATGTGACCCGAAAAGTGATCCTCGACGAGTCGCACCGCGCGCGCCTGGCGGCCAGCGGTGCCCGCGGGGCGCAAATGCTCGCGGCGATGATGGAGCATCCGATGGCCCAGGGGATCGACGGGCCGCCCGGGCAGCTCCAGATCCACGACGCCCTGGCCGTCGGCGTGCTGTTGTGGCCGGAGTTGTTCCTCCAGACGCAGATGGCCGTGACCGTGACCCTTGACGGCGCGGATCGCGGACGCACGGCCCCCGCCGTCGGCCGGGGGACACTGCCGCGCATCTCCGTGGTCTTGTCGGTCCAGGTTGCCGAGTTCGTGGAGAATCTGCTGGAGGTCCTCTGCTCCGAGGAGTTCTTTGTCTGACGTGTTCGCTCACGTGGACGATACCATCGCGGCGGTTTCGTCGGCGCCGGGTTCGAGCCCGTGCGGCGTGTTGCGGTTGAGCGGTCCTCGTTCCTTCGAGATCGCGGCGGCCCTGGCCGGCCCGGCCGTGAACGCGGCGGACGGCTATCGGCGGGTCGCGGCGCGCTTGCGCTGGGCCTCCGAGGACACCGACGTGCCCGCCGACCTCTACCTGTTTCGGGCCCCGCGAAGCTTCACCCGGCAGGATGCGGTGGAGATCCACACGATCGGCTCTCCGCCGATCCTTGCGACGCTCCTGGAACACGTCCTCGGCCTGGGGGCCCGGTTGGCCGAACCGGGTGAGTTCACGGGGCGGGCGTTTCTGGCGGGGGCGTTGGACCTCACGGAGGTCGAGGGGGTGTCGGCGATGGTTTACGCCGGTTCGGACGCCCAGCTCCGCGCGGCCGAGCAGCTCCTGCACGGCACCCTTGGGCGGCAAACGCGGCAGATCCAGTCGCGAGTGGTGGATCTGCTCGCCCGGGTCGAGGCTTCCATTGATTTTGCTGACGAACCGATCACGTTTCTTACCCGCGAGGGGGCCGTCGCCGAGGCGTGCGACGTGCTGTCCTCGCTGGAGGAGATCTCTCGTCGCGCGTTGCCCATGGAGCGGCTCGACGTCCGCCGTCGCGTGCTTCTTCTCGGCCCGCCGAACGCGGGGAAGAGTACGCTGTTCAATCGGCTCGTGGGGATGGACCGCTGCATCTGCTCCCCCGAGCCGGGCACGACCCGCGACGCGGTCGCCGCCCCCATGACGGTGCCGGGCGCCGGGGAGGTCTGGCTGATCGACTCGGCCGGCATCGGGACTCACGCCGCCGGCGTCGACGCGTGTGCTCAGGAGGCTTCTCGGCGTGCCGCCGGCCTTGTCGATTGTGTGTTGGTCGTGCTGGACGGCCGCGCCCGCCTCGATGCGGATGCGCTCGGGTTCGTTCGGGAGGTGGCGGTGCCGCGATGCTTGATCGTCGCGAACAAGCTTGATGCGGTGCGCTGCGAGGCAAAGCGGCGCCCGAGAGAGACCTCGCAATTCGGTGGTGTGCCGATCGTTTGGATCAGTGCGTTGACCGGCGAGGGATGCGGGCAGATCATCGCCTGGCTCTCCGATGTTTTTCAGGCGGGATGGACGGAGTCGTCACCGGCGTCGCTGGCGGTGAACGCGCGGCATCGTCAGGCGCTTGAGGAGGCGCGGTCCGCATGTCGGCGCGCTCTGGATCTGATAGAAGGCGGTTCGAGTCTCTCGGAGGCGGCAGAGCTGATCGCGCTGGAGCTGCGCGAGGTGAATGAACAATTGGGGATGATCGTGGGCGAGGTGACTACGGACGAGATGCTCAGCCGGATCTTCAGCCAGTTTTGCATCGGGAAATGACAGGATGGTGCTTCGCCGCCGCGCTCTTGTAACATTCGATATCTCAACGAGTTGTAGGCAGTGCTCTGGCGGGTCCTGCGGTGTGTGTTTTTCAGGCGCGGGCGGCTCGGCGCGGGTGTGATTTGTTTATGGGTGAGCCTTGCGGGCTCGATGCGGGGCTCGGCCGAAGCTCATGCCCGTCAGCGATGCCGCGCGCCGTTTCCCGCATGTGTCGATCGTGCGCGGCATCGCCGGCGCGGAGTTGAGAACGGGGTGGATCCGGTCGCGCGCATCTGCATCCGACGGACGGATTCGGTCAGAGGGGCGACGATCGGCGGACCGTATCGGAGCAGCGCGGGGGAGAAATGCATCAAGCGGATGGAGGATCTGAGACGATATAGGGATGTGGCAGACTCAGGGCGACTCCGCAATTTTTTTTGCGAACGCGCGAAAAAAGCTTTGACAAATGCGGCGCGATCACTAAGTTTATGGAAACAGAAGGGAGGTGATGTCAATGGCTAAGAAGAAGAAAGCCGCGGGCAAGAAGAAGGCAGCCGGCAAGAAAAAGGCCAAGAAGCGCTAAGGAAAGTGCTTCGAGCCGGCTAGGTTCCTGCGGTGGATGAGTGCGGGCCTGGGCCCCATCCGTAGCGGGAACCTGCCCGAAGTCTTCGCAAGAAGACGGACATCACGAGATGGAAGATGCTCTCCGCCACGGCGGCATCTTCCATCGCTTTTTTGGGTGTGAGTTCGGCACGCGGTTGAGAAGACCCCATGATCGACATGGCACGGTATCGGCGGCTGCTGCTGCTGACGGAGGGGGCGCTCGGCGTATTCACGTCGAAGACGGCCGCATCGCTGATTCGATATCGTCGGGGCGACGTCGTCGGCGTTCTTGACTCGGCCTGCGCCGGCCGGGCAATCGAGGAGATTCTGGGCTTTGGGGCCGGTATTCCCATCGTGGCCGACGTCCGTTCGGCGATGGCCTTGCGGCCGGATGCGCTGGTGATCGGGATCGCGCCCTCGGGGGGGCAACTGCCCGAGCGGATGCGGCGGCATATCGTTGAGGCGATCGGCGCCGGGCTGGCGGTCATCAGCGGGCTGCACACGAGGCTTCGCGGCGATGCGGAACTCCGGTCGCTCGCGGAGGCGAACGGCGTGCCGATCTTCGATGTGCGCGATCCGGGCGTCACCACGCGCCTGTCGTTCGGCCTGGCGCGTTCAATGCCGGTGAAGCGCGTGCTCACGGTCGGGACCGACTGCGCCGTCGGCAAGATGGTGACATGCCTGGAACTCCGCGCGGCGGCCGCGCAGGCCGGGCTCGACGCCGCCTTCGTGGCGACGGGCCAGACCGGGATCATGATCGAAGGCTGGGGGACGTCCATCGATGCGGTCGTGTCGGACTTTGCCGGGGGGGCGACCGAGGCCCTGATCGAACGGGTGGCCGACCGGCAGATCTGTTTCATCGAGGGTCAGGGGTCGATCGAACACCCGGCGTACTCGGCGGTATCGCTGGCGCTGCTGCACGGGGCCTGTCCCGACGCGATCATCATGTGCCACCGTCCGGGCCGCACCTGCCACAACGACCGGCCGGCCTGCCCCATCGCATCGATCGAAGAACAGATACGGTTGAACGAAGCTCTCGTCCGGCCGATTCACGCGGCAAAGGTCGTCGGCGTATCGATCAACACGGCCGGGATGAGCGACGCAGAGGCGCGAGGACATCTCGATGAAGTGGCCGGCAGGACGGGGCTGCCGGTGACCGACCCCGTTCGCTTCGGCCCCGCGCCGTTGCTGACGGCGGTGCGTTCGTACCTGAGCATCTGATCTGCCGGACCGTTACGGGCGGCGATAAGCGGTATACTGAAGGCCGTGCGGGCCGGCGCGTGGATACGGCCCGAAGGGAGGTTGCCATGTCCGAACGGATTACGAAGATTGCGCTTGCCGGGGTCGTCCTGCTGCTGGGAGCGTATGCGCTGATGTCGCGGGATGCCCGCGTCCAGGCGCAGCAGACAATCGGCACCTTCGGTCGGGTGCCCGCTCACGGACAGTGCGTGGGCATCGTGGTGAGCGACGGGATCGTGTGCCGGGCGTTTGCGGACGGGACGGTGGAGGCGTATCGCATCGGCTCCGGACAGACCGATTGGAGGCCGATCACCGCCTTGTCGGCGGTGCCGTCTCGAAAGTGAGTCTCGGCTCCGCCGGATCCGCGCCCGCCGGTGACCGGCTTGAGAAGCCCGGGGCCGGGCCGTAGAGTGTGCATTTGCAGCGTGCTTGCGCTGAAAACGGCGTGGAAATGCAGGCCGCAACGAGGGCTGCACGCTTGACGACGGCTCCCGGCCGGCCGACCGGGGCGGCGATGTCGTGAGACGCAGCCTCGTGAAGGAGGTCCTGCGGGGCGAAGACGCCCGCATCGACCGGGCTGAGGCGCAGCAGGACCGGATCGGGTACGCGGGGATCAAGTCGTATCGTTCGGTGCGAACAGGAGGTTGATCGCGATGACCGGATGCAGCTTCGGGCGGGTTTTCCAGGTCACGGTGTCCGGAGGATCGTATCAGGAGGGGCTGACGGCGACGATCCAGGGCCTTCCCCCGGGGCTGCTCCTGACTGAACAGGAGATCTACGGCGATCTGCTCCTGCGGAAGCCGGGGGCCGATGAGTTGTCCTCCCCTCGAAAGGAGCCGGACCTGCCCATCCTGTTCACCGGACTGAATGCCGCCGACACGATTGAAAACGCCGGAAACAAGAACCACACCAACGGGACGCCCCTGACCATTCTCATCCCCAACCTCGATCGGCACTTCATTCACGTCAAGCAGTATCAGGACACGAACCGCACGCCGCGCCCCGGGCATGCGTCGTACGCATCGTTCATCAAGTACGGCCCCGACGACGATGCGATCGGGGCGGGGTTCTTCAGCGGCCGGTACACGGCGACGATCGTGGCCGCCGGCTCCGTGGCCCAGAAGGTCCTTGCCGCTTGCGGCATCCGGGTCTTCGCCTTCGTGCGCGAGATGGCGGGGGTCCGATGCGGCGAGGTGAACCATTCCGCGGCGATCGAGTCCGTGGGGGCGTTCAAGCGGATGCGGCGGGATCTCGATCCGTTCTACCAGGAGGTGTACGTCAAGGGCCGCATCACTCCCGACATGCGTTTCCTCGAAAAGGCGAGGGTGTTTGCGGAGATCGAACAGGAGATCGACGCGATCCGGGCGCGGGCCCCGCACCTGCTGCCCGCGCAGGTGGAGGACCAGTACGGGGTACATCCCGTCGTGAACTGTCCGGACCGCGAGGCGGCGCAGGCGATGCTTGAGGCGTGCAACCAGATCACGGCCACCGGCGACTCCTCCGGCGGGGTGGTCGAGGTGGTGGCCCTCGGGGTTCCCGCCGGTCTGGGCGAGCCGGTGTTCGCCAAGCTGGATGCGGAGCTCGGCCGGATGTTGGGGATCGGTGCCGTCAAGGGCGTGGAGGTGGGCGCCGGATTCGCCGTGAAGGACATGACCGGGATCCAGAGCAACGACGCGATGCGGTCGTCGGGAGGGACCGTCGTGTTCGACTCGAACAACGCCGGTGGCATCACGGGGGGCCTTGCGACCGGGCAGCCGATCGTGGCCCGGCTGGCGGTGAAGCCCACGCCGACGATCAACAAACCGCAGCACACGATCGACAAGTACACGCTCGAAAACCGTACGCTGGCGGCGATCACGCGACGGGATCCGACTATCGTCGCCCGGATCTGGCCGGTTGCCGAGAGCTATATGGCCCTCATCCTGCTGGACAACCTGATCCTTCACTACGGCTATCAGGCGCTTCGCGCTCAGGTCGAGAAGGCGACGGGGGCCCGATAGGGGGTATTGGGGCCGGCGCTCTGCGGTCAAGCTTCGTCCAGGGGTGCGACGTCGCTCGTTCGGCGCGGCCGGTCGGATCGCGGCTCCGCGCGCGGGCTCACGTCAGAAACTCCAACCCGAGCACATCCTGCATGGTGTAGAGGCCGGGCGGGCGGTCGACGATCCAGGCCGCCGCGCGCAAGGCGCCCTGAACGAACGTGTCGCGGGTGTGCGCGACGTGTTTGAGCGTGATCGTCTCGCCGAGGTTGCCGAAATGGATTTCGTGCTCGCCGACGGTATCGCCCATGCGCACCGCGTGGATTCCGATCTGCCGTCGGGGCCGCGGCCCGACAATGCCTTGGCGGCCGTACACGACGTCGTGCTTCTCGCGGCAGGTTGCCTGAACGATCGCGTCCGCCAGGGCCAGTGCCGTGCCGCTTGGGGCGTCCGCCTTGAAGCGGTGATGGGTTTCCACGAGTTCGACGTCGTAGTCGTCGCCGAGGATGCGGGCCACCTGCCCGACGAGGTTCATCAGCAGGTTCACGCCCAGGCTCATGTTGGAAGCCTTCAGGACGGCGATGGTTCGGCCGGCGCTCCGGATCGCGTCGGTCTGATCGGGCGTGTGCCCGGTTGTGCCGATCACCATGGGACGTCGGGCCGCGAGGCAGCGGTCGAGCCAGTGCGCAGTTCCCGAGGCCGTGCTGAAGTCGATGAGGACATCGTACTCGGTGTCCGTGCGGTCCTGGATCGGCAGGTGCAGGGCCCCGGCGCCGGCGACTTCCCCCGCGTCCGAGCCCAGGAGTGGGCAGCCGGCGGCCTCCAGTGCCGCCACGAGGTCGAACCGGTCGTCGCCGTGGGCCAACGTGATGATCCTTCGGCCCATTCGTCCCGCGGCTCCCGCCACAGCAAGTCGGATCATGGTCTGTATCTCTCCAGCTCGGGCTTCCGTTCTCGTAGGATCCGGCGACGGCCTGCGGCCGGTCAGACCGTTCTGCCGGCGGCGTCGAGGGCGGCGCAGATCGCGTCGAGGCTGTCCGCCACGCGAACGGGATGGTTCGCGTATCGGCCGTGCGTCGGCTTCGGCGGCGGCGGCGTCACGGCCTTCATGTCGATGCCCGTATGATACTTCACCGTCGCGTCCGGGTCCTTCAGCTCGTGGCCCGTCAGGATGCACACGACGTCCTCGTCCGCCGAGATCACGCCTTCTTCGCGAAGCAGACGCAACC
Organism: uncultured Planctomycetales bacterium; assembly: GCA_964617025.1. Lineage (GTDB taxonomy): Bacteria > Planctomycetota > Phycisphaerae > UBA1845 > PWPN01 > CAZMVY01. Next base: position 18,256 of record CAZTVU010000038.1, on the reverse strand, counting down.
CGGCGACGCTGGCTGCGCTCGCCGGCTCGCATCCGAATCCGAACCGGCCCACCATCGCCTTGTGCTCCAGGATGGTCTCATCCGACACCTCCCGGACGACGCCGTTCATCACATCCAGCGCCCGCAGGCACTTGGGGAGGTTGACCGGCCGGCTGATTTCGATGGCCGACGCGATGGTGCACGCCTTGTAGCCCGACCGGTCGAAGGCGTCATAGAGGGCGGTGATCTCCTCGCGGCCGTGAAGCCTGCCGCCGTTCCAGCGCACCCCGCGCTGCTCGTAAAGGGTGTAAAGCGTGTTGGCGCCGGTGGCATTGATAATCGCCAGTCGCGGGATTCGCGGGATGAGCCCGAGCAGCTTGAGCTCCATGAATGCCTTGCCGAACGCGCTGGAGTTGCCCAGGTTTCCGCCCGGCACGATGATCCAGTCCGGCACGGTCCAGTCGCGGGCCTCGAGCACGCGGTACATGATGGCCTTCTGGCCTTCGAGCCGGAAGGGGTTCATGCTGTTCATCAGGTAGATGCCCAACCGATCGGCGACCTCGCGGACGCGCCGCATGCACGCATCAAAGTCGCCCTCGATCTGGAGCGTCATCGCCCCGTAGTCGAGCGCCTGCGACAGCTTCCCGTAGGCGATCTTGCCCGACCCGATGAAGACGATGCCCTGCATCTCGGGCTCGGCCTTGTGGGCGAACATCGCCAGCGAGGCCGACGTGTTGCCCGTGCTGGCGCAGGCGACGCGGCTGCGGCCGAGGATCCGCGCCAGGGTGAAGGCGGCCGTCATGCCGTTGTCCTTGAAGCTGCCGGACGGGTTGAGCCCCTCGTACTGCAGAAAGACATGGCCGGGCTTCATGCCCACCTCGCGCGCCACCCGGTCGTTCTGCTCGAGCACGGTCCGGCCCTCGCCGATCGTGACCACCGCGTCGGGCGGCGCAAAGGGAAGCAGTTCGCGAAAACGCCACACCCCGGAAAAATCCAGCCGGCCGGTGGCCCGCAGCCCTTTGGTGGCCCAGCGGTGCTCGAAGAAGTCCCACGTCTGCGGTATGGGCAGTCGGTCCCAGTCGTAGGCGATGTCGAGCAGGCTGCCGCACGCGGAGCAACTGAACAGGACCTCCGTCAGGCCGAACGTCTTTCCGCACTCCGGGTTGATGCAAAGCTGGTAGGCTCGCTCGGTCACGGGTCCGGTCTCCTCGGCGGCCGGCCGTCGCGGTGGTGGCGCCGCCGGCCCGGCGGTTGTCGAATCGGGGGCGTATTGTACACCGTCCGGTGCCGCCATGCGACGGCCGACGCGTTCTCCCCGCCGGGACCGCGCCTCGGCCGCGACATCACGGGCGTCTCGGTCCGGAGGTGCGCAGGAACTGGAGGACCGCGGCCTGGGCGGACTCCATCGCGGCGACGTCGGCGACGGACGCGGCGGCGAGGACCAGGCTGCTGCACACACCCATCGCCGTCGGGGACGACCAGGTGCTTCCCGAGCCGAGGGCCACGGCGACCATCAGCAGCGTCATGATCCACAGGGCGTCCGCGAAGACGCCGGCCGCCCGCGACGGGCCGGCGGGATGCCGGCCGTGTCGGACGATTTCAGTGGAATAGCTGCGCGTCAGGTCGTAAGCGAGTCGGCGGGTGACCCACCAGTTCACCAGGGGCACGATGAGCAGCACCGAGGAGGGCCGGCCTTGAAGCCCCGCCGTGCGGCACTGGCGCATCGTAAGCGCCGCGGCAACCGCCGCGACGGCCAGGACCACCCAACGGCCCATCCCATCGATCGCCCCGACAACGGGGATGCGCTGCCGCGAAAAGGACAGCAGGAAGGCCAGGAGCATCGCCTGCCCGAGGGCGGCGGCGGCCGTGGCGGCCCATGGGTTGCGGCGAAGGTCCGCGGGCCTCGCGAACAACAGGGCCTCGCGATCGACGGCCAGCTCCGACAGCCACCACACCACCAGGACGGAATCGGCCAGCAGGAGAAGCGCCAAGCCGACCATCGCATAGCCGTGCAGCGTCCCCCCGATCATCGGCAGCGCGAAGAGTCCGAGGACCCAGATCACACGGACGGCCGCGACAAACTCCAGGGGGCCTTCAGGAAAGCTTCGGAACCACTGGCGGCGACGGTCCAGCAGTTCGGCGGGCGCGGCTGCGACCGGAGCCGTAGCGGCCGCAACCCCGGGATCATGCAAGGTGCTCATACGGCGGGATTGTGCCGGTAGCGGGGCGTCATGTAAAGGCCGGCCTCTCGGGAAACCCGCACCTCACGCCGGTTTTCGGGCGTCGGGATCGGCGACGGCGGCCGGCGGACTTGTCTCGCGGCTCGTCTCGGACGGCAGCCCGAGCAGCTCCAACGTGTTTCGTTCCACGATCCGGCGCAACTGTTCCCGCGGAATCGTCGGCAGGTTCGTCCCGTGGCAGACCTGATTGATGGTGTAGAGGGCCTCGATGCAAGCGGCGGCGGACGTGAACGGGAAATTGCTTGCGAAGAGGAGCTTGTCCATCACGTCGCCGTGGTAGGCGGCCAACATCGCATTGTAGGATCGCCACCGATTCAGCAGAAGGCCGCCGATGTCGGCGTAGACGTTCGCGTGCTTCGCAAGCAGGAGCACGGTTTCGTCGATCCAGGGATGGCCCAGCTGCGCGATGATGATCTTGAGATCGGGAAACTCGCGTGCGACCTCATCCAACAGGAACGGGCGGGCGTACTCGAGCTTGGCCCCCGGCGCGAGGAGGACGTTATTCTCAAAGATCACGGGCATACGAAGCCGGTTGGCCTCGGCGTAAACGCGCATGGCCGATGTGCAACTAGGATGGAAATCCTGTGCTGAAGGCGAAACGGAGATGCCGACCATGCCGAGCTCGTCGTGGGCATGGACGGCCTCTCGGATGGCCTCCGCAGGTCGGGTCGGGTCAATGCCCGCAAACCCGAGAAGCCGGCTGGGATGTTGGCGGACATATCGGGCCACATAGTCATTGGGGATGTTGATGCCGAGGTAGTGGCTGCGAAAACCGAGGACAATGGATTTATCCACGGGCTCGGCGGCGGCAAGGTGCCGTTGGGGATCGGCCTCGGGCCACACGCGTCGCCCGGCCGCCGTGCTGCGATCGCTTGCGGCGGGCCGATATCGCCCAAGCTGCTCCGGCCGCTCCCAAATATGAGTGTGGCAGTCGATAATCATAACACACTGCGGAGCAAACCGCGCCACGATACTGCGGTCTGCTGACAGCGCTTATACATCTTGAGGTCCGCCGGGTCAAACGGCCCAAAGGCGGAGGCGCCTTCACGGGTCCGACCGTTCGATGGGCAAGTCCGGCGTAATGGTCGCGCGGCCCCAGCCGGGAGGCACATAGAGGACCGCCTTGCCGGCTTCGTGAACGGCCACGATCGCGGCAACGGGGGTCTCGGCGGCGATGCGAAGCACGTCGCCCGGTCTCACGCGATTGTCGGCGGTCGTCATGGCTCCGATGATCCAGTCTCCGCCTCGCCAGACGCCCGTAACCGTCCCGATCCGTATGATCGGGCTTCGAGGGATTGGTTCGCGGACGGCCACGTCCCACTTTTCGATACTCTGTGGCGGCTCGCCATCCTCCGCGGGAAGGACCACCGCACTGGTGAAGTCCACCTCGACGGTCTTCGCCTCCAGCCGGGCGACCGTATTGCCCTCACGGATTACGGCGAAGGTCTGCCCCGGCTGGACGCCGTCCGCGCCGCCCGCGGCGATCAACACATAGCCGCTTCGCACGTCGAAGACGCGAGCGGCAAGCGGGGCAGCGCCATCGGGGTCGGCGGCCCTGGCAATGGCGCGAAGGCCGACCGTCGGCTGCGTTGTGCAGAACGCCCGCATCGACCGGGCGATACAGAGGCGGTCGCTGCTGGTGACGACGCCGGCCAGGCCGACGTATGCCTCGCCGTCGTAGAGCTCGAGCTGGCGACCGGGCCGCAGACCGTCGCGACGGGCGCCGGCCAGTTTGAGCGAGGCGCCTTCACCGGTCGGCGTGACCTCCATGACGATGGTTTCGGGCCGGTTTGTGCGGCGCATGGCGGGCGACGGCCACAGATCGACAAGGTCGCCGATGTCCGGGACGGCGTTCGTGACGAGCGGGCGCGGCTGCACGAGGGCCGTACGGGGCATGACCAGGACCACGCGCCCCCGGGCGATGGGAAAGTCGTCGCGGCGGATCCACACGGAGTCGTTCTCGGCCAAACCGCCGAGGCCGCCGACGTCGATCCACAACTGTCGGCGTCCGGGGCCGGTGCCGACGGTCGCGGCGACGATGGTCGTGCCCGCGGGCATGGCCGCCTTGGCGCGGGCGACGAACGAGGCGGGGACGAGCACGGCTCGCAGGGCCGCGTTGTACGGTCGGGTGGCCGTCGAAAAAGGCCGGGTGGCCGGTGTTGTGTCGGTTGTGTCGGCGGGAAGCGGCGTGGAGAGCCGAACGGCACATCCGGTGTCGTCAAGGAGGAAGACCTCGCCCGTGGCGATGATCCGGGTGCCATCGACGATCGCGGCTCGGTCGCCCATCGCGATTCCCTGCCGGCGGCCTGCGCGGATGGCGGCGACGGGCTCGATCTGCGAGACGCCGGAGACCGGTGCGACGACAACGGACGGCTCGGCACGGAGGGTGGCGACGACCAGCCCGACGATGACGGTCATACGCGGGACCATGCCGGGACCTCCTGCGGCCGGACGGTGTTACTCAGCAGTTCATCCATGACACGGATCACGTCCGAAGGGTCTACCTGCTGCATGCAGGCATGGTCGTGGCGGCACTCGGAGAGCCGGCGGAGGTAGCAGGGGGCGCAGGCCAGAGGCCGACGCACAAGCCGGCTGTTGGGGGAGAAGGGGCCGTTTCGCCGCTCGTTGGTCGGGCCGACGACGCCGGCGACGGGTTTGCCCAGGGCGACAGCGATATGCATGGGCCCCGATTCGTTGCTCAGCATGACGGTTGAACCGGCGATAATCGCCACGAGTTCGCTGATGCGTGTCCGCCCCGCCACGTTGATCACCGGCAGCTTCGCGGCTCGCGCGACAGCCTGGCAGTCGGCCGCTTCGGCAGCGCCGCCGGCGACGACGATCCGCAGCCCGTGCGTGCGCTGGAGGTGGTCGGCCACGACGGCCATCCGCGCGGCCGGCCAGATCTTCGTTTCCCATCGGGCGCCCGGCGCGAGGACGGCATACGGTTCGCCCGGGCCGAGGCCGGCGGCGGCGAGCAGTGCGGCGGACGTCTCGCGGGCGCGCGGCTGGACGTGCAGGTGGAACTCGATCGGCGCATCCTCAAAGCCCAGCAGAGAGGCGACGCGGTAGTTCTTCGTCACGGCGTGCTCGTCGGGGTCGCCGGGGGGGATGCGATGGGAGTAGAACACCCACGCGCATTCGCGGGCGCGGGCGAAGCCGATCCGTGTGCCGGCCCCCGTGGCCCAGGCAAGGAAGCCGCTGCGAAACAGCCCCTGCAAATCGATCACCAGGTCGAAACGGCGGGCACGCAGGCCCCGGACGAACTCGAGGAACTCCGTCGTGGCGCGAATGCTGCGGGCCATCTGGCCGTAGCGTTTCCGGTCGAAGAGTATCAGCTCGTCGAGCTGCGGGTGGCCCTCCAGCAGCTCGCGGCAGCCCGTGGCGATGAGCCAGGCGATCGTCGCGCGGGGATAGCGGCGGCGCAGGCCGTTGAGCACGGGCAGCGCATGCGTCACATCGCCGAGCGAACTGGGCTTGATGATCAGGATTCGGCCGAACTCGTGACGCCGAAGGTCCATGGCGCTGTTGCCGCCGATCACCGCGCTCCCTTCGGCCGCCGGAAGACGACGAGGCCGACGTCGATGTTCTGTCCGCCGGCGGTCTGCCGGCAGTGCACGGCGACGACGTTGCGGCCCTCGCGCAGCAGGCCGCGGGCCGCGTCGTCGAGGGGCACGTCGACGTAGCCGGTCACGAAGCCCGCGCGTTCGAGCACCTTCGTGCCGTTGAGGTACACCTCGGCGTCCTCGTCGTGGTAGATCCGCCAGCGTCCGCCGACGATCGTCGCGACGTCCGCGATGTTGATCGCCGTGCGCAGCCAGATGTCGGGCGTCGTCCACTTCCGCCCGATGATTGCATTGGGCGTCTCCCGCGTGCCGAAGCCGCCCTTGCTCGTTCTCCACTTCGCGTCATCGAAGGCCGGTGCGGCCCAGTCCTCCGCCGGCAGGTCGACCGTGTATCGCCACTCCTGCCCTCCCTGCTCGGCCGTGGGGATCGCGATCTCCTGCAGGGCGGCGAGCCGGTTGACCGCGACCGGTTCATCGGAGCGAGAGCCTGTGGGCAATCCGTGCCGGCCGTTGAATTGCAGGACGCACTGCGGGTCGAGGCCGACCCTGCCGAGCCGGTCGCCGAAAACCGCCAGGCCGCCTCGGTGCTCGGCGTCCGCCGGGACCTCGATGCGGATGGCCAACGTGCGATCGCGAGCCAGCCCCGGCAGGATCTCCCGAAGGGTGGCGGGCGTCGTTTTCGCGCGGACCGCCCATCCGTAGGATCCCGGGTGATGCTTGTGCAGGTGAGTCAGCACGCCGCGGGCGTCGGCCGGATCGTCCGGCAGCGTCTGCCGGTGGACCTCGACGCCGTTGAAGCGGACTCGCACGTCGGTGGGCCATTTGGTGCGGTCGGTCTGCGGATAGTCGTGCGGTGTCTTGCGCGCGGGCCAGTCGAGCTTCTCGCCGGCGGCCTTCGCCGACATCTCCGCGTCAAACACGATCATCGATAGGTCGCTGACGGCGGCCTCGGCGGGGATCCGGAACTGATACTCGACAAAACCTGCACCGACGGCGGCGACCTTCTCGGCGGCGATGCCGGTTGCATGCGGTATGGGCTGATCGGCCCACTGCCAGGCGGAGAAGTCCGACGGATCGCACCGCAGGACGAGGGTCTCCGCGCCGATCGCTTCCATCCGCGGCCGCGGTGGCGGGGGGCGGTAGACGTTCAAGTAATTGCGGGCGACCACCTGCCCGGCGTCGCACAGCTCCACGAGCAGCGCACCGAGGCCCTCGGCGCCGGGACGATCGGGGGCGGGGCCGATCTCGATCGGCTCCTGAGGCGTGACGGCGTAAGGCTGCCACGTCACCGCCCGGGTGCTCCACGTGGGCCGCTCACCGACGGATTGCCACCGGAGGAACCACCGCAGTTCGAGCTTCTCTCCCGGGCGCTGCGACCAGTGGCTGATCAGCACGGGGACGCTGCGCTTCTCGCCGGGTTTGAGGACGATACACGGTTCCGCATCGAGGACGATGAAGTCCGGGTTGTTCAGATCCTTCAGCGTGAACCCGGGGTGCCAGTAGTCGTAGCCGAACTCCTTCTCGCTGCGGTCGTAGTTCAGGAAGCCGTTGTGCTCCCACTCGATGTCGGACAGTTCGGTGTAGGCATAGCCGCAGATCTTGTCGTGCTTGCGGAGTTCGTTGGTGAGATACTTGAAACACCAACTGATGTCCTGGTCGCCGAGGCCGGCGCTGATGCCGCCGTATTCGCTGTTGATCAGCGGGGCGTCGCCCTGTTTGTGGCCTGCGGCGTAATTGAACGCGGAGCCCGGAAACGTCTTGTCGACGACCTCCTGAATGTGGCGCTTGGCCTGTTCATAATCGTTGATGTAGAAGTGCCACGAGTTGATGTCGGTCACCACGTGGTCGTAGAGGCAGGGCGAGTTGTCCTCGACGAGCCGGGTCGGGTCGAGCCGCTTGGTCAGACGGTACATCTCGGCGACCCATCGCTGATGATCGGGGCCATAGCCCCCGTGGCCGATGCCCCACGTCTCGTTGAAGTCGCACCAGGCGAAGATCGCCGGGTGATTGAAGTCGCGCGCGACGGCCGCCCGCAGGTTCTCCTCCCACCACCGCCGGGAGCGCTCGTTGTAGTGCGTGAAGTTCGGCATGTCCTGCATGATGAGCACGCCGAGCTTGTCGGCCCAGTACAATTCGCGGGGTATGGCGTTCTTGATGTGGATGCGGAGGAAATTGAGGCCGATCTTCTTGCAGTACTCGTAGTCGCCGCGAACGGCCGCGTCGTCGGGATACTGGTAGATGCCGTCGGGATGAAACGACTGATGCAGCGCCCCGACCAGGTAGATCGGCTTGCCGTTGAGGCGGATGTAATTGTACTCGCGCCCCGGGGCCTTGCCGATGGAGACCTCGCGGAGGCCGAAATAGCCGTGCACGCGATCGAGATGTCCGGCGCCGTCGAGCTCGAAGACGGCGTCGTACAGCGTGGGCGATTCGGGCGACCAGAGCTTCGGCTCCTTGATCGTGATCGTCGCCGACAAACCGGACTCGGAAGAGACGGCCGATGCCGGGTTGAACGCGCCGTCCGGGCTGCGGACGGTGAGACGAAGCTGTGCCGGGCGAAACGTCGGCGGCGGCGAACTGACGGAAACATCGAACCTGACCGTGCCGGCGCCGATGTCCGGCGTTGCGCGGATGGTCGTCATGTGGATCGTCGTGCGGGGTTCGACGTAGACCGTTTGCCAGATGCCGCTCGTGCGCGTGTACCAGCCGGTCTGCTTGCCGCTCGGCTGGTCGGGGTGTGTCGTGTCCTTCGCGCGGATGACGACAAACGCCTTCTCGCCGGGCCCGGCGAACGGTGCCAGATTGATGTCGAAGGGCATGTAGCCGCCGATGTGCCGGCCGGCCGGCTTGCCGTTGACCCACACCTTCGCCTCGAAGTCGCACGCGCCGACGACCAGCCAGGCGTCCGTGCCGTTCCAGCCCCCGCCGGATGGAATCGTGATCTCGCGGGCGTACCACGCGACGCCCTGGTACCGGGTGTCACCGATGCCGCTGAGTCTGCTCTCCCACGGAAACGGCACGATGATCCGTCGGGCGAACGCGTGCCGACCGGGCTCGAACCATCGCTGAGCCTCGCCCTCGTCCCGTGGGTCGAACTCGAACGACCACTCGCCGTTGAGATTCGCCCAGGGTTCGCGCCGGAAGTCCGGCCGGGGGTGTTCGGGATGCGGCGCGGCGGCGGACGCTGGGGCGGCCGCCAGCAACGCGGCCAACGGGAGCAAACGTGCGGATCTCATGTCCGCATCATAAACCGGGGGCCGGGGGACGCAACCGGCGAGGCCGTCGTTCGCCTGGGCCGCCGGCCGGGGCGCGGCGGCGGACTATCGAGCCGTCAGCCTTCGCTCCAGCGAGTCGAGCTCGTCGATCAGGGCGTGCGGCATCCGGTCGCCGAAGGTCGCGAAGAACTTTCGAATCGCGGCGACCTCCTCCTTCCATGCCGCGACGTCCACCGACAGGAGTTCATCGATGACGGCCTGCGAAAGCGTCAGGCCGGTCAGGTCCAGGCTGTCCGGGGTCGGGACGTAGCCGATCGGCGTGGCCTGTGCCTCGGCCTCCCCGCGGCAGCGGTCGAGGATCCACTCGAGGACCCGGAGGTTTTCGCCGTAGCCCGGCCAGAGGAACTCCCCGTTCTCATCGGTTCGGAACCAGTTCACGTGGAAGATCTTGGGGGGGCGGGTCATCTGCTGACCGACCTGGAGCCAGTGGCGGAAGTAGTCGCCCATGTGATAGCCGCAGAACGGGAGCATGGCCATCGGGTAGCGTCGGACCTCGCCGATCGCGCCGTACTGGGCGGCGGTTCGTTCCGAGGCCATCGTGGCGCCCATAAAGACGCCGTGCTGCCAACTGTATGCCTGGTAGACCAGCGGGGCCAGGTGCGCGCGGCGTCCGCCGAAGACGATCGCGGAGATCGGCACGCCGTGGTGGTGCTCCAGGCGGAACGTCACGGACGGGCACTGCGAGATCGGGGCGGTGAATCGCGAGTTGGGGTGCGCGCCGAGCACGGGCTTTCCATTCTCATCGAGCAGACCGGGTCTCCACGGGTCGCCCTTCCAGTCGGTGCCGGTCAGGGGCGGGTCGTCGTCGCAGCCCTCCCACCACACGGTCCTGCCGGGCCGCAGAAGCACGTTGGTGAAGATGGTGTTCTTGCGGATCATCGCCATGGCGTTGGGATTGGTCCGCGAGTTCGTGCCGGGCACAACGCCGAAGCATCCGGTCTCCGGGTTGATGCCCCACAGGGCGCCGTCCGTGTCGATCCGCATCCAGGCGATGTCGTCGCCGACCGTCCAGATGCGATACCCCTTGCGGGTGAGCCCTTCAGGGGGGACGAGCATGGCAAGGTTCGTCTTGCCGCAGGCGCTCGGGAAGGCGGCGGCGACGTACTCGATGCGGCCGGCGGGGTTTTCCACGCCGAGGATCAGCATGTGCTCGGCAAGCCAGCCCTCGCGCCGGGCCTGGTATGAGGCGATGCGCAGCCCCATGCACTTCTTGTTCAGCAGGACGTTGCCGCCGTAGCCGGAGCCGACGCTCCAGATCGCGTTGTCCTCGGGAAAGTGCAGGATGAGCCGCTTTCGGTCGTCCAGGTCCGCCTTGCCGTGGAGACACCGCGTGAAGACGCCGTCGGTGCCGAGCTTGTCGAGAACGGCCTTGCCGCAGCGCACCATGATCAGCATGTTGAGGACGACATAGATGCTGTCGGTCAACTCGACGCCGTATTTCGAGAAGATCGAGCCGATCGGCCCCATCGAGAAGGGGACGACATACAGGGTCCGCCCCTTCATCGATTCGTTCAGGATCGCGCGGGCCCGGGCGTAGCCGTCCTCGGGGCTCATCCAGTTGTTGGTCGGGCCGGCGTCCTCCTTTCGGGTGGTGCAGATGAACGTCAGGTGCTCCGTACGGGCGACGTCGTTGCGCGCGGTGCGGTGGTAGTAGCACCCCGGAAGCTTCTCCTGATTCAGCTCAACGAGCTCGCCGGTCGCCAGCGCTTCCGCCCGCAGCGCTTCCGCCTGCTCCGGGCTGCCGTCGATCCAGACCACCTTGTCCGGCTTGCACATCGCGGCGCACTCGTCGATCCATCGCATCATTTCCGCGTGATTCGTCATGGCTTTGACTCCATGGCAGGGCCACACAATCGCGTCCAAAGGCCGAACGGCCGACAGAAAAGGGGGACCGGCTGTCGTCCGGCCGGCGCGGTCCGAAGGTCGAAGTCCCGGCCGTCATGGGGCTGCCGGGGCGGTAGAGGCCGGTTGCGTTGCGGGCGGGCCGGCCGCCGGGGCCGACGCCGGCGCCGTCGCGGTTGTGGCGGCCCGGGTCGTCGTGGGCGGCTTCGGCAGCGCCGGCAGGATCTGCATCGGCACCATGAGCTCATCCAACTGCTTCTCGCGCTTGGCGGCGATGCTCCGATACATGGTGACGGCGGCGAGTGCGGGGTTGTCGA
>CAZTVU010000038.1:0-6978 GCA_964617025.1 uncultured Planctomycetales bacterium | reverse complement strand
TGTGGGCGCGAGCGATGACGGCCTCCGGGCCGGAGTGCTTGCGGATGATACGGGTGTACGCTTCCTCGGCCGTCTTCAGGAGGTTTTCCGCGAGTTCGCGGTCCTCCGATGAACGGCCGTAGAAGAGATACTGGCTCATTGCCTCCTGACCCAGTGCTTCGAGCGCCGCCAGCTCCACGGCCGGATCGGTGTAGCCGTCGGCGATCTGGCGGATCTGGTCGAGCCGGTCCTTCGAGCCGAGGCCTTCACCGGCCCGCGCCCGGGCGAGCCGGTTCAGGCCTTCCGTCCGGCTGCTCTCGCGGCTGTGCCGCCAGTAGAAGCCGACGGCGACGACCAGCACGATCACGAGGAGACCGCCGACGATCCAGTTCCAGCGGCGAACCACGAGCTCCTTGAGCTCCATCAGTTGGTGAATGAGTTCGTTCTGTCGCAGTTCCTGTCGTCGTTTCGTCTTCATGTGTGCTGTGCCGTCTTCGCCTGGGCCTCGTGGAAACGGTCATCGCTCCGGGGTGCGGGCCGAAGGATCCCGGCCGCTGCGGTCGAGGGGCATGATGGTCACGCGAATGATCGTGCTGTCGAACCAGTCGCCGGACGCCGGCCGGATCAACACGGTGCATTGCTCGTTGGCCTTCTCGAAACGCAGGGTGATCTCCCCCTTGATGTTCTGATCGCTGATCCGCGTCCAGCGGTAGTTCGGCATCTGCTCCTGGTAGAAGTTCCGAAGGGCCGCGCGGTCGGCGTGCCCCTGGTAATCATGGCGGACGACCCGCGTCCCGCCGCTCACATAGTCATCGGTCGTTTTCTCCACCAGCCGAAACCCGGTGGGAAGGGGTACGTCCGATATATACGGCACCGACCGCGGCGTCAGTCGGGTTGCGGTGCCGCCGACGATCCCGCTTCCCTGGCAACCCGCCAGCGCAACCGCGAGAGGGCCGAGCGCGAAAAAGGCTCCGTGCCACCGGTGCCGCCGGCCGAACGCGTCGCTCTTGTACTGTCGCATGGCCTGTAGCCTCCACGCTCCCGGCGTGGGAACGCCACAAGGTACCGCAAAGCCGCGGCAGCGACAAGGTGCCGCAACGCGCGGGGGTGCCTGCGGGCGGATGCCCGCCCACGCTTCGGGAAACCGGGCGGAGGCACCGGTCTTCGCGGCGGCGAGCGGCCGCCCATCGTATGCCGAGCGCGGCGGCCGTCCGCATCCGGGGGACGGTGATCCCGCGGCGGCGCCGGGTACCGGGAGCAACGACCCGCGATTCGGAGCAACCGAGCGATGAGCATCTCGTCTGAATCGTTCCAGCCGCCCGCGTGATCATCCGACCGGCGCAGGGCCCGCCGGTTGAGCCGGCCGGCGATTCCGTCGTGAGCGGGCGCGGTCCCCGGCGGCGATCATCCTCCGATCGATCCGTTCGCGGGAGGGCCTGTCGCATCGACGCGGCTTGGGGAGATTTCCTTCGCTTACCGCGATCGTTTCGCTCGGCGCATCTGGATGCGTCGCGTTCGGAACGCCGACGGACGCATCGTCGCGGCCTTCACAAGGCCGGCCCGCTGTTATGGCGGCATGCCGTCGCGCTCGGCGGCGGGTGCCTGCTGCTCAAAGTTGACGGCGGCTGTTCGGTTCGCCCCGATCGAGTCTTGTTCGCTCGGTTGCGGCTTTGACTTCGTTGTGCCATCATTTTGGATCGTTATAATGGGCCATGCCTTTCGCGGCGAAAGACAGTCGCGGGGGGCGACGGGGAGCTTTCCGTGCCATCGGTCTGTTTCTACTTTCAGGTGCATCAGCCTTTTCGCCTGCGTCGTTACAGCGTGTTCGATACGGATGCGAACTACTTCGACGACCACAAGAATGCCGAGCTGTGCCGGAAGGTCGCCCGCAAGTGCTACCGGCCTGCGAACGACACGATCCTGTCCCTGATCAAGACGTGCGGCGGGCGTTTCAAGGTGGCCTACAGCCTCAGCGGCATCGTCATCGAGCAGTTCGAACGCTACGCGCCGGATGTGCTGGACAGTTTCAAGCAGCTTGCCGCGACCGGGTGTGTGGAGTTCCTCTGTGAGACGTATCACCATACGCTGGCCTTCCTCTACTCCCGGGCCGAGTTCGCCGAGCAGATCGAACTCCACCGGCGGCGGATTCGCGAGCTCTTCGGGCAGGATCCGAAGGTCTTCCGCAACACCGAATTGATCTACAACAACGACTTGGCCCATTTCATCCGGGGCCGGGGGTTCCGCGGCATCATCGTCGAGGGGGCCGACCATATCCTCGGATATCGTTCGCCGGCCCACCCGTATCGCCCGCCCCACTGCGACGACCTGGTGCTCCTGTTGAAGAACTACCGCTTGAGCGACGACATCGCCTTTCGTTTTTCCAACCGCGACTGGGAGGAATGGCCCCTGACCGCCGAGAAGTTCGCCCGCTGGACCAACCAGGTCAACGGCAACGGCGTGACGGTCAACCTGTTCATGGATTACGAGACGCTCGGCGAGCACCAGTGGGCGGAAACGGGTATCTTCGAGTTCCTTCGTCGCCTGCCGCACGAGATCCTCAAGTACCCGGGCAGCGATTTCCGCACGCCCAGCGAGGTGATGGAACTGTACGAACCCGCCGGGGTCTACGACGTGCCGCACATGATCAGTTGGGCCGACACGGAGCGGGACTTGTCCGCGTGGCTCGGGAATGCCATGCAGTCCAACGCGCTGCACGAGCTGTACCGCATGGAGGCGGAGGTCAAGGCCAAGGGCGATCCGGCCATTCTCGAGGATTGGCGCAAGCTGCAGACATCGGACCACTTCTACTACATGTGCACGAAGTGGTTCGCGGACGGCGACGTGCACAAGTATTTCAACCCGTACGAATCGCCGTACGACTCGTACATCAACTTCATGAACGTGTTGGACAACCTGCGCGCTCGTCTGCGGCGGTGAACCGCCGCGAACGGCCCGTTATGGCGCCATGGATTCGCGGCGCTCTCCGCGCGGCCGGCGAACGGTGCGCGCCGCCGGATGGTGTCGGGCGGCAGGCCGTCCCGCGCGAACGATCCGGCGACGGGGGAGGGTGGCGGCGGCCGCCAGCTCGTCCACGGTCAGGAGCTCAATGCCCTTCGCCCGCAACTGCCGGAGCGCCAGGTCGGCGTCGGCCTCGACCCAGTATCCGCAGGCGTCCGCGATGACGGCCACCTTCTTGTGTCGGGCGAGCAAGCCCAGCGCGATGGCCTTGATCCAGCGTTCGAGCCCCACGCCGAACACCACGTATTGCTGCGGCTCCAGTTCCGTCAGCAGGCGATCGGCCTTGGGGTTGGCGAAGAAGTCGGAATCCTGCTTGGCGAAGATCACCTGTCGATAGCGAGACATCACGTTGTACGGGAGGTCAAAGCTGTTGTCGGCCTCGACGACCACCCGCGGAGACAGCAGCGTGAACGGAACCTTGAGCTGGCCCGGCGAGCCGGTCAGGCAGTGCAGCGGCATGCCGTAGAACGAATCGGTGGGTCGATGCACCTCCACGGCGGAGATGACGGGAAGGCGGGCCACCCGCACGGTCGACATCAGCCGGCGAAGGCGCGGAATGAGCGCCTCGCGGTTTCGTACGCAGAATCGCCCATCCGAATCCAGGAAGTCCGCCTGCGTATTGACATCGACCAAGACTCGTCCGAGCGTGGTTCCGCTCTGAACCCATCCCATCTGGTTTCCTCCCCCGAGAACGGACATTCGACACCCTTCTCTTTTTATCGTAGGCAGGCGGATCCTCCGTCGTGGAAAGGATTCTGCGAAAAAACCTGTGGAAACAGTGGGCCGATAAGCACCTGCGGCAGAGAAAGACAGGCCCCGGCAGGGGGGCACCGGGGCCTTTCGAACGGCTGTCGCAGATCCCGGCGCGGATGTCTCGGCCGGGGTGAACCGAGACGCAAGGAAGGTAGAGGATGCCGGGCCTTGCGACAAACCGGATCGCCGCCCCACGCCCTCGTGGGGCGAAACCTGACCGGTAGAATCTACGGCTATGCTACCACGAGATCGTTGGCCCGAAAAGGGGTATTTCGTCCCGACCGACATTCTTTTTCTGAGATGCAGCTCTGGCGGGCGGCCGACCGAGCAGGCCCGTTGAAGCAAGACTGAATTCGGCGAGGCCCGCCATGTTCCCACCACGATCGCCGTCGGTGTCCGCGATGGCGTATGGAGACCCGCTGCCATTGCCCGGTTCGGGTCCGTCGAAACAGCGCCCGAAGAACGCCCAAGGCAGGCTTTAGCCGCGACGAGAAGATGCGAGCGTCCTGCTTGCCGGTTGCGTCGGAAGACGCTGCCGCGACCTCGACTCGGGCAGCGGTCGCTCGGCCCGTCTTGTGCGGCGCGGCCCAGGCCGACGTTCACTGTTCGGCGCCAAGGGTGACCGTGCGGCCAATGGGTGGCGGGTGCCTGGGCGATGGAAGGGTCCTTTGCCCGGAGAGGTTGGTGACTTCATGGATTCGGTGCGGGGGCTGACCGTGCGGCGTGCAAGACGGGAAGCCACGGGGTAATCTGTGCAGGGTATTGTTACGAAGGAGAATGCGATGACCGAGCGAAGCGGTGCGATAACGTTCCAGGGCAAGCCCTTGACCCTGATCGGGCCGGAGGTGACGGCGGGCGGCGAGGCCCCGCACTTCACGTTGACGGCGAACGATCTGTCGGACCTTCGATGCGATGCGTATCACGGCAAGGTTCTGGTCCTCAGCGTGGTTCCGAGCCTCGATACCCCCGTGTGCGCCACGCAGACGCGGACCTTCAATCAGCGGGCCACGCAACTGGCCGGGGACGTGGTCGTGCTCACCGTCAGCATGGATCTGCCGTTCGCCCAGAAACGGTTCTGCGGCGCCGAGGGCATCGATCGCGTGATCACGGCGAGCGATTACAAGCATCGTTCGTTCGGTCCGGCGTTCGGCGTGCTCATCAAGGAGCTGGGGTTGCTGGCGCGAGCCGTATTCGTGATCGACCGCACGGGCAAGGTCACCCACGCGGAATACGTTCGGGAAGTCACCCACGAACCGGACTACGACGCGGCGTTGAGGGCCGTCAGGGCGGTGACGTAGCACGGCCCGGTCCGGCTCGCGATCGTCACTCCGATGGCGGCGCCGACGGGCGTCCGCCCACGGCATCGATGCGCAGTCGGTCGTGGCGGCTCAACAGCAGGCCCGCGCAACAGATCAGCACGTAGGTGTAGTTGTCTGCCGCCGTGTCGAACTTGCCTGCCACCGACATCCCGAACGCCAGCGAGGTGGTGAACAGGGCCGTGAAGACCCACGCCGCCGTCAGGCGAAAGCCGCTGATCAGCCAGATTACCAGGATCGCTTCGACAAACGGCGTGGCGTAGGCGTGGGCGGTCACGAGCTTGTCCGGCAGCCACGTGTTCTCGAACGTGGTTTCGAAGAAGCGGACGGTCTTCCGGATGGTTTCCATTCCGCCCTGAAGCTTGCGGATCGCGGCGGCCAGAAACAGCGAGCCGACCGCCAGCCGGATCACCAGCGACGCCCATTGGCGGACATCACTCGCATCGAAATCCCGGTCACCACGCATGACGGGTCTCCCAAATGGTGCGACCCGCCCGCACGCGCAGGCGCGGACGGGCGTCGCCGGCCTCCTCACTCCGCCGGCACGAGCCGCAGAATGCGATCATCATCGGGGCCGGGCGTGCCCCTTCCGTCGCAGTTGCTCGTCGAGAGGTAAAGAAGGCCGTCCGGTCCTTCCGTGATCGCACGGAGCCGACCGTATTGATCCTGTAGGCCGCGGTCGACGCGGGCGATCCCCTCGGATCCGTCCGAGCGAAGTTGTGCCACCCACAGCGACGCACCCCGCAACCCGACGAAAAGAAACGCGTCCCGCCACGCGGGGAAACGCCTGCCCGTGCAGAAGACCGCCCCCGCGGGGGCGATTGGTTCGTCGCCCGAATGCCACCAGGGCGGTTCGATGCCCGGGGCGGCTTCATCGCGGCGATACGTGGGCCAGCCGTAGTTCCGCCCAGGGAGAATACGGTTGATCTCGTCCTCGCCGCCGGGGCCGTCCAGCGGAAAGCTCGAACCGTGTTCCGTGGCCAACAGCAGGTCCGGTCGAGTGGGGTGGAACGCGAAACCCTGCGGGTTGCGGTGCCCCAGCGACCACACCGGCGATCCGGGGAACGGGTTGTCGGCGGGTATCGTTCCGTCCGCGTTGAACCGCAGGAACTTGCCACCGAGGAAGTCGAGCTCCTGGGCCCGCTGTGCCTGGGTGGCCTCGCCGGTCGATGCGTACAGCTTGCCGTCGGGCCCGAAATGCAGCGGGAGGCCGTCATGCACGTAGCCCGCCGGCAGATCATCAATCAGCGGAGCCGGGTCGGCCGGCTCGAACCCGTTTTCGCCGAGCCTCAGCCGCTCGACGACGTTTTTCAGGCCCATGCCGCGCGGGCTCGTGTAGCTCACGTACACGATGCGGTCCGATTCGAACGCAGGCGAGACCGCCAGGCCCATGAGGCCGACTTCGCTGCGCGGCAACTGAAGCGCCACGTCCTGGATACGCTGCGACAGGAGCGTCTGGCCGGTGGCCACGTCCAGGACGCGGAGGCAGCCTCGCCGTTCGGTTACCACGAGGCGACCGTCCGGCAGGAACGCGAGCGACCAGGGCACCTCCAGGCCCGTCGCAACGGTCTCCACCCGAAAACGCTGACCGGCGAGCTCGTAGGTCCGCCCGGCCTGCTCCTCCAAAGGCGGCGGGTTGGTGGGCAGCAGATTGCACCCGAGGCCTGCCAGGGGGAGCGTCATCAGCAGCGGGAGGACCGAAATTCGTGCGAGCACAGAGGCACGGTGTCGAGTTCTCTCGGGGCGGCCCGGTCCGGATACGGCCCTCCTTCGCGGATCGGGTTGGTTGGCGTTCATAGCGCCACCGGGGCACAAAGGTTCTCCGATCGCTTTGCCGTTCGCGCGCAGTGCTGGCATCGGGTAACCGTTCACGGTCCGGAGGGCAGCAGAGGCGGAACGGGGTGATTGTGGA
>CAZTVU010000037.1:19005-28574 GCA_964617025.1 uncultured Planctomycetales bacterium | reverse complement strand
AGTGACCCGCAACGCCCCCGCGTCGGCGTCGGCGTCGCCGCGCCCCGGGGAGCCTGAGATGCCCCCTTGATCGAGTCGATCTACACCACGGAGCGTCCCGGACGTCCGCGCCTCGCAGTGCTCATGGCGGCACTGACGCTGTTGCTCTCGGTCGGGCTAGCCGGCGCGATTATCGCCCACAAGGAAGGCGCCGCGTATGTCCCGCTCCTTCCCCAAGAGGTGGGCTCGTGGCCGATCTCCGTTCGACCCCCGGACGGATGGGTGCGCGTGGCCGCCGAGGGGCTGCCGTCGAACGTGGGCATGGTCCTGAAGGAGCCGGGCGGTCAGCAGCGAGTGGTCGTGGTCGTTCGCGGACCCGAGCTCGATTCGCCCCTGCCGTCCGAGTTCGCCGCCCGCACGCTGGATGAGACGGTTCAGTGGGTCTCCGAAGGCAAGGTGGCCGACGTCGCCGTGCGGGAGGCCATCCGGTTCGGACCGCTACCCGGCATCGACGTCCAGTGGCTTGTGGGCGGGCTGCGCCGCCGATCCGCCGAACTGGTGCATGGCTGCGTCGGCGTCACACCGCAGGGACGCGTGTTCGGCCTGCTGATGCGGTCCACCGGGCGCCACGGCCCCCGCGACGCCCGCCTGCTTCGCCACCTGGCGGAGCACGTGTCGATCGCGGACCTCGGCCTTATGCCGGACGTCGCCCGCGCAGCCGCCGACAGCGGGATGGCACTCGACGCCCCACGGGGGACGAAGGCCTGCCTGATGCAGACCGGGCCCGTAAAGTCCCTGCGGCTGATCAACGATTCCGATCCCGGCAAGCCCTGGGCCGTCACGGTGACGCCCCTGCCGCTCGTCGGCACCCGCACCCCCCGCGCGATCCTGGGTGACTTGCTCCGTAACATGGCGGACGACCCGAAGGCCGCCGAGGGAATCGAAACCGTCAAGCTCAAGGAACGGGAAGCCGCCCGGGGCGGCCTGGGCGCTTCGGAGGCCGCCTTTGGCATGGTGCTGTGGGTGGTTCCCGCAGGGCAGACGGCCTACCTGCTGGACGGCCGACATACCGGCGCGGACGCCGCCCTGACCGATGCCTGCCGGATGATCGCGGACACCATCCGACCCGCCGACGGAACCGAGTTCGTCAACGTGAGCGCGGCCAAACGCCGTGGCGAGGAACTGCTGAACGAGATCCGCGAGAAGCGGGTCGACGTCTGGCTCGGCGCCTGGTCCAGGCAGGAACAGACCTTTCTGCTTGAGCGGGACGGCAGGATCGAGGGGTATTACCGCCAACGTTTCCTGCGGCCCGCGGAAGGCCGGTCCGGCCGATGGCGCGTCGAGTCGGAGCTTCAACGAAACCTGATGGACGGGCAAGCCCTCCTGTACGGGCGCCACACGCTTGTCGACCGAGACGGCGTCGCCTATGAAACCATCGAGGTGCGGCGTCCCTGGACGGTCGGCCGCGTCGCGCTCGGTCGCTTCAACGAACCCTATCGGTTTCAGGAACGGCGAGCCGCCAACAGCAACACCGTCCGCAAGACGCTGCGAATCGGAAAGGACACGTACCAAAACACGTTCACCGTGGATGCCGGTTTTGCATGTGATCCGGTCCTGACGATCGCGTGTTGGCTGGCGGCTCAGGATCCCCAGCGGCGGCCGGCGATCGTGGCGTTCTCAGACCGTTTCGAGGCGGAAACCGCCGTGCAGGTCCTGTGGCCGCTCGGAGAGATGCCCGTGCCGGGCGGCGATCCGCCCGGCAGGGCGTTGGCGCTGGTGGTGCAGGCCGACTCGGCGGCGACCGCATACACGCTCTACTTTGACCCGGACGGCCGACCGACCTATCTTGATCTCGGCGGCGGAAGCGCCTTCCGCGCCTGTACGGAAGAGGAATTCAACGAGCGGTTTCCGTTGACGCCGAGTGCGGCGGAACCGCGGGATCTGTTACGGTAGGCCTTCGGTTGAACAGGATCGCAATGTCGTGTGTGGTGGTGGTCGCCGCTGCGTGCGGCGGCACCGTACAGGCGCAGTCGTCCGCTGCCGCCGATCCGCCGGCCACCGCGCCCGTTCTGCGAGTGGCGGAGCGGGCCTACGTCGATGCCAGCTTCGGCTACTCCATCCGCCCGTTTGCGGACTGCGAGGTGGTGCGGCAGAAGCGAACCGATGCGGACGGCAACCTGGAACTGGCCCAGTTCTCGCACTTCCAGCGCAACTGGATGATGACCGTTGTCCTGTCGCACCGCGACCGGCCGGCCAGCCCCGACGACGTGCTGGCGACGCTTCAGGAGAAACTCCGCGGAAGGGACAGCCAGGCGAAGATCCTTCGCCGGGACAAGACCACGATCGCCGCTCGCCCTGCGATCCTTTTCGCCGCCGCCTTTTCCCTGGGAAAGACGCGCTGGCTTCGGCAGGAGGCCGTTGTCTTCCGCACGCCCGACGAGCTGTTCCTTATCACGTTCGACACGCCGGAGGCCGACCGGGACGTGGCCGAGGGCCTTTTCGACGAAATGGTCCGTTCGTTCGAAATCCTGCGATCGGAGCTCGTGCAGCAGCAGCTCGATCGGGCGATGCTGCGCGGCGAGGACTTCCTGCGGTCGCTTGCCCGGAGCGGCAGGCTCGGGCGGGACCTCATCCAGGAACACTACCTCCGCCTCCGGATCGAAGGGAAGGACAAGGGCTACCTGTGGATTCGCGAGTTTCGCACCACCGTTGACCGGCGGGAAGGAGTGGGACTGCGCCAGGAGACGTGGGTCTTCGAGGACGACACGCGGGTGCGGCGGCAGCTCACGGAGGTCTTCCTGGCCGGCGACATGACGTTCGAGCGATGGAACACGATGACCGACGTGGTCATCAGCACCGCCGGCGGCCTGGGGGCGGAGCGATTGGCGACCTTCGAGCAGGGGATGCGCCAGGATGACAAGCTGCTGGTCGCGTTCTCCGAGACGGCGAACGCCAAGGAACTGAAGGACAAGGCGATCCAGACGCCCGAAGCATATGCCCCGATGGCCGTGCTGACCTTCTTCCCGCGCCTGGTCGATCTGAGCAAGCCGGACGCGTATGCGTTCGTCTGCTACGACTCGGAACGGCGCGGGCTGATCCTGCGAGCGATGCGCGTGCTGGGCCCGCAGGAGGTCACCGTGGAGGGGCGCGTGGTCCGGGCCATCCGCATCGAGGACAGCGAGGGATTGGTTCCCCCGGCCAGCGAGCTGCACGTGGATGAGAAGGGCCGCCTGGTCAAGGTGACGGCGGGAAACCTGGAGATGATCCCCGCCACGCCGGAGCAGATCGCCGGGCTGTACCGCGGCCGGGTCGAGGCCACGCTGCAGGCGCTTCGCGAGCTGGAGAAAAAGCAGGCCCCGCCGCCCAAGGCGAAGAAACGCGACTCGAACCCCCGCGACAGGCGCACACAGTAACCTCATGCAAGAGACACGGATCGGCATTATCGGCGGCACCGGCCTCGGCGACGTCCTCGCGGCGCAGGGACGCGGCCGCTGGGTGGATGTGGACACCCCCTTCGGCGCCCCCAGCGGCGCGATCCTCCTCACCAAATGGGAATCGGTGCCCCTGGCGTTCCTGCCGCGGCACGGCCCGGGCCACCTGCTCAACCCGTCGGCCGTCCCGTATCGCGCGAACATCTTCGCGATGAAGTCGCTGGGCGTCACGCACATCCTCGCCAGCGGGGCGACGGGCAGCCTCCGCGAGGAGATCCGCCCGCGCGACCTGGTCATCTGCGACCAGGTGATCGACAAGACGTTTCGCCGGCCCGGGACGTTCTTCGACGAGGGCATTGTCGCCCACGTCGAATTCGCCGAGCCCTTCTGCCCGTCGCTGCGGTCGCTGCTCGTGGCGACGGCGGCGGGCTTGGCCTCCCAAGTCCACCCCCGGGGCACGTACGTCTGCATGGAGGGCCCGCAGTTCTCGACGAGGGCCGAAGCCCTGATGCACCGGCTCTGGGGCGGCGACCTGATCGGCATGACCTGCATGCCCGAGGCCAAGCTCGCGCGCGAGGCGGAGATCTGCTACGCACTGATCGCCTTGCCGACGGACTACGACTGCTGGCGACCGCACGAACCCGGCAAGAGCAAGACGGCCCTGCTCGAGGAGATCCTCGGGAACGTCAAGGCCGCCACGGAGCAGGGCATCGCGCTGATGCGGGCCGCGATCCGCGAGCTGGCGGGCCGCATCGACGAGCCCTGCCCCTGCCGTCAGGCCCTCGAGTTGGCCGTGTGGTCGGACAAGGCCAAGGTCCGCCGCGAAACCGTCGACCGCCTCCGTCTGCTGATCGGCAGGCACTTTCATTGACCACCCATACCCGCCGGCGCCGCTTGGGGCGGCATGCAGGGAACGCGACGATCCGTTCCCGACGGTCACCCCGGCGGGATGCGTTGCATGTATTCCGTCGTTGCATAACGCAACGACGGAAAAGCGAGAAGGCGAAAAAGCGGAAAAGCGAAAAACACGTTCGGAGGGCCGTATCGGGAATACACCTGCGGTGCGGTCGTGAGTGCACTCCATCACCAGACGTTTTTCGTTTTCTCGCTTTCTCGTTTTTCCGCTTTCCAGCGTTGCCATATGCAACGCTGGGGTGTACGTGACCGGTCCCTTGAACCGCCCCGCGAGTCCCCCGTACTCCGTTCCCGTCGTCATCGTATGAATGAACCCGCTCATCCCCCCCACCAAAGCGATTTGGACTATCCTGCCCGGCGGATTGTGATGGAGAAGGATATCCACGCGGCCGTCCAGCCCCCGGCACCGCGTGCAACCGTCGCGATCCAACGCCGACAGAGCGATGTCCTTCCGCAGGTGCTCGATCATGCGAAGCGAACGCCGATATGCGCCCCCCGGTCGCATTGACCACGGGCTTGCCGTTCTGCTTGACATTGCGATTGTCGTACGCCACCACGTCCAGGCCGTGCCCCAACCCGCGCTTGACCCACTCAGCCGGCTTATCGCCAGAGCCGCGTTCCTTGCGGTACCCGCAATTGCGGTCGAGGGACGCGATCCTCGCCGGGCGTGCGGGATCTTCTGCGTCACAAACCATTGCACAGCAGTGAGTTACATCAAGGCGCCCATTGGGGAGCCTCCTTAACGAACCCGCCGGCCCCGCACGCCGCGCCCGTCTGGGTCCCGCACGGGGGCGGGCAACGGCGATCCGCCCCTTGACATGCCGCCCGGAGGCAATAAACTACAGGACTCTGGCCCTTGGGCGGACCGCGGTTGTGGTGTCGCCCGACGGAAGGACAAAGTATGCCACGCAACAGCGGAAAATCGTTTCTGGCCAAGACCGGCGAGGTCGCCCCGCACTGGCACCTGGTCGACGCCGATGGCAAGGTCCTCGGCCGGCTGGCCACGCGGCTCGCGACCATTCTGATGGGCAAGCACAAGCCCACGTATACGCCGCACACGTTGACGGGCGACTTCGTGGTCGTGATCAACGCGGAAAAGGTCAAGCTCACCGGTCGCAAGGACGAGTCGAAGATCTATCAGCGATACACCTACTATCCCAGCGGCCGCAAGGTGATCCCGGTCGCGACCATGCGACAGAAGCATCCGGAGCAGATCATCCAGTTGGCCGTCCGGCGGATGCTCCCGCGGAACAAGCTCGGCCGGCAGATGCTGTCCCGGCTGAAGGTCTTTCGAGGCAACGAACACTGTCACCAGGCACAGCGGCCCGTGCCGCTGGCGGTCTGACCCAAGGGACTTTCATGGCAGACGAGACTACCGGAACTCCGAACCCGACGCCTGAGCACCCGACGCCCGTCGGTGCGCCGCCGGCCCCGATCGGCGCCGAGCCGGTCCCGCCCGCGCCGTCGCCGACGATCCCGACCCCGCCGAAGAGCTTCTTCTGGGGCGTCGGGCGGCGCAAGTGTGCCGTCGCCCGCGTACGGCTGCGCCCGGGCTCCGGAACCTTCCTCGTCAACAACCGGAAGGCGGAAGACTATTTCGTTCACGAACAGGACCGCCGGGCAATCGTCGCCCCGCTCCAGATCACCGAGACGCTCGGCAAGGTCGACGTATTTGTCAACGCCACCGGCGGCGGAACTACAGGTCAGGCCGGCGCCGTCCTCCTCGGGATCGCCCGGGCGCTCAAGACCGCCAACCCGGACTATGAGCCCGTCCTGCGCAACGCGGGCCTGCTCACACGAGACAGCCGCGCCGTCGAACGCAAGAAGCCGGGGCAGGCCGGTGCCCGCCGCCGCTTCCAGTTCTCGAAGCGTTGACGCTGTGGGCCGGCCCTGCGGGGCCGACGTCGATTGACGAACATCAGGACCCCGGCGACCATGCTGGGGTCCTTCTTCTTTCACCGTGCGAACCATGAGCGAAAAGGTACGCGTCGCCATCGTCGGGGCCACCGGGTACGCCGCCCTCGAGTCCATCCGCTGGCTGCTGCGTCACCCGGCGGCGCAGATCACGCTTCTCTGCTCGCGCCGAGACCCGCAGCCGATCGTCTCCGACATCTTCCCGGAACTGGCCGGGCGGCTGGACCTTCGCTGCGAACCCATCCATCCGGCCGTGATCGCCGACCGGGCGGACGTCGCCCTGCTGTGCCTGCCGGCCGGCCAGGCCATGG
Organism: uncultured Planctomycetales bacterium; assembly: GCA_964617025.1. GTDB lineage: Bacteria > Planctomycetota > Phycisphaerae > UBA1845 > PWPN01 > CAZMVY01. Next base: position 22,024 of record CAZTVU010000037.1, on the reverse strand, counting down.
CCCTGGCGCCGACCCTGCTGGACGCCGGCGTCAAGGTGATCGACTTTTCCGCCGACTACCGCCTCAAGGATCCGGACGAGTACGAGCAGTGGTACGGCCTGAAGCACACCGACCGCGCCCACCTCGACGAGGCCGTATACGGGCTGCCCGAGCGCTATCGCGAAGCGATCCGAGCAGCCCGGCTCGTCGCCAACCCCGGCTGTTACCCGACGGGCGCCGCGATCGGCATCCTCCCGTTCCTGGCCGCCGAACTGGTCGAGCCGCACGACATCATCGTCGACTCCGCCAGCGGGATCAGCGGCGCCGGCCGCGAACCCAAGCTCGAGCATCACTTCCCCGAGCGCAACGAGAACTTCGAGGCGTACAAGGTCGGCGAGCATCGGCACATGGTCGAGATCGAGCGAACGCTGGATCCGCTCGTCCGCCGCGGCGGGGCCGGTGTGATCTTCACCCCCCACCTCGTTCCGATGGAACGGGGCATCCTCTCGACGATCTATCTGAAGCCCGTGCAGCCCGTCTCCGTCGAGCACGCCGCCGCCACGCTCGCGGAGGCCTACGACCGGGAGCCGTTCGTCCGCCTCCGCCGCGGCATGCCCGCCACGAAGGATGTCGCTCGAACGAACTACTGCGACCTGACCGTACGAGTCGTCAAGAGCCGACTCGTGGTCATCACCGCCATTGACAACATGGTCAAGGGCGCGGCCGGCCAGGCCATCCAGAACATGAACCTGATGTGCGGTCTCGACGAGACGACGGGGCTGCTCTGACGGCCCGACGCCGGGAGTGGTACGCATGACGAACAAGACGATCACGGCACCGGTGGGCTTCTCCTGCGGCACGGCGGCCTGCGGAATCAAGGCGACCGGGGCGCTCGACCTGGGCCTGCTGGTCGCGCAGCAGACGTGCAACGCGGCCGCTGTTTTCACGTCGAATCGCTTCTGCGGGGCACCCGTCGTCGTCGGCCGGCGGCACATCGAGCGCGGCCGCCTGCGGGCCGTCGTCGTCAACAGCGGTTGCTCCAACGTCGCCACCGGCGCCCGCGGCATCCGCGATGCCCTGGAAATGTGCCGCCGCGTGGCCGAGTGCGTGAAGACCGACGCCGAGCGGGTCCTGCCGTCGAGCACGGGCGTGATCGGCCGCTTTCTCCCCATGGACAGGATCCGCGCGGGCATCGTGCAGGCCGCCGGCAATCTGCGGTCCGATGCCGAGGCCGGCGAGTCCTTCGCGCGGGCCATCCTGACCACCGACAAGCGCCCGAAACAGGCGTGCGTCCGGTTCCGCATCGGCCGCGCTGCCGTCACGCTGGCCGGCTGCTGCAAGGGCAGCGGCATGATCGCGCCGAACATGGCCACGATGCTGGCATACCTCACGACGGACGCCGCCGTACCTGCCCCGCTGCTGCGGCGGGCCCTCCGTGCCGTCGCCGATCGCACGTTCAACCGTGTCACCATCGACGAATGCCAGTCCACCAGTGACACCGTCGTCCTCATGGCCAGCGGCCGCGCCGAGCACGCGCCCGTGCGGTCGCTCGCGTCCGTCGGGGGCCGGGCATTCGTCCGGGCGCTCGAGGACGTCGCCGCGTCGCTCGCGTACCAGATCGCCGCGGACGGCGAGGGCGCGACGCGGGTCGTCGACGTGCGAGTCTGCAGTGCCCGCACGGCGACCGACGCTCACGAGGCGGCCCGTGCCGTCGCCGTCAGCCCGCTGGTCAAGACCGCGATCCACGGCGGCGACCCCAACTGGGGCCGCATCGTCCAGGCGCTCGGCACGTGCCGCGCCGCGTTCGACCCCGCGAAGGTCCGCGTGAGCATCGGTCGGACGTGCGTCTTTCGCGGCGGCGAGCCGGTTCGGACGCTGTCGCTCTCGGCGCTCTCGCGGCTGATGACGCGGAAGCACGTGATCATCACGATCGACCTTCGCGCCGGTCGCCACGCCGACCGCGTCCTGACCTGCGACCTGTCAAGAGAGTACGTCTCCATCAACGCGGATTACACCACCTGACATGCTCCCGCTCTTCGATCGCCTGTTCTATCACCCCACGCGCCAGGTCTACAACGACCCGGCGATGTTCGGATTGCGCTTCGAGCCCGCCCCCTTTCCCAGCGATGGCCTGACGCTCGACGGTTGGTTCTTCCCCGCGTCCGGCCCGCGCTGTGCCGGCACGGTCGTGCACTGCCACGGAAACGCCGGCAACATCACCGCCCACTTCCTCCACGTCGGCTGGCTGCCCGCGGCCGGCTGGAACCTCTTCTGTTTCGACTACCGCGGCTATGGCCGTTCGGAAGGCCACCCCTCGCGCGCCGGGCTGATCGCCGACGCCCACGCCGCCATCGACTATGTCAAGACGCGGCCCGATGTCGACCCCCGCCGCGTCACCGTCCTCGGCCAGTCGCTCGGCGGCGCCGTCGGCATCGTGGCCGCCGCCGAGCGGGGCGATATCGCGGCCCTGGCCGTCGAGGGTGCGTTCAGCCATTATCGCCGAATCGCCGCCTGGCATATGCGCCGCAACCCGCTCCTTTGGCCGTTCGCCGGGATCGTCCCCCGGTTGTTCATGACCCGGGGCCACGACCCGATCGACCACGTTTCCCGCGTGGCCCCTACGCCGCTGCTGATCATTCACGGGTGCGAGGATGATGTGGTCCCGTCTGCAATGGCCGAGGAGCTATACGCCGCCGCCTGCGAACCCAAGCAACTGTGGCTGATCGACGGCGTCGGCCACTACGCGGCGTTCGAAGACCTCGCCGATATCGCCCGCCCGCGCCTGCTGCGATTCTTCTCGGACGCCGTCGGCAGTCTCACGGCGGAAGCCATCGCCGCACGCGTCGGATAGGTGCAGGGTGCATGTTGCGGAGAAGGCGCGGGGCGGCCGTTGCTGAGCCGAAGGTGCCGATCATTGCTGAGCGCGCATGGGTCGTCGGTGAGCGGCGGAAGGGTGGGTCGTTGCCGAGCCGAAGGCGAAGCGTCGACCCACCGTCACCCGCACGGATCGTGCCGCCGCCCGGCACCTCGGGCAATCGTC
>CAZTVU010000037.1:16329-18905 GCA_964617025.1 uncultured Planctomycetales bacterium | reverse complement strand
CCGGCGCCTGTGGAATGCGGTGGCAACGCCACCGCTTTGGCTCGGACGGCCACCGGCGTCCCGAGGCACCAGCCCGCGCCGCAGAAAAAGCGGCGGCAAGGCCGCCGCACTCCAAAGACCCGAGGCACGGCCAATTGTTGCCGAGCCGAAGGCGAAGCGTTGACCCACCGTCACCCGCACGGATCGTGCCGCCGCCCGGCACCTCGGGCAATCGTCCGCCGGCGCCTGTGGAATGCGGTGGCAACGCCACCGCTTTGGCTCGGACGGCCACCGACGTCCCGAGGCACCAGCCCGCGCCGCACAAAAAAGCGGCGGCAAGGCCGCCGCACTCCAAAGACCCGAGGCACGGCCAATCGTTGCCGAGCCGAAGGCGAAGCGTTGACCCCCATCATTGCCCCGACGATCACACCACGAACTTTTTCAGGCGCAGCCCTTTGAGGCAGCTTTCCCGCTTTTCCGCTTTCTCGTTTTCTCGCTTTTCCGCCTCTTCGCTTTTCTCCCCGTGCGATATGCAACACGGCACGCTGCTACCGCACCGGCATGCTTGTAGCGCCGTCCCCGCCGACCCGCGTCGCCAGGGCCTTCCAGAACTCGATATTGTCGCGCACCAGCAGCCCCGTGGGCCTGTCGTCGAAGAACACCCACGGCGTCCCCTCGACGCCGACGGCACGCGCGAGCTCGATGTCCTCGGCGACCCGCCGGCGCACCGCCTCGCCCTCCATGTCCTTGACCAGCCGGTCACCGTCCAGGCCGAGCGAACCCGCCAACGCACGGTAGTCCACATCCGCGAGGTCCTCCAGCCGCTCGGTCAGCTCGTCGTGCATCTTCCAGAACGCGTCGTTACCGCCCTGCAATCGGGCCGCCTCCGCCGCAAACGCCGCCCGACAGGCGTCCGGATGCATGTTCGCATCGGTGTGCCGGTTGCACTCGGTGCAAAGCGGATAATGCTTGAACACCACGCGCAGCTTCCGTCCGAACAGCGGCTCGACCTGCTGCGCGAGGAAGGCGTCCAGGCGCTTGCACTCAGCGCACTGTAAATCGGCAAACACAAGAACGGTGTGGGACGCCGCATCCGGGCCTCGCGCCGGATCGTCGGGCCGAACCACCAGGGCCCTGCGATCCTGCCTCAACACCATATCCGCAAGCAGCTCCGGGTGGCGGCCGATCTCTCGGACGGTGCTCTCCAGCGCGTCGGCTTTGGTATAGAAGGCCAGGGCGACGGACGTCATCGCCCCCGTCAGCCAGAACATGAACGCCAACCCCATGCTCAGCAGCGCCACGCGAAGCGTCGGGTGCGGCACGACGGCCGGCGACACGTCAATGCCCCCTGCGCCAACGTCCGATCCCTTTCGCCGCCGAGGCCACATCACCAGCACGAGGATGAGCAGCAGCAGGTTCACCACGTGCACCGTCATGCACCCCGTGCAGAACCTCTTGAGCTCCGTCGCCATAACGTAGATGAACCACGCCGACCACGCGTTGCCCGCCAGGACGGCCAGCGTCGGCAGGAGGTGCCACCGCCGCCCGCGTTCGTTCGGCCGCCCCACCCCGAGGAACCACGCCGCGAGGAACGAGAAGTACAGCATCCCGAAGAACGCCACCGGCACCCGGAATCCCTTCGACCCGGCGGGCTGCGTCGAGGGCAGGCCGGCGGCCTTCGCTCGCCGGGCGGCATCGACCGCCTTCGGCCGCGGCGGGAACACACCCCACCGGCTGTTGAGCACCTTGTCGCACGTCACGCCGGACCGGCCGCACAAAGCCCCAAGCACCGTACTCGACGACTTGCCCGTCGCGTGCCGGATGAGCAGTTGCGCACTGAGATACACGCCGAACACGGAAAGCGCGATTCCCATCAGCACCAACAGTCGGCTCATTGCCCGCATGCCATACTCCCTCGGACTGCTCCGGGATTCGTGGCCACCATGAGGACGCGCGACCGGCACCGGACCCCCGCCTCCCCTCGCCCGCGCCGGGCGACAATACTCTACGCAGCGGCGATCCCTGTCAATTCACGCACGCGACTTGTGGGTCCCCGCGCAGTCGCTGGACGAACATCTCCGGCAGGGGTAACCTTGACGGATTGCCGCCGTGGCGTTCGGGCCCCGGTTCGGGCGACGAGCGTTACGACGGCACGGGAACACGACGGAGCCACACACGATGCGTACACCCCTTGGGATCGGACTGGTATCGGCCCTTGCGGCCGCCTGCTGCGCGCAGCAGCGACAGCCGCAGAAGCCGAACACACTCACTCCGGATGAAATCTCGCAGGGCTGGATCCTGCTGTTCGACGGCGAGACCGCCTTCGGATGGAAGGCCGACGGCGACGTCAAGGCCGACGCCGAGACACTCGCGATCGGCGGCACCGCCGATTCATCGGCCGAAACGACGACGCAGTTCCCGTCGTTCGAGCTGAAGTTCCAATACACCGGCGAGAAGACCGAGGCCGCCGCCCTCGTCCTCAACGGCCACGAATACAAGCTACAGCCCACGCCGCAAACGGGCCCGCGTGCCATGGTCCGCGCGACGGTCGCCGTGGAGACCCGGGGCGACTCGCACGCCGTCACGACCGAGTTCGC
>CAZTVU010000037.1:0-16305 GCA_964617025.1 uncultured Planctomycetales bacterium | reverse complement strand
GAAGGAGACCGTCACGCGGCCCGGCCCCAGCCGCACCACGATCGCCTTCCGCGTGCCCGCGGGCGCGAGGCTCGTCGTCCGAAACCTGCGTCTGCGGCCCCTCGCCGCAAAGTCGATCTTCAACGGCAAGGACCTGACCGGCTGGAAGCCCGTCGCGGACAAGCGGTCGAAGTTCATCGTCACGCCCGCCGGCGAGCTGAACGTCAGGGACGGCGGCGGCGAGATCCAGACCGAGGACCAGTGGGACGATTTCGTGCTGCAGATCGAGATCTTCTCGAACGGAAAGCACCTCAACAGCGGCATCTTCTTCCGCGCGCTTCCGGGCGAGTTCTGGCAGGGCTACGAGGCCCAGATCCGCAACCAATGGGAAGGCGACAACCGCAGTAAGCCCATCGACTACGGCACCGGCGGCATCTACAACCGCCAGCCCGCCCGCAGGGTCGTCTCCAGCGACAAGGAGTGGTTCACGATGACCGTCGTGGCCCACGGCCTCCACATCGCCACCTGGGTCAACGGCTACCAGGTCACCGATTACGTCGACAAGCAGCCGGCCGCCCGGAGCGCCCGACAGGGCTCCCGGACGGACAAGGGCGTGATCAGCCTCCAGGGCCACGACCCGACCACGGACCTTAGCTTCCGGAATATCCGCGTCGCGGAGTTCCCGAAGGTCGAAAAGGCGAAGTGACCATGACCAGCCGCGAACGCATCCTGACCGCACTGGGCCACAGGCAGCCGGATCGCCTGCCGATCGACTTCGGCAGCACCGCGGTCACCGGCATGCACGTCAACATCGTGGCGAAGCTCCGTGAGCATTACGGCCTCGAAAAGCGCCCCGTCAAGGTCGTCGAGCCCTACCAGATGCTCGGCGAGGTGGACGAGGAGCTCAAGCAGATCATCGGCATTGACGTGGAGGCCGTGCCGCCGCGCAACACCCTCTTCGGCTTCCCCAATGAGAACTGGCGGCCGTGGCGCACGCCCTGGGGTCAGGAGGTCCTCGTCTCCGAGCACTTCCGCACCACCACCGACGCCAACAACGACCTGCTCATCTACCCGCAGGGCGACACCGCCGCCCCGCCCAGCGGCCGCCTGCCCGTCGGCGGCTACTTCTTCGACACGATCGTGCGCCAGCCGCCGATTGACGACGCCCGCCTCGACCCTCGCGACAACACGGAGGAGTTCGTGCCCATCGCCGACGCCGACCTCGCCCACTTCGAACGCGAGGTCCGGCGCGCCGCCGTCACCGGCCGCGCCGTGGTCGCGACGTTCGGAGGCACGGCCTTCGGCGATATCGCCCTCGTCCCCGCCCCTTTTCTGAAGCACCCCAGGGGCATCCGCGACATCGAGGAGTGGTACGTCTCCACCGCAACCCGCCGCGACTACGTCCACGCCGTCTTCGCCCGACAGTGCGACGTCGCCCTCGCCAACCTCGAACGCATCCACAAGGTCGTCGGCGACGACGTCGCGGCCGTCTTCGTCTGCGGCACCGACTTCGGCACGCAGACGTCCGCCTTCTGCTCCGTGGAGACGTTCAACGAGCTGTATGCCCCCTACTACAAACGCGTCAACGCCTGGATCCACAAGAACACAGCCTGGAAGAGCTTCAAGCACTCGTGCGGCGCCGTCGAGATGTTCCTCAAGCCCTTCATCGACTGCGGCTTCGACATCCTCAACCCCGTCCAGTGCTCCGCCGCCGGCATGGACCCGAACCACCTGAAGGACACCTATGGCCGGCACCTGACGTTCTGGGGCGGCGGCGTCGACACGCAGGGCACGCTCCCCTTCGGCAAGCCCGCCGACGTCCGCGAGCAGGTCCTGCGCCGGTGCGAGGTCTTCGGCCGCGACGGCGGCTTCGTTTTCAACGCCGTGCACAACGTCCAGGCGAACGTGCCGATCGCAAACGTAGTGGCGATGATCGACGCCTTCCATGAGTTCAACGGCCGACGAGCGTAGGGCAAACGGAGTCAGGTGGGCCGTCGCCCGGACACAATCGCCACGCGATTCTCTTCTCCGGAGGACCGGAACCATGCCGACCGCGATCACCCGAACGCTCCTGACAACGGCCGCCGCCGTCCTCGGCTTGGCCGCGCCCGCCGCTGCCGAAGCCCGGCGGCCCAACTTCGTCTTCATCCTCGTCGACGATCTCCGCTGGGACGCCATGAGCTGCATGAATCACCCCTTCGTGAAGACGCCGAACATCGACCGCATCGCCACCGGCGGCGTCCGCTTCGCCAACGCCTTCGTCACCACGTCGCTGTGCGCCCCGTCGCGGGCCGCGTTCCTCACCGGCGCCTGCGCTCACACCAACGAGAACCAGGAGTTCGACCACGCCATGCCCACCTTCGCGTCGCAGCTCCAGGCGGCCGGCTACGAGACCGCCTTCGTCGGCAAGTGGCACATGAAGAACGTCGCGACGCCCCGCCCCGGCTTTGACTACTGGCTCAGCTTCAAGGGTCAGGGCAGGTACATCGACCCGCAGCTCAACGAGAACGGCCGCGACTTCCAGGCCACCGGCTACATGACCGACCTCCTGACGCAATACGCCGTCGATTTCCTCAAGAGGCCCCGGCAGAAGCCCTTCTGCCTCTGCCTCTGGCACAAGGCCGTCCACGGCCCGTTCACCCCCGCCGACCGCCACAAGAACTTGTACGCCGACGCCCGCATGCCCGAGCCGCCGAGCTTCCGAGACACGTTCGAGGGCAAGCCCGCCTGGCAGCGGGCCCGCCACGTCGGGGGCGCACGAAAACGCGGCCCGCAGGCCGCCACACAGCCCGTGCCGGACTCCATCCCGCCGGAGCCGTGGGACCCGAGAACTCCGGCTCGCATCGACTACTTCCGCACGCTCGCCGCCGTGGATGAGAGCGTCGGCCGCGTCCTCGCCGCCCTCAAGGACGCCGGACAACTCGACAACACCGTCATCCTCTTCGCCGGCGATAACGGCTTCTTCCACGGCGAGCACCGCCGCGGCGACAAGCGGACCGCCCATGAGGAATCCATCCGCATCCCGCTGCTGGTGTGCGGCCCCGGCATCGCCAGGCCCGGCACCGTCTCCGAACAAATGGTCGTCAACATCGACGTCGCCCCGACCATCCTCGACATGGCCGGCGTCAGGCCCCCCGCCACGATGCAGGGCCGATCGCTCAAGCCGATCCTCGCAGGCCAGAGCCCGCCCTGGCGGACGAGCTTCTTCTATGCGTACTACAAGGAGGCGTGGCTGCCGGCGATCCCCACGATGTACGCCGTCCGCACCGCGGACTGGAAGTATGTCGCCTACCCCGAGATCAAGGACATCGACGAGCTCTACGACCTGAAGCGCGACCCGCACGAGATGCGCAACCTGGTCGCGGACCCGACCGCGCAACCCAAGCTGGCCCAGATGAAAGCCGAACTCCAGCGCCTGATGAAGGAACTAGCCTTCCAGCCCACACCCCCCAAGGCGCAATAGCACAATAGAGCCGCCGCCCGCGTAGAGCCGACGCCCTCGCCGGCTATCTATCGCTCTCAAGCCCCACCCCGGTCCGCCGCAACGGGCGCGCGACTACGGTAAGCGGTTCCGCAGCGCGTAGCGCACGGTTCTGCGGCGCAGCCGCAGGTTCGCCCACCTTCCCTTCCAAGTAGAGCCGACGCCCTCGTCGGCTATCTTCTCAGCTCCGCGGCTGATTCTCACAACGAACAACCCCTCGCGGCCATCAAACGGGCGGCCCGGCCGCCGGTGGGTTATACTCCCGTCCGCCATGAACACGCGCACCTTCAACCGCCTCGTCTCGTCCGCCGTGATCCTCCTGCTGACGGCCGCCGGCGCAGGGCCGCGATGCCTCGCCGCACCGCCCGCAACGGCCACCGCGCCCGCCCGGCCCAACGTCGTCGTGATTCTCACGGACGACCAGCGCTGGGACTGCGTCGGCTGCGCCGACCGGCCGTACCTCGGCATCAGGACGCCTCACATCGACCGGCTCGCCGCCGAGGGGGCACGCTTTCGCAACGCCTTCGTGACGACCTCCCTCTGCTCGCCCAGCCGGGCCTCGATGCTCTCCGGCCTCTACGCGCACTCGCACAAGGTCGTCAACAACTTCACCGACTTCCCCGCCGACCTGCCCAGCTATCCCCGCAGCCTCAAGGCCGCCGGCTATGAGACGGCCTACATCGGCAAGTTCCACATGGGCGAGCAGGACGACGCCCCGCGACCCGGCTTCGACCACTGGGTCAGCCACACCGGCCAGGGCCGCTACCACGACAACACATTCAACGTCAACGGCCGGCACGTGCGAAAAGAGGGCTACTACACCCGTGTCGTCACCGAGTTCGCCGTCGATTGGCTCCGCCGTCCGCACGCGCGCCCCTTCCTCCTCATCCTCGGCCACAAGGCCCCGCACGGTCCGTTCGTCCCCGAGGAGCGATACCGAAACCTCTACGACGGCGCGACGATCACGTACCCGGCCAGCGCCCTCGACCTCGCCGGCAAGCCGACCTGGGTCGAACAGCGACTCGACACCTGGCACGGCATCTACGGCCCGCTCTACGAGTTCCGCAAGACATTCCCCGACCGCTCACCCGATGGCGTCAAGACCTTCGCTGAGTTCGTTCGCAGCTACCTCGGCACGATCGCCTCCGTCGACGACAGCGTCGGCGCCGTCTATGAGGCCCTGCGCGACACCGGCCGGCTCGACAACACCCTCCTGATCTTTCTCAGCGACAACGGCTTCCTTCTTGGCGAGCACGGCATGATCGACAAGCGAACCATGCATGAGGAGAGCATTCGCATACCCCTCATCATGCGTTTCCCGCCGCTCATTCGGCCGAGCACGGTCCTCGACGAGATGGCCCTCAACATCGACCTCGCCCCCACGATCGTCGACATCTGCCGGACGCAGCCCCTGCCGAACGCCCATGGCCGTTCCTGGAAGCCGCTTTTTCAAGGCGACACCACCGGCTGGCGCACCGCCTGGTACTACGAATACGACTACGAGAAGCAGTTCCCCTACACGCCCAATGTCCGCGGCGTTCGTACCACGACCTGGAAGTACATTCGCTATCCGCACGGCGACGACGCACCCGACCGCCACAGGGCCGAGCTATACGACCTGGAGCACGACCCGCATGAACGCCGCAACCGGGTCGACGATCCCGGGGCCGCCCGCGTCCTCGCCCACCTCACGGCTGAGTTGCAGCGCTTGATGAAGGAGTGCGGCGCCCTGCCCGACTCAATGCCCCTTGATCAGGGCATTCAGGCCGCCCTGCCGGAGAAATCGATCCGATAATCCAGGACCAAGCCGACGTCGGGCCCCCTATCTCATCCGCCAAGTCCGCGACCAGAGTACGTAGGACACCCCAACGGGGCACGCGTAGGAACGCCGTTCGGCCAAACAGAAAGTGAAGACACAGAAAGTCTTCTATATATAGGAACTCCGTTCATGAGACTCGCGTATCGATACTTCCCCATTTTCCGCTTCCCCCTTGAGATTCGAATTATATAATGGTACAATGGCGAGGGTAGTTGCCAGAGAGGCTCCCGGGCTCGTCTGGCGAATCTCCCATGGGGCGCAAGCTGGCGGAGGTATGGCAGGGCGGGTTGGCGGAGCGATCCCGTAGATACTATATCCCTCTTATTAGTAGAGGGTTATATGAACCTTCCGCCGCGACCACTTGCCGCCGATACTCGTTCGACGTGGCGGTTGGCAGGACGAGCGAACCTCGGTGGACCGGCCAACGCCGCAGTCAGATCGGGGGGAGAATCGGGCTTCGGCTCGAGGCCGAAGACAACGGAAAACAAGGTCGGGGCGGGTCACGCGCGGCCCGCGGGCAACGTGCGGTCAGCAGACCGACCGCCGCCGGCACCCGAACGGAAGGACAGGCGGGGAGCCGTTCCCCGAGAGAATGAGGCAGCCTGCACGTAGCGGGCCTGGTCTGCAAAAAAGGAGATGTCCGGTATGAAGCGACGAACCGTCTCAATTCTGGGTGCCGTGGTCGTGCTGGCCGCCGTGCCCGCGACGTGGGGTGCCATACGCGTGTTCGACTTCGAGTCGATCGCCCTCTACGGCACCGCCGACGATTCCTGCGTTAACAACCCGACTCCGCCGCTCTTCAACCGCGCGGAGTACGCCAATGCGACGAAGGACTTCATTGTGGACCCGGCCGGCTGCGGCAAAGGTACGCTCGGCGGCGACAACGGCAGCGACAGCCTGCTGACAGCCCAGGCCCCCTTTGTCGGCGAGCGAAACGAGGAACTCCGCTTCAGTTGGGTCGATCCGACCGACAGCACCACGTGGGTCCGCGTGATCACGGGTCCCGCGTCCGGCGTGGAGCCGAAGTTCCCGGCCCCGGTCATCAGCTTCGGCCCGGGCGACAAGGTCTCGATGAAGTTTTCGCTCTACGCCCTGGACGCGACCGAGCAGGAGAACCTTTCCGGTGCCGTGGAGGTCTCGCTGATCGTGCGTGAAACCGGCGACGACCTCCCGCTCGGCGAGCGCGGCGCCACATCGGGCTTCGAGCTGTTCTTCGTCGGCGTCGACAGCGCCAACATTGCCGCTCCTTACACGCCCGACGGCGGCACGATCATCCAGGACGGGCTCGTCTGGCACACCGTCGAATGGACCTTCGGGACCGACCCGACCAAGGTGATGGTGTCGCTCGATGGCGGTACGCCCGTCGAGAAAAACATCGTCCAGGCGCTCGGGACCACCGGCGACGGCGTCCTCTCGTCCCCCAACATGCGCGGCACGCTCGACAGCCTCGCCATTCGCAAGCCGAGCGGTGCCACGCCGGACACGATCACCAAGAAGATCTTCCTGAACATCGACGACGTCATCATTACTTCGTCCACGCCCGACCCGCTCCGCATCCTCTCGCCGGTGCCGGCCTGGGCCACCGGCATCACCGTGGCCTTCATCGACAACACCGATACCACCGCACCGGCCCCGGACGGCGCCGAGGCCGTCAGGCTGTACAAGAACAACGTCCTCGTGGCCACCGCTACGCCGCCGTACAGCGACGCCGCCAATCGAAAGCACGTCTTTTCGACGGCCGGCCTCGGGCTGGTCGCCGGCGACGTGCTCAAGGCGACGCAGGTCCTCGGCGGCGTCGAGTCGGCCCCCTCGCCGGAAGTCACGGTCGTCGGCGTGACCGTCCTCGACGACTTCACGACCGGCCCCACCTACACCAGCGACCCGGGCGCCGGGCCCACGTATGACAACTCCAGGTGGTACGGCGCGCATCAGTGCACGTTCGGCTCCGTCACGTCGGCGAATTTCACCGGCACCTCCAGCAAGGCGCTGAAGTACTCCGACGGCGGCTTCACGAACGGCCTCTATCGAAAGTTCGAAGCCGTCGTGCCCAAGAGCGGCACGTTCCGCGTCAAGGCGGACGTCCACGTCGTCGAGACGGGCTCCAGCGGCCTGAACGGCCCGCGGGCGTGGCAGCTCGGTGTCACCGTCAACGGCAATCACCGACCCGCAAACAACCCGGGATGCGACTGCGTCGGCACCAACGCCGATCTCGGCTCGCTGCTCGACGCCGCCGCGATCGTCAGCAGCCCCAGCTATCAGGGCCTGACCTCCGGCGACGACACCTCGAAGGGACCCCAGACGCTTGTCACGCCGGAATTCAACGCGAACGCGGGCGACTCCATCGTCGTCTCGTTCAGCACCGCCGTCACCGGCGGCATCGGCAGTTCCGGCCGCTTCCGCGCCAACTCCGGCACGTGGGGCACCACTTACGTCCTCATCGATAATCTGGTTCTTGTCGAACCGGAGCCGTGCGAGCAGACCGCCGCGGTCACCGTCCAGACCCCGGTCGTCGCCGGCCAGACGACGGTCACGGTCACCAACGTCGTGGCCGCACCCGAGGCCGTCACGGTCTACGCGAACGGCGTTCAGATCGGCACGAAGACGTCCGGCTTCTCCGGCACCGGCACCGAGGTGGTCAGCGTGACGCCCCTGGTCGCCAACCAGGTTATCACCGCCACACAGACGGTCGCCGGCATTCAGGGCTGTGTGCCCACGGTCGGCCCGAAGGTCAACGACTGCTCGCAGATCGGCGCCGTCACCGTCAGCGGACCGCTGGCCGCCGGCGCGACGACGGTCACCGTGACCGGCCTCAGCGCCGGCGCCACCGCCGTCACGGTCTACGCCGTCGGCAACCCCACGCCGCTTGGCACGAAGACGAGTGGCATCAGCGGCACGAGCACGACGGTGACCGTCACGCCGCTGGTCAAGGGCCAGATGATCGTGGCAACGCAGACGATCTCCGGCCTGGCCGGCTGCACGCCCACCAGCGGCGGCCCGGTCGTCGGCTCCGGCCACAACGCCGCGATCCGCCTCTCGCTGGGGATCCGCGAGGGCACGTCCTTCCCGGGCGAAATCGGCGACGACGGTTCGGCGAGCCAGGGCACCGCCATCGAGTGGATCATCCCCGATGATCCGAACGATCCGAACGACGGCACGGTCACGAGCGGCGCACCGCAGGGCAAGCTCATCACGCCCGGCCCGCAGTGGCAGACGGTGACGTTCAACCCGACGGCCGAGAGCGTGATCCGCTCGTTCAGTTCGGGCAACGGCGTGCTCGATGGCGCCAAGGGAGTCCTCGAACACCTGGCCATCTCCATCGACGCCGCCGCGCCGGACACGGGCCCGTACACGCTGTACGTGGATAACGTCACCAGCGGCGGGATCACGTTCGAGACCTTCGAGGCCGCGAACGCCGGCGCAACCGTCCTGTTCCGCCAGCCCAGCTATTCGGGCAGCACCAGCGCGAACATCGCGACCACCCCGAACGTCGCCGTGGTCGACGACACCCGCGGCGATGCGAGCACGAAGTCGAATCGCATTCAATGGTCCTTCCGGGACGAGTCGGTCAGCCGCTGGATCCGTCTGACGACGGACCGCGCCCCGGCCCGGCCCACCCCCATCGTCGATCTCACCCAGCCGATCACGATACGGGTCCTGCTGCTGCCGGCATGCAAGGCGCCGACGGTCACCGGGCCCCTGGCGGCGGGTTCGACGACGGTTCAGGTCGTCGGCGTGGACGCGGCGGCGACGCTCGTCTCGGTGTACGAAGGCGCCAACCTGATCGGCACGGCCGTCCCGGATGCCGGTGCCGCGACCGTGACGGTCAGCCCGGCTTTGTCGAAGGGCCAGTCGATCACGGCCACGCAGACGATCGACGGCGTCGAGAACTGCAACTCGGCGGCGGCCATCGTCGGCTCGGGCGTGAACAAGGGCCTCCTCCTGACGCTCGGCATCCGGGAGAACACCAGCCTCACGGGCGGCGTCGGCGCGGACGGGGGCACCACCGGCGCCAACATCACCTGGGTCGGCGCCAGCACCAAGAACGGCACCGCACCGATCGGCAAGCCCATCACGCCCAGCACAAGCTGGCAGACCATCACGTTCGATCCGGCCACCGATCCGAGGCTCGCCTTCACCGGGGCCGGCACGCTGGACGGCACGTTCGGCGTCCTCGAGCACCTCGCGATCACCGCCGGGCCGGACAGTGCGGACACCGGTCCCTACGTGCTGTACATCGATAACGTCTCGAGCGGCGGTTCCGTGTTCGCCGACTTCGAATCGTTCGATGCCGGCAAGCAGGTCATGTTCCAGGAGCCCACATTCTCCGGCAGCACGAGCGCCAATCTCCTGACGCTGCCGAGCGTCTCGACGATCGACGCCACCCGGGGCGACGCGAGCGCCAAGTCCGTCCGGATCGAGTTCCAGTTCAAGGACGAGGCGGCCACGCGATGGGTTCGTCTGACCACCAACAGCACGGGCGCGGCTCTGCTCGACGGCCTCGGCAACCCGCAGGTGGACCTGACCCAGCCCATTTCGCTGCGGTATCTCCTCCTGCCGGCGTGCACGCCGCCGACGGTCACCGCCGTGGCACCGACCAGTGCGGCGACCGGGGCGACGGTCAGTGTGTCGATCACCGGCGCGACGAACCTCGTGGTCGGCGGCACGACCGTCAAGCTCCGCAAAACCGGTGAGACGGACATCGTCGCCACGAATGTCGTGGTCGCCGGCGACGGGCTGAGCCTCACGGCGGATCTGAACCTTGCCGGGGCCGCGCTCGGCCTGTGGGACGTGGTCGTCTCGACCTGTGCGGACGCCACACTTGCGGGGGCCTTTGAGGTCACCAGCGCCTGCGCGACGCCGCCGCAGGATGTCGACGGCGACGGCGACGTCGACCTGACCGACTTCGGCGTATTCCAGGCCTGTTTCAACGGGCCGAACCGCCCGTGGCCGGGTCCGCCGGTCGATCAGCAGAAGTGTGCGTGCCTCGACACAGACAAGGATCTGGACGTCGACCTGACCGACTTCGGCTTCTTCCAGACGTGTTTCAACGGCCCGAACCGGCCGGCGTCCTGCCCGTAACACGACAGGACGAACACGTCCGTGTAGGATTCCAACCGGCCGCGCGGCCTGCACGAAGCGGGTCGCGCGGCCGTGCCCTTTCGCCTCTCTGAGGCCGTCAAGGCCAGCGGCGGGAAGTACGTGCTCTTCGCAATCCACAGGTCGCGCGGCCGTGCCGTTTCCCCCGCGCGAATCCGCGAGTGACACACGCGTTGCGCCCCGTTCCCCCTTCGTCGCCGGATCGCTTCCTCCACTTTCAGCACTTTTCCACTTTCCCACTTTTTCACCCTCGTCCTCCCCCTTCGTTGCTCGGTCGCTTCGTCGCTCCCTTCCTATTCTTTCGGTTTTTCAAATGATCTCCCCCGTTTTCTTGTGCCCCCGGCAAGCTTTTCCGAAGAGGATCCGGCCGCGTTCGCGCGTTTGCGGCGATCCAGTTCGCGCCACTCATTCTCCGTCGGCGCTTGTGGACTGCGGTGGCAACGCCACCGCTTTGGCTCGGACGGTCTGCGACGCGCGGGGGCGTCACCGTTCGCCGCAGGAAAAGCGGCGGCAAGGCCGCCGCAGTCCAAAACGCGCGGGCCGCGCCCGGCAAGACGGCCTGAACAACCGCCGTCCAAGTCGAGATCAGGCTAGAACCTTTCGGCGCAACCGACGAGCAATATGCTCGCATCACCGACGAGCGAGACTCGCGCATCCTCTTGATCACGGCCAAAGGCTGCCCTGGGCACTTTTTCACTTTCCCATTTTCCCACTTTCTCACTTTCCTCCTCCCCCTTCGTCGCTCCGTCGCTCCGTCGCTTCGTCGCTCCCTTTTCGGCTCTTCCGATTTCTCGCTTTCTCGCTTTCCCTCCGTTGCGTTATGCCATGACGGAGCGTACAGTCGTCGCAAACCTGCTGACGACAGGAGCGACTATGTCCCTGATGGTCACCGGAACAATCGGCATCGACACCCTGGTCACGCCGTTCGGCACGGCCCAGGACGTCCTCGGCGGCTCCGCGGTGCACTTTTCCTTCGCGGCCTCGCTCTTCTCATCCGTGCGCCTGGTCGGCGTCGTCGGCGAGGACTTTCCCGGCGAATTCCGAAAGCTTCTTGCCGAGCGCGACATCAACCTCAGCGGGCTCGAGGTTCGCAAGGGCGGCAAGACCTTTCGCTGGTCCGGCAAGTATGTCGGAGACATGCACGACGCCGAGACACTCCACATCGACCTCAACGTCGTCGCCGAAGCGCCGCCGACCATCCCCCCCGCCTATCGCGACACGCCCCACGTCTTCCTCGCCGCCACCCACCCGGCGCTCCAGACCGACTTCATCCGCCAGTGCACCGGTGCCCGGCTGATCGTCGTCGACACGCGCGACCTCTGGATCAACACCGCACGAGATGCCCTCCTCAACACTCTCTCCAAGGCGCACGGGGCGATCCTCAACGACGGCGAGGCCCGCCTCCTGACCGGCGAGACGAACCTCATCAGCGCCGGGCGCCGCATCCTGGAATGCGGGCCGCAGTTCGTTGTGATCAAGAAGGGCGAGCACGGCGCGATGCTGGTCAGCCCCGACCGCGTCTTCGTCCTGCCGGCCTACCCCACCACGGACGTCAAAGACCCGACCGGCGCCGGCGACAGCTTCGCCGGCGGCATGATGGGTTATCTTGCGTCGGTCGGCACGTTCGGCTTCGAGGAGCTCAAGCGGGCCCTGGTCCGCGGGACGATGACGGCGTCGTTCACGATCGAGGACTTCGGGGTCAATCGCATCCGTTCGGCCAGCCGCGCCGACGTCGAGGCGCGGCTGCGGCAATACGCCGATGCGATGCGGTTTGACTGAGGCGCGCAGAATGGCACGGATCAACGCCGGGGCGACTCTTGTCGGCATGCTTCTTCTCGCTGCGTGCGAGGCCGATCAATCCGTGCTGCCGGCGGGGGCAGCTTCTCGCCCCGCCTCACGGCCGGCCACGACGACCGCAACGACCACGCGTGCGGCGTGGAATCGCCCCCGCTTCACCGAACGCCGCGAGGAGCGGCTCCGCATGGTCGCCGATCAGATCGCCGCATCCCCCGACGGCCGCGTGCCGGTCCGCGATGAGCGAGTCCTGGCCGCCATGCGGGAGGTGCCCCGCCATCTCTTCGTCCCGACGCCGCACGTCCAGCGCGCGTACGGCGACCATCCGTTGCCCATCGGCCACGACCAGACCATCTCGCAGCCGTACATCGTCGCGGTGATGACCGAGGCGCTCCGGCTGCCGCCCGACGCGCGGGTCCTCGAAATCGGCACCGCCACCGGCTATCAGGCCGCCGTCCTTTCGGAGTTGACGCCGCATGTCTACACCATCGAGATCCTCAAGCCGCTGGCCGACGCCGCCGCCCGACGGCTCGCCGACCTGGGCTACACCACGATCCAGGCCCGCTGCGGCGACGGCTATTTCGGATGGCCGGAGGCCGCCCCGTTCGACGGAATCCTGATCACCTGCGCCGCCGAGCATCTGCCCCACGCCCTCTGGGACCAGCTCCGCCCCGGCGGCCGCATCGTCATCCCGCTCGGCCGGGCCGGATACGTGCAGGAGCTGACCGTCATGACGAAGCAGGCCGACGGGTCCCGCCGCACGGAAACCCTCTTCCCCTGTGCGTTCGTGCCGATGACGGGTAAGATCCGCGGGGACTGACGCACACAAAAACCCGAAAGCGAGAAGCCGCACGATGAAGTACACACTGGCCGGCCTGTCCGCATGCATCGCATTCGCATCGACCCACGCCTTCGCCGCACCCGTGGACGTCACGTGGAAGATGTTCCGACGGAGCGAACACGAACGGAACGCGCCCCGCGACCTCCCCGGCGACGCCGTCGATGTCCGCCTCAAACACAAGTGGAAGACCCACGACGACTTCTACTGGCTCATCGCCGACGTCTCGATCCCGGACGTCATCGACGGCAAGCCGACAGGGGGCAATCCCGTGGGCATCCAGCTCAGTTGCGCCGCGGGCGGCGATGTCTACGTCGACGGCGCCCTCCAGACGCGCTACGACAACGATCACCCGGCCCTTGTGCTCATCGCGGAGGCGGCCGAGCCCGGACGACGGGTTCGCCTGGCGATTCAGGCGTACGGAAACCTGGGTTCGGAAGGCGAGAGCGAGTTCAGCCAGGCCGACTGGGTCCTGATCGACCCGCGCCGGGCGAGAGATGTGCTACATGTCCGCGTCGACGCAGGCAGGCCCCTCGGGCCCCTGCCCGACGGCATCGTCGGCCTCAGCCAGGGCGGGGGCATGGCTGACTACGACGACGCCACGGCGGCCAAGCTGAAGGACGCCGGCTTCCGCTGGTTCCGCATGGACAACGTGTTCACGAACGCCGTCAAAAAGGGCCCCGACGGCGACTACGTTTACGATTTCACCGACCTCGAGCGACGGGTCGCCTTCATGCGAAGGGTCGGCGCCGACCCCATCCTCTGCGCCTCCTACATGCCGGAAGCCTTCGACGCCGTTCCCGACCCCGAGCGTCACAGCGCCCCAAAGGACTACAAGCTCTGGGAGGAGCTCTGTTTCCGCGCCGCCCGCCACCTGATCGATGCGGGCCTGCGCGTCACCTGGTGGGAGGTCTGGAACGAAGTGAACGCCGGCTGGATCAAGCCGGGCCCCAACGACACGGGCGCACCGGAGTATGCCCGGATTTACGAGGCCGCCCTCGGCAGACCCGCGGAGAGCAAGGATGACGTCCGACTCCTCGAGGCCTACCTCAAGCTCTACGCCGCGACCGCCGCCGGCATTCGACGCGCCGACCCCGAGGCCCGCATCGGCGGCCCGTGCCTCGCCAGCGGCCCGTTCGAGCGATCGCCCGACCGCAACTACGCCGTCCGTGGCAAGGCCTTCGCCCGCGGCCTCATGATCTTCTGCCGCGAACGCAACCTGCCCCTCGACTTCATCAGTTGGCACGAATACTTCCACCCCGCCGACATCATCGCCGAGGAGGCCCGCACCTTTCGCCGGTACCTCGACGAGTTCCCCGCCCTCCGCGACCGGGTGCGCATGTTCATGCTCACCGAGTGGAACTTCTCCTGGTGGCCCGATCGCCCGCAGGACCACGAGATGGGCGCGGCCTGGTGCGCCGACGGCCTCATCCGAGCTATTCTCCCCGAGAGGATCCACCGCCCCTGCTTCTTCTACGTCAAGGATAACGACAGCAATCTTCGCGGCAGCTTCGCCCTGATCATCCGCGAGAACGTGCCCAAACCCGCCTACAACATGGCGAAGATGTTCAACCGCCTCCGCGGACGGCAACTGGCCGTCACGGGCACCGACGACGAGATCTGCGCCCTGGCCGCGTTCGATGCGAAGGCCGCCAGGCTCCACGTCATCGTCGTCAGCTTCAACTATCGCTATGCCACGCCCCGGAAGGTTCGCCTGACGATCGCCCCGCTGCCCGAACCCCTCCGCACCGCACGCTGGAGGCGATTCCTCATCGACCCGACACACAGCAACGTCTGGCACGACCGCTCCCGGGCGGAGCTCGAAACGGCGGACACCGGCCGCGCCAACGGCGAGGCCCTGTCGTTCGACATGACCCTGCTTCCCCACTCCGTCACCATGATCGAAATCGACGACGCCTACTCCACGGGGACCAGGACGCGCAATCCATAGTGATCGCGGCGCGCGTCGGGCACCGCGCGATCCCGCCGCGCGGACCCGAGGTTCTCCGGCTCGACCCAGTCCCATGATCCGCCGCGAAGGATGCGCTGGCGGGGCTCGGCAAACTCCGCCGGCGACGCCTTCGTCCCGGGGTAGGGTTCGAACCAGTCGGCGCACCATTCACGCACGTTGCCGTGCATGTCGTACAGGCCCCACGCATTCGGCTTCTTCGTGCCGACCGGGTGGGTCCGGCTTCCCACCAAGCTTCCGCCATACCAGGCATGGTCGCGGAGGTCCTTCGCGTTGTTGCCGAACGACCAGTACGTCGTGGACCCCGCTCAGCAGGCATATTCCCACTCGGCCTCGCTGGGCAGCCGCACCCGGCGATGAACCCGTCGGCTCAGGCGTTCGCAGAAGTCACACGCCATGTTCCAACTGACCATCTCCACCGGCAGATTCTCATCGCCCTGAAAACGCGACGGATTCTGATTGCTCATCACCCGCTTCCACTGCGCCTGCGTCACTTCGTACTTGCTCAGGTAGAAGGGCCGGTCGATGCGAACGCGGTGCGGCGGGCGCTCATAGGCCGCGGCCCGCGGCTCGTCGTTCGGCAAGCCCATCGTGAATTCGCCGGACGGAACCGGCACCATCTCGATCTTCAGCCCGTCGCCCAGATCAAGCTCCAGCCCCGGCGGCACTGAGTTCGCGGGCTCGCCCTCCTCGGGCAGGCGAACCGCGACGGGACCGACCGGATCCGGAAGCAGCTCCGCCGTGTTGTTCGTCTCGCAGATCTCGTCAATCTCGTTCTCCGGGTCGACGATGATGCGGTAACTCGCGGTCAGGTCGAGACCGGGCGCTTCGAAGAGGACACGTTCGACGTACGGCGACAGGTTAACCGGCGCAGACAGCCTCGCAACGCGCCGAACGGCCGACGTGGCCCACCGCGTCCCCTCCTTTTTCTGCAGGGCGACCGCCCAGTTCTCGGCCGGGGCATTGCCGATGTTGTGCACATTCGCCAGGAGCCGCTTGCCCTGCACGGTCAGATCCCGCGCATGCACGGCCAGGTCACACGCGCGTGGAGGCGTCGGCATCGCTTCGTCAAGCCGAAGATCCACGACCCATACCTTTCCGGGAGGCAGCGTGACCGGCACGCCGTCGCCCCGCTTTCGGATTTCCACGGGCGACCGCGGTTGCCACGCGTATCGGTGCTGAAACGGAAACTCCCCTTTCAGTTGTTCGCCTTCATGGAGCCTGTAGCGCCCCGGCACCAACTGCCAGACGCGCACCGTGATCGGTCGGGGCTCCTACGCAAAGGAGTACAGCCAGATGCGCAGCCGACGGGGAGTCGATTCAACCAC
>CAZTVU010000036.1:23435-28714 GCA_964617025.1 uncultured Planctomycetales bacterium | reverse complement strand
CCGCCCGCCCCGTGCCGGAAGCGGGTTCTACGTCTTTCCATGCGGCTTCGACCGCGGACGGTCCGTCGCCGGGCGGCGGCGCGATGTCTGAGCCCAGGGGCGGCACTGAGGAGATCTCCCCTGGCGCGTCCGGGGGTGCGGCATCCTCGGGCGACACGCGCGCGTTCCCGCCACACGCCTCGCCCGTGAACCTGCCGGACTGGTCCAGCGCGGCCGAACACGGTGCGCCCACGCGAAACATCGATCTGCTTCGTGACGTCGACCTGCATGTGACGATCGAGCTGGGGCGGAGCCGGATGCTCGTTGAGGACGTGCTGCGGCTTGGCGAAGGTTCGGTGGTGGAGCTCGATAAGCTGGCCGGTGACCCGGTGGACGTGCTCGTCAACGACCGCCTCGTCGCTCGCGGCGAGGTCCTGGTCCTGAACGACAACTTCTGCGTACGCATCAATGAAATCGTTTCTCCGCAGGCGGAGGGCGTGTAGCATGATCCTCGGCCCCATCGCGGTCGTGGTTTTCGCGAGCGTCGTCGGCGCGGGTGATGAGGTTCCGGCAAGCCTGCCGGCATCCGCCGAGGTTCAGGTCGTTGCAAACCGGACGGCGGTGCCCGGCTCCACGGAGGCGCCGGCGCCGGCGTCGGAGGAACGTGCGATCGGGCGCCGCGTCGATCGGGTTGCGGCGCGGTCCCATGAGGCGAATGCGGCGGCGGCGGAGCGCTCCGCGGCTTCCGTCACGGATGCGGGCTGGCCGGCCCGCGTTCGCGAGTTGGTGCCGCTGGCGCTGGTGCTTCTGATCATCGGCGGCCTGACGCTGGTGGCCCGGCGATTCGTGCCTCGCGAGTGGCGTATCCGCGCGGGCAACCGCGGCGTGATCGAGGTTCTCGCCCGCCAGCAGATCTCGCCGAAGCAAAGCATTATTCTGGTGAAGGTGGGGCGGCGGGCGGTGCTCGTGGGATCGGCGCCGGATCGCCTGACCTGTCTGGATACGATTACCGATGCGGACGAGGTGGCGCTCCTGGTGGGCCGTTCAGGCAGCGCCGGTGCCCGCTCGCTCACCGGCGCGTTCGAACGCGAGATCCTTCGCGAGGTCGCGTCATACGATCCGCAGCGGCAGACGGAGGACGGCGAGGGCAAGTCCGCTACGGTCGGCCGGGCCGCTGACTGGGCAGCCGCCCGGGAGCAGGTCCGCAGCTTGCTGAGTCGGGTACGCTCGTTCGCCGCGTCGGCGTGACGCCGCAGGCGACGGCGGCGTCTGGGAGCTGCGTTCCGACGAGATAGCGCTACGGAGTAGCGCCGTGAAAGGGCATGGAGGCTCGACAATCCGGCTGATGCTTGGCGCGGCGGCTGCGCTGGCCGTTGCGGGCGGCGGTCGCGCGGCACTGGCGCAGCCCGTCGCGGACGGTATTGCCGCCGCGGGCCCGCTCCGCAACGCAGGCCCCGGCGTCTCTCCGTTGGGGTCGGCCGGGCCCATCGACAATCCTTTGGGGATCCCGGACCTGAGGGGCGTGGCCGGCCCCGCGACCACCCGGGAGGGCGTCAGTGCCACCCTCCAGATCCTGATCCTACTGACCCTCCTTTCCCTGGCGCCCGCGATCCTCATCATGACCACGTCGTTCACGCGGATCGTGATCGTGATGTCGCTGCTTCGCCAGGCGATCGGCGTGCCCGGCCTGCCGCCGTCGCAGGTGCTGGTCGGCCTGTCGCTGTTCATCACCTTCGCCGTCATGGCGCCGACGTGGCAGCGGATCCACGGCGAGGCGCTTCGACCCTGGCTGGACGGCCGGCCCGGCATGACGCAGTCGCAGGCGCTGGACATCGGCCTGGGGCATCTCCGGAGCTTCATGTTCGATCAGATCGAGCGGGCGGGGAACGAGGAATCGATCTACCTGTTTCACGAGCACGCGACCCAGGCGCCGCTGCCCGCCGACCGGTCGCTGCAGCGCAAGGACGTGAGCACGGTCTCGTTGATTCCCGCGTTCGTGCTCAGCGAGATGAAGACGGCCTTCGTGATGGGGTTTCGGATCTATTTGCCGTTTCTGGTGATCGACATGGTGATTGCATCCGTGCTCGTGTCGATGGGCATGCTGATGCTGCCGCCGGTGCTGATCTCGCTGCCGTTCAAGATCCTGCTGTTCGTCCTGGCGGACGGATGGCATCTGGTGGTGGGGTCGCTGTTGAGCAGCTTTGAGTAGGAACCATGGACATACGCACAGCCGTTGATCTCGGCCGCGAGTCTCTGTGGATGGTGATGGTCGTCTCCGCGCCCGTCATGCTGATCGGGCTTGCGGTGGGCCTGGCCGTGGCGCTCTTCCAGGCCGTCACGCAGCTCCAGGAGCAGACCCTGCAGTTCGTGCCCAAGATGGTGGCGATGGTCGTGGCAACCGTCGTGTTCGTGCCCTGGATCATGGTGCGTCTCGTGGAGTTCACCCGCGTGCTCCTGGGAGAGCCGCCGTTTTGATGACGATGCCCCGCACACTGCTGGATTACGGGGGACTGCTGCCGGTCGTCGCGCTGGTCTTCGCGAGAATGGCCGGCCTGATGATCGCCTCGCCCATTCTCGGGGCGCCGATGATCCCGCGGGCGATCAAGTTTCACCTGGTCCTGGCGATGACATTCGCGGTGTTTCCCATGACCGCCGTGCGGGTCGCCCCGGGCCTGACCTGGGGCGGGGCCGCCGCGGGTATGCTCGGCGAGTTCGCCATCGGCGCGTCGCTCGGGCTGGCGGTCAGCCTGATCCTCAACGCGACGCAACTGGCCGGGATGGTCGTTGAGCAGCAGGCGGGCCTGGCAGCCAGCCAGGTGCTTGACCCGGTTACCGGCAGCCGCGCCTCCGTCCTTGGGGAGATCTACTTCATCCTCGGCGGCCTCCTGTTCCTCGCGATCGGCGGCGAGCGCGAGCTGGTGCGCACGCTGCTGGACAGCTTCGCCCGCGTGCCGCTGATGGGATACCGGCCGGATACGCCGGTCTGCGACATGCTGGTCGACACGCTTCAGGCCTCGTTCGTGCTGAGCGTGCGGCTGGCCGCGCCGGCGGTGATCGCGCTGCTGCTGACGGCGGCGGCGCTGGGCTTTCTGGCGCGGACCATGCCCCAGCTCAACGTCCTGAGCGTGGGGTTTTCGATCAAGATTCTGGTGGCCGTCGTCGTGCTGCTGGGGACGTTCCCGCTCGCGACGGCGGCGCTCGAAAACGGGTTTGGAACGGTCTTTGAAGCGATTCGGGACGTCCTCGGCCCGGCGGGCGCGTGACCGGGCTCAGGCGAGCGACGGATGTGAATCATGCCGGACGGCGCGGCGGAAAAGACGGAACCCGCAACCCCGCGGCGGCGAGCCGAGGCCCGCGACCAGGGCCAGGTGGCCCGGAGCCAGGATCTGGGCGCGGCGGTCGTGCTGCTGGCGGCGCTGATCGTTTTTCTCTTCGCCGCGCGGCCGATGATGAACCGTCTCCTGGAGGCGATGCGGCACTGTCTGGGCGGCGGGACGGCGGCGCTGCTTCGTGCGGAGCAGATGCCGGCCGAGGGATTGAACGCGATGCTGACCGGCGCCTACGTGCTGCTGCCACTCTTGCTGGGCGTGTTTTTGGCCGCCCTGGCGGTGCAACTGGCCCAGGTGGGCTGGCACCCGACGTTCAAGCCGCTGACGCCGAAGGTGACCAAGCTGAACCCGATCCACGGGTTCCAGCGGTTGTTTTCGGCCTACTCGGCGGTGCAGGTCGGGATGAACGCGCTGAAAATGCTGATCGTGGGCGCAGTGGCCTACCTGACGCTCAAGGACCGCTACGCCCTCGTCGTCAGCGCCGTGGGGCTGCATCACTGGACGATCGTCGCCCTGCTCGGCGAGCTGTTGTTCGCGCTGGCGTTGCGACTGGCGATCGTGCTGCTGGTTCTGGGCATCGCCGACTACGTCTATCACAAGTATAAGTACGAGCGGGATCTGCGGATGACCAAGGAGGAGGTCCGCGAGGAGCTCAAGAGCATGGAGGGCGATCCGAAGATCAAGAGCCGGCGCCGCCAGATCCAGCTTAATCTCACGATTCAACGCATCCGTTCGGCGGTGCCGAAGGCGGATGTGGTCGTGACCAATCCGACCGAGATCGCGGTGGCGCTTCAGTATGACGAGGCAACCATGAGCGCCCCGAAGGTGGTGGCGAAGGGCCAGGGCTTCATGGCGGAACAGATTCGTAAGATCGCGATCGAGCACGGCGTGCCGATCGTCGAGCGGCGGCCGCTGGCGCGAGCGCTCTACGAGCAGGTGGAGGTGGGGCAGGAGGTGCCCGCGGCGTTCTATCGGGCGGTGGCGGAGATCCTGGCGTATGTGTACGAGCTGACGGGGCGAGTGCCTCGCCGGTCCGCGACCGCGGCGCCGGCGGCGTGAGGCCCCGGGACCGATCGTGACGGCGGGATGCGAACGGATGGTGCGGTGACATGGCCGTGGCGGCGATGACGGAATCACGACCGTTTCGGTTCCTCGAGCGGAATCGGGGCATGCTGCTGCCGATCGGGGCGTCGAGCCTGCTGCTGGTGATTCTCATCCCGCTGCCGACGTGGCTCCTGGACACGCTGCTGATCGCCAACATCACGGTCTCGGCGATCGTGCTGATGTCCGTCATGTACATGCGGGGGCCGCTGGAGTTTTCGGCCTTTCCGTCGGTCCTGCTGTCCCTGACGCTTCTTCGGCTGGTCCTGAACACGGCCTCCAGCCGCCTCATCCTGACCAACGCCCAGCACGGCACGGCCGCCGCGGGCCATGTGATCCAGACGTTCGGCGAGTTCGTGGCCAGCGGGTCGCTCGCCGTCGGCGTGATCATCTTTACGATCATCACCGTCATCCAGTTCGTGGTGATCACGAAGGGGGCGACCCGCATCGCCGAGGTGGCGGCGCGATTCACGCTTGACGGCATGCCCGGCAAGCAGATGGCCATCGACGCGGACCTCAACGCCGGACTGATCAACGAACAGGAGGCCCGGCGCCGACGCCAGGAGATCAGCGACGAGGCCGACTTCCACGGGGCGATGGACGGTGCCAGCAAGTTCGTGCGCGGCGACGCCATCGCGGGCCTGATCATCACGTTCGTGAACATCCTCGGCGGCATCTACGTCGGCATGATGGAGCTTAACCCGCCGCTGACGTTCATGCAGTGCCTCAACGTCTTCACGAAACTCTCGATCGGCGACGGCCTGGCGGCCCAGATCCCGGCCTTCATCGTCTCGATCGCCGCCGCCATGCTGGTGACGCGGAGCAGCGCCAAGACGAACCTGGGCGAGGAGGTCCTGGCGCAAATCACGT
>CAZTVU010000036.1:4903-23425 GCA_964617025.1 uncultured Planctomycetales bacterium | reverse complement strand
GGCCGACGGCCCTGGCGCTGTCCGCCGCCTTCCTCGCGATGCTCGCCTTTACGCCGTTGCCCCAGGCGCCGCTGCTGCTGCTGGGCGGCGGGTGCGCCGGGATCGCCTTCCTGCTCAGCCGCGCACGGGCGGCGGCCGCCGCCGTGGAGACCGCGCGGGCCCAGGCGGAGGCCCGCAAGCCGGAAAAGGTCGAATCCTTCCTCGGTGTCGATCAGATGCAGCTCGACGTGGGATATGGCCTGATTCGTCTGGTGGACCGCAAGCAGGGCGGCGACCTGCTGGACCGAATCGCCAACATTCGAAAGCAGATCGCATCGGAACTGGGCATCATCGTGCCGCCGATCCGCATCAAGGACGAGCTTCGGCTGGAGCCCAACCGCTATGTGATCAAGATCAAGGGCGTCGAGGTCGCGCGGGGCGAGCTGATGCCCGACCATCTCCTGGCGATCGACTCCGGCGTCGTGACGGCGCCGGTCCCCGGCATCGAGACCCGGGAGCCGGCCTTCGGCCTCTCCGCCCTGTGGATCGGAGCGCCGCAGCGGCACGAGGCCGAACACCGCAACTACACCGTCGTGGAGCCCTCCAGCGTGCTCGCGACGCATCTGACGGAAGTGATCAAGCAGTACGCCGCCGAGCTCCTCACGCGGCAACAGGTCACGCGGCTGCTGGATGCGCTCAAGGAACGCTCACCGAAGATCGTCGAGGAGGTCATTCCCGAACCGATCAAGTCGGGCGAGCTTCAGAAGGTGCTCCAGAATCTTCTCCGCGAGCGCGTTCCGATCCGCGATCTCGAGACCATCCTCGAAACGCTGGGGGATTGGGCGACTCGCACGAAGGACATCGACGTGCTCACCGAGTACGTGCGGCACGCGCTCGCCCGCAGCATTTGCGCGCTCTATCGGGGCGACGACGGCGCGCTGTCCGCGATTACGCTCGACCCTCAGGTCGAGGACCTGATCCTGTCCCATGTCGAGGGGGGCGACCAGGGCCGTTACCTGACTCTGCCGCCGGCGACTCAGGGACGGGTGATTGAGGCGATGCGCGACCAGGTCGCCGCTGCCCTGAGAAATGGGGTAAAGACCCCAGTTGTCTTGTGCTCACCGCAGGTCCGCAGTTGGGTCCGGCGGCTGATCGAGCAGGCCATGCCCCATGTTCCGGTTCTTGGCTACAACGAGGTCGTTCGTGGAGTCGAGGTTCGTTCCCAGGGAATTGTGGTGCTGACCGATGAATTTGCGAACGTTTCAAGCTAATTCGATGGCCGAGGCCCTGGCCCGGGTGAAGCGCGACCTGGGCCGCCAGGCGGTGATTCTGCACACCCGAACCTTCAAGCGGGGGGGGCTCATGGGGTTAGGCGGCCGAACGGTCGTCGAAATCACCGCGACGAGCGACGCAAACGTCTTGCATCCCCGTGCCTCGCGCGGTATTATCGGGCTCGCGTCGACTGGAAGTCGCGCTCGACAGGCGGAGGGAACCGCCTTGCAGGTCGCAACGCCCGTAGCCCCGGCGCCAACCGCTCAAGCCGTCGATCGGGGATTGCGCGAGGAGCTCGCGCAGCTTCGGTCAATGGTGCAGGCGGTGCTTCACGAGTCGCATCGCTCGCGGGCCCCGTCGATTCCTGAAAGCCTGATGAGCGACTATCTCGCCCTGATCCAGGCCGAGGTGGCCGAAGAGCTGGCGCGCGAGCTCGTCGAGCGAATCGGCCAGGCCCCGGGCGGCTCGTCCCCGGCGGATCCCGAGGCCGTTCGGCGGCGGCTTCGCGAGTACATCGCCTCGATGGTGCCGGCCGCCGGGCCGATCGCCATTCGCGGCGACGGCCGCCCTCGCGTGGTCGCCATGGTGGGGCCCACGGGCGTGGGCAAGACGACGACGATCGCCAAGCTTGCCGCGCAGTTCAAGCTGCGGGACAACCTCAACGTCGGGCTCATCACGATCGACACCTATCGCATTGCGGCCGTCGATCAGCTCCGTGTCTATGCTCAAATCATCGATGTTCCGCTCGAAGTCGTCATGACGCCGGAGGAGCTGTCCGAGGCCCTGGGCCGGCTTCGCGGCTGCGACGTGGTGCTCATCGACACTGCCGGACGGGGTCAAAATGACAGCCCGCGCCTCGAGGAACTGAGTCGCTTCCTGCGCGTGGCCAGGCCCGACGAGACGCACCTGGTCCTGGCCTCGAACTGCAATCAGGCGTTCCTGCTCCAGGCGGTGGAACGATTCAGCCGGGTGGGCGCGGATCGGATCGTATTCACCAAACTGGACGAGGCCGTAGGGTTCGGCGTCCTGCTCAATGTGCTTCGCAGGTTCGACAAGAAGCTTTCGTATATCACCGCCGGGCAGGATGTGCCCGACGATATCGAGGTCGGCCACGGGATGCGCATCGCCGAGCTGATTCTGGGCGGTCGTGGGGCGGATGCCGTGTGCTGGGGCGGCAGAACGGACGGGCGAGCGTCATGACGTCATTGGGTTCACCGATGGAGTCCCGGGATCAGGCCGCCAAACTGCGGCGGCTGGTCCGGGCCCGGGCGGCGGTCGAGGCGGGGCGGCTGATCTCCGTCACGAGCGGCAAGGGCGGCGTCGGAAAGACGAACATCGCGGTCAACGCGGCGATCGCCTTGGCGGCGCGCGGCCTGCGGGTGCTCCTGCTCGACATGGACATGGGGTTGTCGAACGCCGACGTGCTGCTCGGCGTGGACGCCCGCGTGAACTGGTGGCACGTCCTTCGGGGCGGGCGGGATATCCGCGAGGCCATCGTCGCGGCGCCCGGCGGCATCGACCTGCTGGCCGGCGGGTCCGGCCTGACGGGCCTGGCCGATCTTTCCGAATTCGAGCGACATCGGCTGCTCCGCGACCTTCAGGCGGTGCGAAGCCTCTACCAGGTGATCGTGCTGGACTGCGGGGCGGGGATCTCACGGACGGTGCTCAACTTCGGGCTCGCGGCGGACATGGTGGTGGTGGTCTCCACGCCGGAGCCGACGGCCATGACCGATGCGTACGCGATGATCAAGATGCTCAGCCGGCACAACACGGACCGGACGATCGGCCTTGTGGTGAATCAGGCGGCGAGCCGATCCGAGGGCTTTATGGTCTATGAGCGCCTCGCGAGCGTGGCGGCGCGATTCCTGCGGTTTCCGCTGGCGGATTTGGGGTACGTGTTGCAGGACGAGGCCGTCGGCTGGGCCGTGCGGCAGAGGTGCCCCGTGCTGTTGGGGCAGCCCGGTTCCACCGCCGGTCGTTGCCTCACCGCCGTGGCCGATAAGATTGCCCGGGAACAGGGGCTGCCGGAGGCGGGCGTGAGCCTGCTGCGCCGCGTGGCAAATCTTTTCCTGTAGCCTCGCCGCTTCGGTCCGATGCAGCCGGCCGGAAAACGCGGCGGGGCGGCCGCGGTCGTTGAGGTTTGTTGCCCACGCGTCCGCTATTCCGCGAGATGGTGGCGCGACGTGCGGCTGGGTCCGAGTACATGATGGAATGTAGCTAAAGTCGCCGGTTTTTTCGCTAAACAGCGGTACCCGTGCCGCCGCTAAAAAGTATGCCCGGGGACGCGGGGTGAGGTCTCAGCGGTTCACATGGTCAGAGTGAGCGGAGCTTGTCTGGGCTTGTTCGCGTTTGCCGTGACAATCCTCGTCGGCGTCGCCGTCGGAAACCCGGCCACGGCCGTCCTGTCGCGCGCCCTGTGGGCGATGGCGGCGTTTTTCCTGCTCGGCAGCGTGCTGGGGTACATCGCCCTGCGCGTGATCGACGAGTATGCCGTGCGACGCCACGAGGAACTTCTGGCCGAGCTGCGTCGGGCGGACCCGTCCGCGCCGGCGGGGGACGAGGCGAACGCTCCGAGACCCTCGGAATCCGCGGTGGAGGCAGGCCGGCCTTGAGCCGTGCCGTATTCGTGGAGGAGCGAGATGCTTCCCGTACAAGAGGACGCACGCGGCGCAACGGACATCGAGCAGTTGTGGCGGGAGTACAAGGCGACCGGCTCCCGGACGCTCCGCAACGCTCTGATGGAGGCGTACCTTCCGCTGGTCAAGTACAGCGGATTGCCGCGAAGCTGCCCGATGAGGTGGACGTCAACGACCTGATGTCCGCCGGGATCTTCGGGATGATTGATGCGATCGAGGCGTTCGACCTGGATCGCGGCGTGAAGTTCGAGACCTACTGCTCCCCGCGGATTCGGGGGGCGATCCTGGACGAGCTGCGGACGATGGACTGGGTGCCGCGGCTGGTTCGCAGCCGTGCGCACAAGCTGGAAAACGCGACCAAGGCCCTCGAAGCCGAGCTCGGCCGGCTTCCGACGGACGACGAGCTTGCGCATCGCCTGGGCGTCTCGAAAAAGGAGTACGACAAGCTGTCGCGCGATGCCACGTCGGTGTCACTCGTCTCGCTGAGCCGGCGGTGCTTCGAAACCGATTCCACCCGGGACGTCTCGGAGACGGACGTCCTGGAAGACAAGAGAGGGACGGACCCGATCATGGAGATTCAGCGACGCGACCTGAAAGAGCTCGTCACGCGCGGCCTGACGCGGGCCGAGCGGCTCATCCTCATGCTTTACTACTACGAAGAGATGACCATGAAGGAGATCGGCGCAACGCTTGACCTCTCCGAAAGCCGCGTCAGCCAGATGCACTCCTCCATCCTCAACCGGTTGCGCTACCAGCTCAACCATCGGCGGCGCGAGCTCAGCGCCGATCTGGCGACCGCGACGTGCCACGCGATTCCGGAACGAGGACGACCCCGGGCGGCGCCGAGCGAAGTCCATTGAATCCGGCCCGATGCCGGGCGACCGGCCTCACTGCCGACCATCCAGCCACTGATAAAGGTCGCGCACGCCCGCCTGGAGCTGCTCCCAGGTTTCGACCGTGTCGGCCCAGTGCAGGAGCTTCTCTCCCTGCACGAAGCGGATATGTCCGTCGCGGAACGAAACGTTGACGCCGTGGCGGTGTGTGCGGCGGATGATGGCCGGGTCCGTGTTCATGTCCCACAGGACATCGCTCAGGACGAAACGCCGCAGCGGGATGCGGTCCCACGCCACGTGGGTCATCTCTGCGCGGCGGGCGAAGCTGCTCTTGGTGTGGTTCACCACGCGCCCGTTCGGCTCCATCGCCCGTTCGAAGGTCGGCGGCCACGGGTTGTACGCCGTATCATAGCGAAATCGCTCGTCCCTCTGACTGGGGCAGTAGAGCACTCGGATGTCGGAGATCTGCCGGGTGCAGTACAGCAGGCCGAAATTACACCACGCCCCCCACGCCCGCGGCCACTGCCACTCCGGCGGCGCGTCGGTGCTGTGCCGTTGAGCATGCCAGATCAGGAAGTTCCGCTCGAACCAGTACTCGTACTTCCCCGCGCCGAAGCGGGCGTCGTCGTCGGCCTGGAGCGAGTCGATCACCGACAGGGGCGGTTGCCGTCGGTTGTCGTGCGAGTACGCCTCCAAGGCGATCACGGTGGCATGCAGATGGGCGCCGCACACCGCCCGCCGGCCCGCCTCGCGGGCCCGTGCGACCGTCGACAGCAGGATGGAGATCAGCAGCGCGACAATCGCCACGACCACGAGCAACTCGATCAGCGTGAAGCCGAAGCGGCACCGCCTGTTGCCGCGGGGAGCTGCGTCGGCGGTGAAAGCCATTCGCCCTTCGTTGGGTGTGTGCGACATGCCAGTCCCTACAATACTTGCCTATGTATAGTGTAGACCGGCGCCAGGTCCGGGTCCAGTCGCCCGCATTCGCGACGGGGGGCCTCGCGCGAAGGGATGTTCAGGCGGCTTCGGCCTTCTTCATGAGACGGGCAATGACGCTCTTCCACCCCGCGGATACCTCGTCGAATTCATAGCGGAGGATGTCGGCGACCAGGACGTGATCGCCGACGGTAAGCGCGTCCCTAAGGTCCTCCAGTTTGCTTCGGAGCAGCCTGCACCATTCCTGAATGGGCACATCCCCGACGGCCACGGCCGCCACGTCGATGTCGAGAACCTCGGCGCACTTGATGATCGAGTCGTGCGCCCGCCCCCACGAGTTGAAGCACAGGCCGAGGAGCTCCATCGCCTTCGCCGATTGCCCTTCGACGAGGGCGTCGGCCGCTTCCTGTCGCGTTTGGTCGCACTGGTCGATCAGGTCCCCGGCGCCGCGCAACGCTGCACGGGTCAGCTCGCCGAGATCGCTCGACTGGAACTCGATCCGGCCGTAGGCCCCCGCCTTTTGCCGTAACGTCTCACCCAGCGTCGCCGGGTCGATGGTGTGCCCATCACAGCGTATCGTCGTGATGAGCCTACCCGGGTCGTTGAACTGCGAGCGAACCGCCTGAGCCAGTTGATCGATCGTCATGGCCTCGGCGTCAGCCACGGCCACCGATTCGTCGTCCAGGTATATCTCCACGGGCAACTCCTTGGGTCCGTCGTCCTGGGCCGCGTGTGAGGCGCGGCGGCATGGCACAGGGGTTTCCCGTGCCTTCTGATGGCATCGACGGCACCGAGAGCGGCACTTGAGGAAGATTCGAAGCAAAGCGATTTCACGTGGGCATTCCTTGGGTTCGCGTCGCCTGTGGTACCCGTCATGGTTGCGGCTTCGCGCCGCGTGAAGCTTTCGCACGGACGCTTAGCGGACAACGAAAGTCCGATAGACGTGGTGTCGTCTCACGCTTGTGGCACGATCGGACCCATCGCTCGCCGGATATGGCCTGCGGCATTGCCTTTGCGGCGTTGCCGATCGATCATGAGCGGAGGTGCGTGGGGTGGGTCATGTTTTCGATCGGCAGGGTGGAGCTGGCGACGAATCTACTGCTGGCGCCGATCGCACGCTATTGCGATCTCGCCTTTCGGCTCGTAGTCCGTCCGCTCGGCGGCCTGGGACTGGCATGCACGGACTTGGTCAACCCCCGCGCGCTGCTGCGGAAGACGCCGAAGACCTGCCAACTGGTGCGGACCGAGGCGGCGGATCAACCGCTCGCGATCCAGTTGTACGGCGCCGATCCGGGTGAGCTCGCCGAGGCGGCCCGATGGTGTGAGGCGGCCGGTACGCCGATTGTGGACATCAACATGGGCTGCCCTGTGGACAAGGTCTGTAGGCGGTCCGGCGGCAGCGCGTTGCTGCGGGACATAAACACCGCCGTCCGGGTGGCAAGGGCCGTCGTGCAGGCGGTGCGGATTCCGGTGACGGCCAAAACGCGGCTCGGATGGGCTGAGGAGGACAACGTCGCCCCTGTGCTGGCGAGGGCCTTGGAGGACGTCGGCGTGGCGGCCGTGACGGTTCATGCCCGCAGTGCGGAGGCACGCTTTCGCGGACCGGCGCGATGGCAGGGGATCGC
This sequence comes from uncultured Planctomycetales bacterium, assembly GCA_964617025.1. GTDB lineage: Bacteria > Planctomycetota > Phycisphaerae > UBA1845 > PWPN01 > CAZMVY01. Next base: position 16,144 of record CAZTVU010000036.1, on the reverse strand, counting down.
CCGCGTCGTGGAGGCGGTCCGCGCGATCCCGGTCATCGGCAACGGCGACGTGCGCTGCCCGGCGGACGCCCGGGCGATGATCGATCGGACCGGGTGTGCCGGCGTGATGATCGGGCGGGCGGCGTTGGGTGATCCCTGGATCTTCCGCGACACGCACGCGTTGCTCACGACCGGCCGCGTTCCGCCGCCGCCGACTCCGCTGGAGCGCCTGGCCCTTATGAACGAGCATTTCCGGCAACTCGTGCGGCTGCGCGGGGGCGATGTGGCCGTGGCGATCTTCCGCCAGCGGGCAAGCTGGTACGCCCCCCGGATCGGCTTGCCCCGGGAGTTGCGCGACCGCATCCGTGTCCTTGCGGCCGAAGGCGAGTACTGGGAACTCGCAGCGGCGGCGGCCCGTTCACTCGCGGATCGCTGGTGAGACCCACCGTTCCGTGCACGCGGGAGGTTTCACCCTCGACGGCCTTGGCGCATGGTCCTGTAGGTCAGATGCCTCTGCGGATCGGGAACGTGGGGCGGCCGGGTTCGGACCCAGTGCCGGGTGAGCGACTGCAAATCGCCCCATCCAACGGCCTTCGCGGCCAGCATCGCCGCGCCGAGGCTCGTTGGCTCGGGGCACACACTGGCCACGAACGGCGTCCCTAGCACATCGGCCTTGATGGCAAGCCACACGTCGCTCCGCGCGGCACCGCCGCTGGAACGGATCTCGGGCGGCCGGTCGGACCCACAAAGCCCGTCCACCTGCTCAGCCAAGGCGAACGCGACGCCCTCCATGATCGCCCGAGCGACGTGGCCGGCGGTATGGTGCGATTCGAGGCCGACTAAGCTGTCCGCGATGCGGGCGGCGTCGGCGTCCGGCCGTAGCCGCACCCCGTTCGCCCCCGGGGCCACGGCCTCGGCCAAGCGGTCCAGGGCGGCGAAATCCGGGCGGTCCGGCAGGGTGTTGCGGTACGCCTCAAGAAGATTCGCCGACGTGTTGCCGAATACCATCTCATAATAGATGCCGGCGTCGAATGCGGGGCCCTGAAACACGCCGGGGCGCGGTCCTCGCCCAAAGCCCCGCGAGCAACGGACCGTGGCGAGTACCGTGCCCGTCGTTTCGGAGACGCCGTCGGGGACCACGTTGCCGGCTCCGACGGCCCCCGCATACTGGTCCAGACAGCCGACGACAAACCGGCAGTCGGCGGGCAGCCCCAGCTCCCGGGCGACGCCCGGGCGGATCGGTCCGAGATCGGTCCCGGCGCGGACGGCAGCGGGCAGCCATGCGGCATCAAGGCCCAGGGCGCCGCAGACCTCCGGTTTTGGGATCAGGCCGTGAATGTCGATGAGGCCCGTCAGCCCCGCGGCGCCGGCCTCGGTCACATGCCGGCCGGTCCACCAGAGCGTGAGGTAGTCGCTGATCAGGCACAGGCGGCGCACCCGCGACCAGGCATCCGCCTCATGGGTCCGAAGCCAGAGCAGCTTGGCGGCCATGAACTCAGCCGCGAGGGACGGGATCCCGGTGGATTCGTAGAAGCCGGGCGCCTCGGAGAGGCGGCGGACATCCGCGTCGCGGTCCGCTGCCCGCCGGTCCGGCCAGAGGATCAACGGCGTCAGCGGCCGGTCGCCCTCGCCGAGCAGCACAAAACTGTTGGTCTGCGTCGCGAACGAAACGGCGGACACATCACGCAGGCCGCCGGTTCCGGCGTTGCTGAGTCCGTGGATCGCTCGAGCAATCGTCTCGCGAAAGGCCTCCGGCGACAATTCCCACCGATCCGGCATCGGGTGAACGATTGGCGGGGCCGCGCGTTCGAGCGCGACCAGCCGACCCGACTCGTCGAAGATTGCCGCCTTCAAGTAGGTGGTGCCGAGATCGAGGGTGAGTATCGTCGCCACGCCGAGGTCTCCGTTACGGCCGGCCGCGGGGCTTGGGTCGCCGTCGCGCCGAGATTCATCGTCGCCGGCGTTCGCCCGGGCGACGCAGGAGTTGATATTCCGAGAATCGCGTCTATAAGGCAAACATTTGGTTGGATCATGAGGCCGATTCTGATAGAGAATGTGCGTCTCGTTCGGCCCGCGGAGTCCATTCGGTCGGGCAGCGTCCTCATCGCTGACGGACGGATTGCGTCGCTGGACCCGCCTGCCGGTACCCTGCCGGCCGAGTTGGATCGCGTCGACGGCGGCGGGCGGCTCCTCACGCCGGGCCTGATCGACATGCACACGCACGGCATCCGCACGTACCAGTACGAGGAGGGGCCCGACCATCTCCGCGCGGCCAGCGAGATCCTGCCCGCGTACGGAACGACCGCCGTTTGTCCCACGATCGTGCCCAGGCCTGGTGCGGCCATGCTGCGAAAGCTCGAGGCGATTGCCGATGCGATCCCGCGCCTGCCGGGGGCGGTTGTCCCGGGGATTCATCTGGAAGGTCCGTTCATGGCAATCACAGGCGCGGCCTGCCCGACGGTGCCGGGCGACGTCGGCCTGCTGAATGAGCTGATGGGCGCATGTCGGGGCCGGGTGGCGGTCATGTCGATCAGCCCGGAGACGCCCGGCATTATCCCGGTGATTGAGCGGTTGCGCGAGCTGGGCGTTGCCGTGTTCATCACGCATACTCGAGCAACCGTCGAGCAGACGCAGGCGGCGGTTGACGCCGGCGCCCGGCACGCCACGCACTTCTACGACGTGTTCCCGATCCCGCCGGAGACCGAGCCGGGCGCCCGGCCGGCCGGGGCCGTCGAGGCGATCCTGGCCGACCGACGCGCGACGGTGGACTTCATCTGCGATGGCTGCCACGTGCATCCCGTCGTGGTGCGGATGGCCCTTGCGGCGAAGGGATGTGAGGGCGTCGCCCTCATCTCGGACTCGAATATCGGCGCCGGCCTGCCGCCCGGCGAGTACGACACACCGTGGGGCTACCGGGTGCGCGTCCGCCCGGGCGACGGCGCCCGACACGCGGAGAAGGGCTTCCTGGCCGGCAGCGCCCTGACCATGAACGAGGGCATCGCGAACCTGCGGCGGTGGCTCAATCGGCCGGACGAGCAGGTCTGGGCGATGGGCACGAGCACGCCGGCCCGCGTGCTGGGCGTGCGCGGCAAGGGCGTCCTTCAAACCGGCGCCGACGCGGATCTCGTTTTGTGGGCCGACGACCTGCATCCGGCGCGGACGTGGGTGGGGGGGAAAGTCGTTTACGACGCGCAAGACAACGCAAACTGAGCCCCGTCGTTGCGCGACGCAACGACGGTTTCAGACTGCGGCGGCCTTGCCGCCGCTTTCCCCGGGGCGCGCCGCGACGCGCCGGCGTGCGGTAGACCGTCCGAGGCAAAGCGGTGGCGTGGCCACCGCAGCCCACAGGTGCCGTTGGACGATGGATCGCGCGAAGCGGATAGCCGGAAACGCTCGAACGCGGCCGGATCGTCTTCGGAATCGCTTGTCGGGAGGAAAGAGATCGGAGGATATCGTCGAAGCGACCGTCGCCGGGTGCTACCCGTTCATGAATCGGCGTCGCAACGTCCCATGTTTTGTTCAGGAGCGAAGACAATGTCCGAATTCGACTTCGAGCCGGCCGCGTTTGTTCCCTTCCGAGACAAGGAGGTCGTTCGCCGCGTGCGCGCGATCCGCCGCGCGGACATCGCAAAGCATCCCAACCCCGACTATCGCATTACCGTGATGCCCGATGCGGACGTGGAGTTCATGTGGATCACCGACATCTTTCTCCGCATCAAGACGGCGGCCGAGGCCGGCGCCCGGCTTGTGATGATCATGCCGAATCCGTGGCCGTCGTATGCGAAGGTGGCTTACCTGATCAACCGATGCCGCGTCAACTGCCGGAACGTGCACACGTTCAATATGGACGAGTACGCCAACGAGAAAGGCGAGATCGCGCCGGACACGTGGCCCTGGGGCTTCGGCTACGCGTTCAAGAAGTACTTCTGGTCCCAAATCGACCCCGGCCTGCGGCCGCCTGAGGAGCAGATCCACGTCTTCACGAACCGGAACATCCGGGACTATGGAAGAATGCTCGCCGACCTCGGCGGTGCGGACATTTGCTACAGCGGGCCGGGCTGGACGGGGCATCTGGCGTTCATCGAACCCGACGCGCCCGAGTTTGCCGGCAGCCTTGACGAGTGGAAGCGGATGGGGCCGCGGATCTGCACGCTCAGTCCGTTCACGATCGCGCAGAACTCGCTGCACGGCAGTTTCGGCCTCGCCGGCGACCTGTGCGCCGTCCCGCCGAAGGCCGCCACGATCGGCCCCGCCGAGGTCATTGCCGCGAAGGCTCGCATCGACCTCCACGCCATTTCGATCGGAGGCTCGAGGGCCTCGTGGCAGCGTCTCATGACCCGCCTCTGCCTGCACGGCCCGGTGACGCCGCGAATCCCGACCTCGATCCTGCAGACGCTCCGCACGGATGTGTGGGTCAGCGAGTCGGCCGCGCGGGACATCGAGCCGGACTGGACTTTTGGGTACTGATGCGGAACGCGGCTGCGCGACGCGGGCGACCGCAGGTTACAGGCGCAGGTGCCGTGGCAGGATGAGCTCGGCCGTTGCCTTGCCGAGGGCCCGTCGCAGGTAATGCAGGTCGCACTCCCGGCTGTGGCGCGGGGGCAGCGCGAACGCCGGCGGCGGTTCGATGTCGTGGGCGTAAACCTTGCCGCCGGGGTGCTGGTAGAGGTCGATCCCGAAGGCGGCCGTTCGCTTGCCAAGCGAGGTCGCCAGCAGGACGAGAAACACGCCCGTTGTGGGATACGGGCGGCCGGGTTCGTGCGTGTAGAAGCCTTGTCGGATCAGCCAGGGCAGGATCGGTGCGGGCCGGGGCAATCCGTGCGAAACGAAATCCACCATGTCGCGGGCCGGCAGGTAGGTGTGCATCAGCAGCGGGCGTCGTTCGGGTGGTGTGCCCCGAAATCGTTTCGCCACGTCCGCGATGTAGTTCGGCACATCGCCGAAGAGCACGCCCAGCGGGTCGCCTTCGAATGCATCCCGTGTTGCATAGGTGGTGTCGGTGACGAGCACCGCGTCGTCCGGGAAGCCGGCCTCGCGCGCGTCCCGAGCACTCGGGCCGCGACCGAGGACGAGCAGGTGGTCCGTGCCTGCGAACCACGCCGCCAGCGCGTCTCCCGCGTCGGGTGAACCGTCGACGCCGTCGACGCCCGGCACCTTTCGCCCGTCGCGCCAACGGTCGACGTAGCCGCGGTTCCACGACGGATCCCGCCGGATGTCGACGTCCGAATCCAACGGCTGGTGGGGCCGCCCGCGGACGCTCATCTCGCCCCAGCACTGCCCGCAGTGGTTGTGTTCATGCCCGGTGACCTCGATACCGATGCGGTTCAGCAGAGGAATGATCCATCCCATGCAGTGGTCGCAATAGTCTTCGTCGGCGTTGAGGTCGTTGCCCAGGAGGAAGCCCTTGCTCGGGCACTTTCGCATGTCCCACCGCAGGACGTTGCGGTCCTCGTCGAGCGTGAAGGTCCAGTCGCAGTGCTCGTCGGCCCCGGTGCGGATCCAGGTTCGATGCAGGCCGGCCAGTCCGTCCCGCCGGCCGGCCTCCTCGTAGTGCCGCTGCGAATCGCCGCCGATCGCCTCCGCCCAGAACGCCCGGACGGCCTCCGCCCCGAAGCGCCGCCGGATGTAGTGGAACGTCCAGTCGTAGTAGCCGCAGAACTCATGGCAGCCGAGCATGGCGTGTGTCTCCCTTCCGCGCGTCCTCTCGGATGAATCGCTGGCGGCACGAACCCATGCCGCCGGTCCGCTCGAAGGAATAGCCCGACGCCTCGGCCATCTCTCCGCACGTGTGGTCGCAGTGCTCGCAGAAGTACGGCACGATCTCTCGCCCCGCGTCTCGCAGGTGTCGAATCGCGGGGCACACGCGGATATCCAGCTCGACCCCGTGCGACGCGGCCGTGATCTGCACGTCCGCGTGCGGCTCCTTCGCGAAGTAATCGCGCCAGTCCGCGGCGACGGCCTCCGGGCCGCCGCGCCGCCATCGCTCGATGCGCTGCGCGTAGTATTCCCGCGCCAGGCTCCGCCAGTAGTCGATGAGCACGGACATGCCGTACCGGTCGTGCAGGTGGCGGAACGTGGCGTTGACGGCGAAATAGAAATCGGGTGCGGACATCGTGGGATTCCCCACGCGATTATAGTATCTCCGGTGAAAAAAACACAATCGCACCCGCCCGATTGGAACCGCAAGCCGAAGCCGGCATCGGCCTCGGTTACGAATCGACGCGCGCGATCGATGGCATTGAATATGTTGAACGGCAGCGCGCCGGTCGCCTCCGGCAATGCGAAAAGCCGACGGTCGTCGCGGACGTGAGCGGGTTCGGCGCCGGAGTTACGGCGTGCCGTTGCCGGGGCGGTCGCGGCGCTCGGCATCGGCGCGCTTTGCGCGTTCCTCCATTGCCCTGGCGTATGTATCGGGAGACGATTTGAACCGCGCCGCGCAGTGCTCGCAACAGAAGAAGTAAGTCTTGCCCTTGTGCACGACGGTCGTCGATTGCCTGCGCTTGTGTTGACCGCCCCCGCCCATCGCGCAGACCGGGCACAGGACCAGGTCGTCGCCCGCCGTCGCCCCGCGGGCCAGCATGCCGACCTCCGGTCGCAGCGCATCGGCGTACTTTGCCGGGGCGGACTTGAGCCGGGCGATGCACTCCTTGCCGCAGAAGTAGACGGTCCTGCCGCCGTATTCGGTATGGAAAGCCGGATTGATCGGTTTTCCGGTCACCGGGCAGTGCACCTGGTCCGTCATGCAGTCGAGCAAGCGCGTCAGATAGCGGCCGGGGTCGGCCTGGAACTTTGCGGCGCACGCGGGTCCGCAGAAACCGATCCGCCGACCGGCATGTTCGACGTGCGTTGTGCCGTCGATGGCCGCGCCTGTGACCGGGCAGCGCACCTGCACCTGCTGCGGATGAATCTGTCGATAGACGATCGGCAGGTACTCGCCGGGCGCATCGCGGAACTTTTCGATACAGGCCGCGGAGCAGAAATGGATGGTCAGGCCGCGAAAGTCGAGGAAATGCTCTTTCGTCGCCGGCTTGCCGGTGACGGGACACGTCTTCTGCTCGAGCGAGCTTGCGGGCGCCGGCGCGGTTGCCGCGCCGACGTCGGGGGCGGCATGGGCATCGTCGTTTTGCGCGGCCGTCGGAATGCTCACTACCCAAATCAGGCCGACCAGGGGCGTTTTCATCGCAGCATCGTCTCCTTCACCGGGGTGCCGATATTATAGCTCAATCGCTCGGCTTGGGTACGTGCGAGGCGCAGGAAGAGGCCGCGCGACCGTCACGCATGCGCGACCGCGCGGCCTGACATCTCAGGGCCAAGGCCCGCAGGGCCTCGTTCGGGTTACGGGCAGGCGGCGGGCCGGTTGGGGCCGTTGAAACAAGCCTGGAACGCGCCGAAGTCTTCCATGTCGATGTCGCCGTCCGCGTCGTCGTCGAGGCATTGACACGCCGGCGACAGGGTGCCATGCGGCCGGTTCGGCCCGTTGAAACAGGCCTGAAGGACGCTGAAGTCTCCCAAGTCCACGTCGCCGTCGCCGTCGGTGTCGAAGGTCGGTGCAGGGCAAGATCGCATGGCCGTGAGCCGGATCGAATCGATGTGGCCGGTTTCGCCGCCGTTGTTGTAGTTGTGCGCGGCCACCTCGACGCGGTCATACCCTGCCAGCGGCAACCCCGCGTCCGTCCCACCGACCCACGTCCACTCCGTTTCGCCGTGCAGCCGCCAGTAGCAGTCCGTTCTCGCCGGCCGTTCCTCCAGCACGAGCTTCAGATCGACCGGTACGTCCGGCTGCGCGTTGATGCGCCAGTAGACGATCATACTCCCGTCGAGCGACCACACCCGGAAGTCCATCGTGCCATAGCCCATGAAGAGCTGCGCGATGCCCCGTTCTCCGACCGTGCCGGCCTGGCGCAGCTCGACGTGCGCGTAGTCGCCGTGCGTATTGCGGACGCGCATGGTGGCCGAGAACTCGGCCCGGCGGCTGCCGATGGGGTTCGCAAGGAGCCGGGTGATTCGGGGCCACGGTGGGGTCGAGGCGTCATAAGATCCTGCGGCGGATTGTCCCTGGTCAATCGTTGTGGCCGAGTAACGCAGGTATGAATCCCCCGTCCATCCGTTGCCGCCCGCTACGGGCGTTCCGGCCGCTCCACTTTCGAAACCCTCCACGAACACGACGCCGTCCGCGATCGGCTGCGCCTGCGTCGTGAAGCTCCAGACATCGCCCGTTACGGTCCCGCCGGCGCCGCGCTCATCGATTCTCCAGTAATACGTCGTGGAGTAGGTCAGAACCCCCGGGTCGAACGTGGTGGCGGTCTGGTTGCGGATGAACGGCGGCGGGTTGGTCGTGCCGAAATAGACGTCGTGCGAGGTTGCCGAAGATGCCGCCGTCCAGCTCAGTTGGGCGGCGGTCGACACGCCGCTTGCGCCGTTTGCCGGGAACGGTCTGCCGGCGGCGCCGACCGCACCCTCCGCGGCGAGGCGGATCGAGTCGACGATTCCCGTCTCGCCGCCGCCGCCATAATTATGACCGACGATCTCGACGCGGTCGTATCCGGCCAATGGCAGGCCTGCGTCGGCGCCGCCGACGTACGTCCAGTCCGCGGCCCCGTGCAGCCGGTAGAAGCAGTCGGTTCGGTACGGGTTCTCCTGCATAACTACCTTGACGTCCACCGGGCTGGTGGGCTGCGCCGGGCGGAAGTAGAAGGAGGGCGTGTTCGGGTCCGCGTCAAACATGAAGAAGTCCAGCGTGGCGTAGCCCATGTAGATTTTCATGACGCCCTGGTCGCCCGACGTCCCGGTCTGGCGGAGTTCGAGGTGCATGTAGTCGCCGCTGGTGTTGGCGACCCACATCGTGGCGGTCCACTCCAGGTACTCGCCGGCCGCCGTCGTGTTCGTGAACGTCTTGCTGATCCTCGGCTAGGCCGTAAGCGCCCCGTCGTACGATCCGGCAGCCGACTCGCCCGCATCGATCATCGTCGTTGAGTATTTCAGATATCCGTGCGCCGCGTCCGCGCCCGTCCAGCCGTTCGTCCCTAGGATGGACTGCCCCGGCGTTCCGCCTTCGAAGGTCTCCTCGAACAACGTCGTGGCCGCCATGATCGGTGCGGCCAGAATCGTCACCGTCGCTGCAAACAGACACATGCATCGAGTCATGATCTTGTTCCCTCATGTAAGGTCTCTGAACTGTTCTCCAGGCAACCGCTGAATCTTGCTGATACCGGCCTGCTTCACCTCCTGACTCTAAAGTCCTCTGCGTTCTCTCCGGCATCCGATTCCGGCCTGCGCCGCCCCCGGCGGCGATCGGTCCTGGATGCCCGTTACTGCCTCCTTCGGCTGTCAGCCGGGCGGTCGTCCGCCGCCCGTAGCGGTCGTGTTGTCTGCCGCTCCACCAGCTCGGACTCGAGCGATTCCCGCGGGGCCGCCTTCGGCCTCTCGCCGAGCGATCGCGCGAGCAGGGCCGCGAGCCGGCTCGCCAATTCGTCGCGGATCGTCATCTCCGCGCTGGTGCAGAATCCGTGGGGCTATCGCGGCGGGCCGCACGACACCATCTACAAGGAGAACCTGCGGGGCCTGCTCCTGGACGTGCCCGCGTGGGCCGCCGAAGGACTGATCGACGAGATCGTCGCCGCGGGGTACTACCGCTCCGGGGGGAGCCCGGAGGCCGCCTATAAGGCGATCCGCGAAGAGACCGGCAACAAGGTGCCGGCCTGGCTCTTTGGCTGGCTCGGCTCGAAGGACCAGTTCCTCAACGATGTTCAGCTCGCCGAGCGCCTTGGGGCTCCGCACCTGCTGCTGTGGGAGTCCGACTACATCGGCCTGCCGCCGGCCAACGAACGGACGGTCAAGGCAATGGCCGACTACGCAGGGAACTGACCCCGTCGGCCGGAGCGGCCCCGAGGCGTCCGGCACGCGCGCACCTCCCACTTGACGAACGTTCGCCCGGGTGGTTCCGTACGCGGAGGAGATTGCCTATGACCCGCCCGCGCGTTCGCTCGACCACCATCCTGTCCGTTCGTCGCCCGGGCCAGGCCGCCATCGGCGGCGACGGCCAGGTGACGATCGGCAACACGGCCCTGAAGCATGACGCCGTCAAGATTCGCAAGCTCGCCGGCGGCCGCGTGCTGTGCGGCTTCGCCGGGGCCGCCGCCGATGCCTTTGCCCTGCTCGAGCGGTTCGAGGCCAAGCTGGACCAGTACAAGGGCAATACCAAGCGGGCGGCGATTGAGCTCGCCAAGGACTGGCGGACCGACCGCATCCTGCGTCGGCTCGAATCGCTTCTGGCGGTCGTCGACGCCGAGACGTCGCTCATCCTCGGCGGGGCGGGGGACGTCATCGAGCCCGGCGACGGCGTCATCGGCATCGGCTCCGGCGGCATGTACGCCGCCGCCGCCGCCAAGGCCCTTCTGGCCAGCACGGATCTCTCGGCGCGAGACATTGTCGAGCGCTCCCTCCGCATCGCCGCCGAAATATGTGTCTACACGAACGACCGGATCACGATCGAGACGCTCGGCTGATGCCGCCTTATTGCGGCCCCATGGCCTCGCAATCGATCACATCCGCGAGGATCGAATCGCCATCCCCGTCTTCGGCCGTAATGAGGCTCCACCTTTCCACGCTTCCCGAGTCGGATGGTCCGGTGTCGTGCGAGCGGGCCATTCACGGTCATTCAGAGTAGATCATTTCGCGTGGCGCATTCAGGATTCACGCCTTGTCCCACACGAACTGCGCACCGATGCGGTAGTATCCGGCCTTTTCCGCGGCGTGGACCACGCGGGCCCGGACCGAGTATTCGGTCGACTCGCCGGGCAGGAAGATGTCGATCCTCTCGCCCACACGCAGGTCGTCGCGGCAACGAAAGCCGATGCCGTCCTCGCTGATGTCCACGCATTGCCCCCGGCACAGTTCCGGGTTTCCCGGTGCGTGCACCCGCAGGAACTCGATCTTGCAGCGGCTGGGCCGCCGGACGGCCTGTCGCTGGCCGCGGAATGTCGCCGCCGCCGACAGGTCCCCGAAGATCGACAGGAAGACGGGCAGGGTTTCTCGTGTGAGTGCGATGACGGGCTCGGCGGAAGGCATGGCGTCGGGCTCCTTGCGCAAGCGGGGAAAACCCCCTACGTCTGCGTTCGTAAATGCGGTACGATGGCTTTAGCAATCTTGGCCCGGCCGCGCACCGATCGTCCCGCGATGCGAGGAATCGGGTGGGATCGCGGCTGTTATCGGAACCGGATCCGGCTTTCGAGTGGTGTCGTTCGACGGTCCGGCCGATGATTC
>CAZTVU010000036.1:0-4893 GCA_964617025.1 uncultured Planctomycetales bacterium | reverse complement strand
GGGGACGGGGTTTGGGGTTTCGGGGTTCAGGGTTTGGGGTCTAGGTTTTGGGCTTTCGGAATAACGGCCTGCCGGACGAACGGATTCATCGAGCAGCCGAGCAACCGCACCGCGATTACCCGGGTTAACGGAACAACGGACTAACGGAATAACGAACCCCTTCACAACCGAGTAACGTCGTCCCGGAATAATGGACTACGGAATGAAGGTTTCCCGAGCAGCCGAGCAACCGAGTAACCCAGTAACCGAGCAGCCGAGTAACGGAGTAACGTCCGCCCGGAATAACGGAACAACGGTTTTACCCAGTATTCTTCCGCCGTGAAGTCGTTTGCCAGGGAATTGCAGGCCGAGATCGAACGTCACGGGCTCTTTGCGCCCGGTGACCGCGTCGTCGTCGGTGTATCCGGAGGGCCGGACTCGATGGCCTTGCTCCACGGGCTCTTGGGGCTGGCGCGGGACGGGGCTTGGCCGTTGCGGCTCCATGTGGCCCATCTGAATCACGGCATTCGCGGGGCCGAGGCGGATGCCGACGAGGAGTTCGTACGGCGTCAGGCGGCGGGCCTGAGCCTCCCATGCACCTACGAGCGGGTCGACGTGCCCGCTGAGGCCGCGCGGTCGGGCCGTTCCGTTGAGGAGACCGCCCGCGACTGCCGCTACAGGTTCTTCGAGCGAGTATGCCTTCAGACGGATTCGCGCGTCGTCGCCGTCGGCCATCACGCCGACGACAACGCCGAGACGATCGTCCAACGCCTCTTTCGCGGCACGGGCCTTCACGGCCTTGCCGGCATCCGACCCAGTCGGCGGCTCTCACCGAACGGCGATGTGCGGCTGGTGCGTCCGATGCTCTCGATGCGACGGGCGCGGATCCGCGAGTTCCTGGAGGCCAACGGCATCGCATATCGTCACGACTCGACGAACGATGCGGTCCATGCCACCCGCAACCGCATCCGCCATGAGATCCTCCCCCTCATTGAGCGGTGCATCAACGCGCAGGGCGTGGAAGCGCTCCTGCGATTGGCCGATCAAGCGGCGGGTCTGGATGAGTACCTTCGCGAGACCGCCGAGAAGATCCTCGAAACGGTCGTTGTGGATCATGATGCCGGCGAGCTGATCCTCGATGCGGCCCTTCTCACCCGGCGGCGACGAATCCTCCAGACCGAGGTGATTCGCCAGGCCTTGTGCCGCGTCGGATGCACCGAGGGCGAGCTGAATGCGCGTCACCTGACCAGCGTCGCGGATCTGGCCGCGGACGTCGGCAGCGGCCGGTCGATCGACCTGCCGGGCGGAGTCTCCGTGGCGAAGTCCTACACCAAGCTCATCATCGCGCGGGCGGATTCGACGGCCGCCGCGGCGGTCGTGGAGGTGGCCCTGGGCGTCCCCGGCCGGGCCCACCTGCCCGAGCAGCGGCTGGAAATCGAGGCTTCCATCGAGCCGGCCGTGGAGGGCGTCGCCTCGCGGCTGAAGGAGATCAGGCCGGACGGCGAGGAGTGGCTCGACTGGGATGCCGTCACGCCGCCGTTGGCGGTACGCGGCCGGCGTTGCGGCGATCGCTTCCGGCCGCTCGGCATGCCCGCGGAAAAGAAGGTGGCCGAGTTCCTGCTGGACGAAAAGGTTCCCCAGAGTCAGCGCGAGCGTACGGCCGTCCTCTGCGATCAGAAGGGCCCGCTCTGGGTCATCCCGTTCCGCATTGACCACCGTGCGCGAATCACCGAGAACACGCGCCGCATCCTTCGCCTCCGCCTGTCGCGCTTCTGAACCGGCGTTGCCAATCCCGCCCTCCCCGGTTAGCGTCCAACGCGAACGCCGCCAACGCGCGGAGGTGCGCAGTCCGTGCCGTCCGTTCCGGTAACGCCGCAGCATGCCCCGTGGCGACCGCTGATGTTGCTGGTCGTCGCCGCCCTCGTCGTCCGCTGGGCGTGGGTGCTTGCGCACGGGTCGCCCGCGCCGGCGGCCGGGCTCACCTTTCCGGATGAGCAGCAGTATTGGGCCGTCGCCGAGTCCTTGCGAGCCGGCCGCGGGCTGGTCGATGAGTTCGGCTATCGCGCCACGTTCATGCCCGGCTATCCGGCCTTCCTGGCCGCCTTCGTCGACCGGCCCCACGCGCTGCTCCTCGCACGACTGGCGCAGGCGACCATCGGCGCCCTGGTGGTCATTCCCATCTTTCTTCTCGCCATGCGTCTCATGTGCACTGTCGAGGGCCAAGGCCCCACAGGGACGGATGAGGACGGATGCGGTTTGCCGCTCCTTCCGCAATCCACAATCCAAACCCCCGAATCGCAAGTTCGAGGCCCTTTCCTCGCCGCGGCCCTGGCGGCGTTCGATCCGTTCCTCGTCTTCGGTTTCTCGCACCTGCTGCTGACCGAGACGATCTTCACGACGCTGTTCGCCTGGGCGATCCTGACGGCGTGGCCGAACCACGCGGGAGCGAGGGGCCGCTTCATGCGAGCGGTCGCCGCCGGCGTCCTTTTTGCCGCTTGCGTGTACGTCCGACCGTCCGTCGCGGCGTTCGTGTTCCTGTGGTGTGCGGCGGCAGTGCCCCTGCGCAACAGAGGCGGGTCGCGGCACCCCGCGAGCGAAACGGCGGGGGGAGGTCCGGCTCTGCACCCCGTCGCCGGCGTTGCGGGCTTCGAGGGGTGGGGCCCGGCGGCGCTGTGCGGGCTGACGACCTGCGTCGTCTTCGGGATGTGCCTGCTGCCGTGGGCCGAGCGAAACCGACGCGTGCTGGGCGAGCGGCGATGGCTCACGACCCGATCGGGCATTTCGCTCTACGACGGGCTTGGCCCGCGGGCCACGGGCGCGAGCGACCTGGCCTTCACCAAGACGATGCCGAATGTCCGCGGAATGACCGAGCCGCAGTGGGACGCCTACTTCTCCCGCGAGGCCTGGCGAATCGCCCGCGAGGACTCCGGCCGCGTCGTGAGCCTGGCCTGGGCGAAGCTGCGACGGACCTGGTCGTTCGTGCCCAATGAGCCCGGCAGCCGCACACCGTTGCGCATGGCGGTCAGTGCGGTTTGGATGTCGGGGGTGCTGGCGGCGACGCTCGTGGGCGCGGTCCGTCTTCGGCGTCGCCGTTCTGTGTGGCTATTGCTTCTTCCGGCGGCCTACTTCACACTTCTTCATATGGTGTACGTCGGCAGCGTGCGATACCGCGTCCCGGCGATGCCGCTGCTCTACGTGATCGGCGGCGCGGGTATCGCGACTCCGCGGCCGCCGGATCGGACGGACCGTCAGGATGATTGAGTTTCTTCGGCGCGTGCGCTTGGGGCGCCGTCCCGTGTCGCCGGTGCGGCGAGGGCTGGGCCTGGCAGGGCTCGTGCTGCTGCTTGCCGTGCTGGTGGCGTACCACACCGTCACGCGCCCGGAGCGGATCCGCGCATTCGCCGTCACTTTCCTGGAGGAGATCGCCGGCGGCGAGGTCCGCATCGGCTCGGCTCACTTCAACCCGTTCGAGGGCCTCCGCCTCCGCGACGTCGCCGTCGCCACGCCGGCAGACCCCGTGTTCCACGCGAAACCCGAGGCCTTCGAAGATCGCGTGATCTTCACCTGCCCCGAGCTCTACCTGCGCCTGCGTCCGTTCAGCCTGCTGCCCGGCGACCCCCTCGTGCCGGAGATCGTCGCCGCGCAGCCGACGCTGCGGCTCCTGCGAGACCCCGAGACCGGCCGGCGCAACTGGCAGCTCCTTTCATCGCGTCCGCGTCGGCCGCGTGGGCCGTCCGCGGCCGGCCCGACCATACGCCTTCGCGATGCTCGCGTCGACCTGGAGTGGACCCGCGTCTCGGCCGAGCGTTCGCCCAGCCGCTTTTCGCTGGATGTCACCGCCGCCACCGCCGGCTCCGCCGCCGAGTACGAGGTCCGCTGGCGGACCCGGACCGAGCCGATCGAGAACGGGCGCTTCGTTCTCGATATGGCTACTCCCCAATTGCGGACGGCCGAGGGCGGCCTGCCCACCATCCCGGTCGCCAGCGTCCGCTGGGCCGCCCCGCTGGAGCTCGAGCGATGGATCGACCTCCTCGATCTCCGCGGACAGGTCCGCACGGACAGCCTCTCCTACGACCCCACCAAGGCCAGCGCTGCCGCCATCGTCCTGCACCAGGCCAGCCTGGCCGTACCCTCCAACGAGGAGGACCGCGCCACCCCGCGCGATCAGCGATACCTCACGTTCACCGACGTCGAGGGCCGGCTGACGTTCTCGGGCGCCGCCGCCGACATCGCCCTCCGCGGCCGGTGGCGGGGCGGCCAGTGCCACCTGAAGGGACGCA
The DNA here is from genome assembly GCA_964617025.1 of uncultured Planctomycetales bacterium. Lineage (GTDB taxonomy): Bacteria > Planctomycetota > Phycisphaerae > UBA1845 > PWPN01 > CAZMVY01. The sequence continues at coordinate 634 of CAZTVU010000036.1, read as the reverse complement.
TCTTCGGCGATGTCCCGACGATGCGAAGCCTGGACGATCTCGGTTTCGACCTTGAGATCACGGCCGAAAACATCCTGCTTCCGTCGCTGCCGGGCCGGCGGTCGGCGCCCGAGGAGAGATTCATCAGCCTGTGGCCGAAGCTGGCCGATTTCTGCGAGACCTACTCCGCGGTCGGTCGGATCGACGCCGCGTTCCGCGTGGCCAAGCCCCCCGGCCGCAGCGCCCGTGCCGAATTCCGCGGCGGCGCGCTCACCGCCCGTGGCGCGAGCGCAGCATTCGCCGGCTTTCCGTATCGTCTGGAGGATGTTTGGGGCACCGTGCGCTTCGATCCGGACGGTCGGGTGCACCTGCTGGGCCTGCTGGGGCGGCACGGCGGCGGGCAGGTCCTGATCCGTGGCATGATCACGACCCCGAACTGGGAAGGCGCCGTTTTCCTGCATATCGAAGGGTTCGGCGTGGAAATGGACGAGGCGCTCCGGTCGTGCCTGCCCGAAGAGTACCGGGCGGTGTGGGAGCGCTTCGACCCGCGCGGCATCGCCAACGTCGTCGTCGAGATCGACGGCGCCCGCTGCACGCCGCCCGTCGAGTGCGGGCTGCTGCCCGGCACGCTGAACACCGGTCTGAGCGCGCTGTT
>CAZTVU010000035.1:0-29230 GCA_964617025.1 uncultured Planctomycetales bacterium | reverse complement strand
GCTGAACCGAAACACGAGGTACGGCAGCGCGTAGCACTCGCCGTACGAGTACACGAGGGCCTCGCCGGCGATCTTGCTCGCCGAGTACGGGCTCTCGGCGACGACGAAGTCGGCGGCGGCCTCATCGGTCACGTGCCGATGGATGTCGCCGTAGACCTCGCGCGAGCTGCCGAACACGAACGGGATCTTCCGCCGCCGGCAGTAGTCGAGCACGACGAAGCACATGCGGATGTTCTCCATCGCGCGGTCGGGGTGCTCGACCAGCTCGAAGACCTTGGCATGCGCGGCCAGGTGTACGCAAACGTCAAACGGCCCGGCCGGCAGGGCCTCCGGTTCGGCGCGCACGAGGTCGATCAGGTGCGTCGGGATCTTGTCCGTCCAGGTGTTCCTCCGGCAGTCGATGCCCTCCACGTGGTCCCCGCGTGCCAGCAGCGCCAGCGCGAGGTTCGTCCCGATCTGCCCGCTTGATCCGGTGATGAGGATTCGCATCCACGCAGTATACGGCCGCGTCCGGCGGCCGTCACGCCCGCGGGGGTATGCAACGGACCGGCACACGGCCATAATACCGGTCCATGCGAATCGTCCTTTTCGCTTCCGGCGAGTTCGCGGTGCCGACCATCCGGCGGCTCGCGACCGGTCGCCACGGCGTCGCCGCGCTGGTCAGCCAGCCGAGCCGTCCCCAGGGACGCGGCCGGCAGCCGATGCCCACGCCCGCCGCCGCCGTTGCGGGCGAACTGGGCATACCGGTGATCGAATGTCCCGACGTGAACACGGTGGAGGCGGTGGAGCGGATTCGATCGCTCGGCGCCGGCCTGGGCATCGTGATAGCGTTCGGGCAGAAGCTCGGTCCGGCCGTCCTGGCCGCGATGCCGTGCGGCTGCGTGAACCTTCACGCTTCGCTGCTGCCGAAGTACCGGGGCGCTGCCCCGATCGCGTGGGCCATCCTCTGCGGCGAAGAGAAGACCGGCGTCACCGTCTTTCGCCTTGCCGATCGGATGGATGCCGGCGAGATCCTTATACGGCGGGAGACGCCCATCGGCCCGGATGAGACGGCCGGCGAACTGCACGATCGACTGGCACAGCTCGGCCCGGAGGCGATCACGGAGGCCGTCGAGCTCTTCGAACGCGACCCGTCGCCGCGCGGCGTCGTCCAGAACGACCGCGAGGCCAGCATCGCGCCGCGGCTTTCGAAGGCGAGCGGGCTTCTGCACTTCGAGCGGGGCGCGATCCAGCTCGCCCGGCACATCCGGGCGATGACCCCCTGGCCGGGGGCCCGATGCGCGTTTCGCCCCGGCCCCGACGGGCGGCCCGAGGAGGTTGCGCTCTGCCGCGCGCGACCGATCGTCGAGACCTCGTTTCGTTGCGGCCCCGGCCGTCCGTTCGGCGTGATTCTGGACGGCGGTCATGTCGTCACCGGCGAAGGCCTGCTGGATATCCTGGAGATTCAGCCGGCCGGCCGACGGGTCATGTCGTGGCAGGACTTTGTGAACGGCCGCCACGCGAAGCCCGGGGATCGCTTTGAGTCGCTGGCCCCCTTGTAACCCGAGAGGGCATGGCGGATCAAACCGGATGGAATCGTCATGAGCCGAGACAAGAACAGCAAGAGAGTCCGACAGGTGATCAAATGGGTGGCGGCTTCGTTCGGCGGCGTGGCCGCGATCGTCCTGATGATGCTCTGGTTGGCCGGGGCGTTCGCGAGCAAGATCTCGCCGAATCAGGTCGTTGCCGCCGTCGAGGTTCGCCCGGCGGAGGGCGTTCCGACGGCGGTCGTGGCCGCGACCACGCGCCCGTACGCCGAATGGGCCGTGGGCACCACACGGGCCGTGCATGAGACGACGCTTGGTTCGCGCCTGCTGGCGAAGGTCGTCGCCGTGCATTTCCGCGCGGGCGAGGTCGTCGAGAAAGATCAGGTGCTTCTCGAGCTGGACGACGCCGACCTGCGGGCCCAGCTCGAGCAGGCCGTGGCGGTCGTGGCGGCGACGTCGGCCGCGCTGGATCAGGCGCGGACCGAGTTTGAACGGATCCAGCGGTTGACCACCCAGCAGGCCGCCTCGGAGCTGGAGATGACCCGGGTGACCAACGCCCTCCGAGCCGCGGAGGCGGACCGACGACGTGCGGAGCAGGCCCGGGCCGAGGCGGAGAACCGGCTCAGCTTCGCGACCATCCGCTCGCCCATGGCCGGCCGGATCATCGACAAGAAGGTCGACGTCGGCGACACGGTCACGCCGGGCCAGCCGCTCGTGACCCTATACGACCACGAGCGCATGCAGCTCGTGGCCGTCGTGCGGGAGTCCCTGGCGCACCGCCTCGCCGTCGGCCAATGGGTGACCGTCCGGCTCGAGGCCCTGGGCAAGGAGTGCGAGGGGCGCGTCACGGAGATCGTCCCGGAAGCCGTTGCCGCCAGCCGCTCCTTCGAGGTGAAGGTCAGCGGACCCTGTCCGCCGGGCGTTTATCCCGGGATGTTCGGGCGCATCCGGATCCCGCTGGATGAGCAAACGATCACGCTGGTGCCCAAGGCCGCCGTCCGCCGGGTCGGCCAGCTTGACATCGTCGACGTTGTGCTCGGCGGAACGCTGCATCGCCGCCTCGTTCGCCTCGGCCGCGAGCATGACGACGGCATCGAGGTGCTCAGCGGCCTGAAACCGGGCGAGGTCGTGGCCCTCCCACGTCGAAGTGCCACCGGTCCCGCCGGCCGCTGACGGAGGGAGACGACGATGCCGACCGAACCCCGACACAACCTCACGATCGCGATCGTCAATACGTTTCTTCGCTCGAAGCTTTCGATCATCCTCATCATCCTGTCGCTGACGGTGGGCATCGTCGCCCTCGTCCTGACGCCTCGGGAGGAGGAGCCTCAGATCATCGTGCCGCTGGCCGATGTCTTCGTTCAGTTCCCGGGCCGTTCGGCGCAGGAGGTCGAGCAACTCGTCAGCACGCCGCTGGAGAAGCTGCTCTTCCAGATCGACGGCGTCGAGCACGTCTACTCGATGTCGAAGCCCAACCTTGCCATCGTCACCGTGCGTTTCTACGTCGGCGAGGACCGCGAGCGCAGCCTCGTCAAGCTATACAACAAGATCCAGCAGAACGCCGATCTGGTGCCGCCGGGCGTGTCGGGATGGGTCGTGAAGCCGGTCGAGATCGACGACGTCCCCATCGTCACGCTCACGCTCACCGGCGGCGACGATTACGCCCTCCGGCGCGTGGCCGAGGAGATGAGCGAGCGGCTCGCGCGACTGCGCGACATCTCCCGCGTGCAGGTCGTCGGCGGTCGGCCTCGCCAGATCCTCGTGCGCCTGCTGTCCGACGAAATGGCCGGGTACAACACCTCGCCCGCGGAGATCGAACGGGCCATCCGCGGGGCCAACGTCTCCGTCCCCGCCGGGGCCTTCAGCCGGCAGGACGCCGAGGCGAGGGTGGACGCCGGCCGGGCGATGGTGCGACCCGAGGATCTCGGCGATATCGTCGTCGGCGTGGGACAGGGCCGCCCCGTCTTTCTGAAAGACGTGGCCCGCATTGAGGACGGTCCGTCCGAGCCCGTCCAGTACGTCCGCTACGGCCGGGGTCCGGCCTGGGACGCGACCGCGTCCTTCCACGGCACGGGCGCGCCGGATTCCTTGGCGCCCGGCGCCCGCGCGTCCGACCCGGACCGGGGCGACTCGCAGCCCGCCGTCACCATCGCGATCGCCAAGAAGAAGGGCACCAACGCCGTCCGGGTCGCCCATGCCGTCCTGGAAGAGGCGAAGAAACTTGCGGAGGAGGTCCTTCCCGCCGGCATGGAGATGCTGACCACGCGGAACTACGGCCACACCGCCGATGAAAAGGTCAACGAACTCATCGAGGCCCTCGGCGTCGCCATCGTACTCGTTATCATTCTGCTGGCGTTCGGGCTGGGGCTGCGGCAGGCCATGGTCGTCGCTTTGGCCGTGCCCATCGTCTTCGGACTGACACTGGCGGTGAACCTCCTGGCCGGCTACACGATCAACCGCGTCACCCTCTTCGCCCTGATCCTGGCCCTCGGCCTGCTGGTCGACGACCCGATCGTGGACGTCGAGAACATCCACCGGCACTTCCGCCTGCATCGGCGGGCCACGCACGAGATCGTCCTCGAGGCGACGAACGAGGTCCGGCCTCCGCTGATTACGGCGACGCTGGCCGTCATCATCTCCTTCCTGCCGATGATGTTCATCACCGGCATGATGGGGCCGTACATGCGCCCGATGGCGCTGAACGTGCCCGTGACGATGGTGATGTCGATGGTCGTCTCCTTCACGATTACGCCGTGGCTGGCGTATCACGCCTTGAAGGGCGAGTACCACAACGGGCACGCGGCGGACCCGGTCACCGACCCGCACGACCTCAGCGCGGTGAAGAGCACCTTTCTCTACCGGCTCTTCTATCCGCTGATGGCGCCGCTGCTCCGGTCGCGGCGAGCGGCGTGGATCTTCCTCGCCGCAATGGGCGTTCTCACGGCCGGATCGGCCCTGCTGGCGATGACCCGCCACGTGCCGCTCAAGATGTTGCCGTTCGACAACAAGAACGAGTTTCTCCTTGTCCTGGATTTCGACCGCGGCACGACGCTGGAGCGGGCGGACGCCGGGGTCCGCGAGTTCGAGGCCTTCCTGCGGACCGTGCCCGAGGTCCGCGACTTCCAGTCCTACGTCGGCACCGGCTCGCCGATGGACTTCAACGGCCTGGTGCGGCACTACTACCTCCGCCGCGGCGCGCACGTGGCCGATATCCGCGTGAACCTCGCCCCCAAGAAGCAGCGGGAGCAGCAGAGCCACACCATTGCCCTGCGCCTTCGGCCGAGGCTGGACGAGATCGCGAAACGTTGTGGGGCGAGGCTCAAGGTCGTCGAACTGCCGCCGGGCCCCCCGGTCATCGCCACGGTGACCGCGGAGGTCTTTGGCGGCACCGACGATTCGTACGAGGACATCCTGAACGCCGCCCGGACCGTTCGCGGCCGTCTCGCCCGCGAACCCGGCATCGTCGACCTGGACGACACGATCGAGGCGGAGCAGGTCAAGTACGTCTTCGCCGTGGACCGCGTCAAGGCTTCGCTGAACGACGTGGACGCGGAGGATATCGCCCATGCCCTGGCGACTTGCCTCGACGGCCGATCGGTCGGCACGATCCGCGCTCCGCGCGAGAGACAGTCGCTGGAGATCATCCTCCGGCTGCCCGAGTCGCAGCGGTCGTCGCCGCCCGACCTGTCTCGCGTCTATGTCAAGAGCCGCTCGGGCCGGCTCGTCGCGGTCGGCGAGCTCGGGTCGTGGGTCGAGGGCCGCGAGGACCAGACGATCTATCACAAGGATCTGCGGCCGCTGGCGTATGTCTTCGCTGAGGCCGCCGGGCGGCCCCCCGCCGATGCCATCGTCGACATCGAATCGGACCGGGTCGACACGCCGGACCGGATTCCCGCGGAGCATCGCGCCCCGGCCGGCGCCGGCATCATCTCGTCCGCCGCCGGGCGGGCGGCGGAGGGGCGGACGTTTTTCAGCCCCGGCGGCGGCGTTCCGTGGTGGCTGCCGGATCGCTTCACGGTCCGGTTCTCCGGCGAGGGCGAGTGGCAGATCACGCTTGACGTCTTCCGAGACCTCGGGCTCGCCTTCGCCGCGGCGCTCGTCGGCATCTACATACTGCTGGTCAACCAGACCGGCTCCTTCACGTTGCCGCTGGTGGTCATGCTGGCGATTCCGCTGACGATCATCGGCATCATGCCCGGCTTCTGGCTGCTCAACCTGTTCACCGCAGGCACCTCCGGCGGCTACGCCACGCCGGTGTTCTTCACCGCCACGGCCATGATCGGCATGATCGCCCTCGCCGGCATCGTCACGCGCGATTCCATCATCCTCGTGGACTTCATCCACCTGTCGCTGGCGCGCGGCCGATCGCTCTTCGACGCCATCATGGAGAGTCGTGTGGTCCGCCTTCGCCCGATCCTGCTGACGGCGGCCACGGCGATGCTCTCCGCGGCGCCGATCACGCTCGACCCGATCTTCTCCGGCCTGGCGTGGAGCCTGATCTTCGGCCTCCTGGCCTCCACGGTGTTCACGCTCTTCGTGATTCCCGTGACGTATTGGCTGCTCTACGCCCACAAGCCGGGGCACGGCCTGCCGAACGAGGAGCCGTAGCCCTTCGGCGGGCGACCTCTGCGCGACGCGGTGCAACCCGACGCAGAGGCACGCGTATCAGGAAGCGCCGAGAGGAGTGCCCATGATCCGCCGACACGTATTCATCGCGGCGACGTTCGCATTCGCCGTCTTCGACGCGGGCCTCGCGCCCGCCGCGCGGGGCCAGATTGCGCTGCAGCCCGTGGTTTTAACCGGCCGGCCCGCCCCCGGCCTCGCCGCGGATCGTACGTTCCAGTCCCTCGCCGGGCGCCAGCCGGCGTTTGCCGGCGTCATGGTCAACGCGCGGGGGCAGGTCCTCGTCCTGGCCGCCTACTCGGACGGCAACAAGGGCACGGGCCAGGGCCTGTGGCTCGGGCCCCCGGGCGGCCTGCGGCGCGTGGTCTGCGTGGGCGACAAGCTGCCGGGCGCGGAGCCGCTGGAAGTCGTCGCCCTGCAGTCGCCCCACCTGAACGAAGCGGGCGACGTCGTCTTCCAGGCGAATGTCAAGTCCGCCCGGAAGACGCTGCGGACCATCTGGTTCGTTCGACAGGAAAAGTTCTTCCCCGTCGCGATCGAGGGAGAGCCCGCGCCCGGCGTCGCCGACGCCGTCTACAGCGAGCGGCTTTCATGCGTCGCCGTCGGCCCGACCGGCACGCTTGTGCTCGTGGACGACAGCCCGAAGACCGCCGGCGTCTGGCTCGGCCTGCCCGGCCAAATGGCCCTGGTTGCTCGGGCCGGGATGCCGGCCCCCGGTGCCGGCGACGGCGTCGTATTCGAGCGTTTTGGCAAGCCGCGAATGAGTAACGCCGGCCATGTCGTGTTTGCCGCCAGACTTCGCGGCAAAGGCGTGACCGAGCGCAGCGACTCGGGCATCTGGTGCGGTCAGCCCGGCCGGATCGAGCTGCTCGCCAGCGAAGGCGAAGTCGCCCCGGGTGCGGAGGTGCGCTTTGCGGATCTGGCCCAGATCGGCGGTGAACAGGCGTCGGACCTCGCCGTCAACGGCAACGGGCTCGTCGCGTTCCGCGCCGCCGGAGGCATCTGGGTCGGCACGCCGGGCCGGCTTCAGCCCGCCGGGGCCGAACGAGCGGGCGCCGCCGGCGCCAAGCAGCCCCGGTTGACGTTCGACGGCCGCTCGGGGCTGGCCCTGACGAACGACGACCGCCTCGTCGTCTGGAGTTCGTCGGCCATCTGGACCGGGCCGGCGGGGGAACTGCGGCCCGTGCTCCGCAAGGGCGATGCGGCCCCGGGCGTGAGCCACGCGGTCTTCGAGAGCTTTGCCGACGTCTGGCCGACGGCCGCCGGCCGCGTCGCCGTGCTTGCCACGCTTCCCAAGGGCGCCGGGCGCGGCATTTGGGCGGGGCCCCCGGAAGGGCTTCAACTGATCGTGCTTGAGGGTGCGGGCGTGACGCTCGCCCCGAATGACACGCGGGCCATCACGCCGGGCAGCCTTACACTTGCCGCGGGTCTGACACCCGCCGACCGCCACGCGAACGCACCGAGCAACGACCACGGTTACGTCGTCTGCCGCATGGCTTTCGAGGCCGAGCGCGGCGTGCGCGACCGGTCCGAGGGCGTCTTCCTGGCCAAGCTGGGAGGCTGATGCGCCGACGGCCTCATCCCGCCTGCACGGCGATTCGCAGCCGCCGTCGCCTCGCCCGCCGTCGGCGGTTCCACCAGATGACCGGCAGGGCCCAGACATACGGCCGCAGCGTGATCCACGCACAGAGATACCCCAGCGCCCCGCCTGCGATGCAATCGCTGACCCAGTGCATGCGCTCGATGTATCGCGAGAACCCGCATGCCACGGCCATCGTCCAGAAGATCCAGCGGGCGCGCGGATAGTACCAGCTCAAAATGCCCGCGAAGGCGAACGCCAGACAGGTATGCCCCGACGGAAACGACTGCAGCTCGAACGGTCGCGGGTTCCATCCGAGCCCCACCCACAGCCCCCGCCAGTCGTCCGGGTTCAGCGCGGCCGCCGCCGGCGTAAACGGCCTCCATCGAAGAATGAACAGCTTGCCCAGACCCTGGGCGATGCCGACGAACGCCGCCGCGACGGTCATGGTGATGACGATTGCAAGCCGCCGCCGTTCGTAGCAGGCGAGCGCGGCCGTGACGACGATGATCGGCGTGACCTGGCCGAAATCGCGAAACGACACCAGCACGTGCTCCGGCAGCCAATCGAGGTATCGCTGCCCCCACGCGGTCAGATACAGGTCGTACCGGACGGCGGCCGCCGTCGCCGCCGCGATCACAATCCACACCGCGGCCCGACGGCACCAGCGTGCCGGGGAGACGTGCTGCGGCAGGGGCAGTACGGCCGGCGCGTACCGATGATCGGCGGTTGCACGTGTTTCTCGTGATGTTTCGCCCTTGTCGTTCATGCGCGGGCCCGATTATCGTGTGTCGCGTGGAGAGCACAAGCCGCGCACCGTCCCCTTTCTCCCCGGTCGCCGTCCACACACCGGCCGACGGCATACACGAGTACCGTCTTCGCTTCGTTGACGAGGTCCTGTTGCTGGCCGTCGCCGCCGTGCTTCTGCTCCCGGGTACGTTCGGCGTCAGCCTGTTCGATCGCGACGAGGGCTGGCATGCTCAGGTCAGTCGTGAGATGCTGGAAACCGGCGACTGGCTCGTCCCCCGCTACCTCGGCGAGGTCTGGCTGATCAAGCCGCCCCTGCTTTACTGGCTCACCCTGCTCAGTTGGAGGGCATTCGGCGTCGGCGAGGGGCAGGCCCGGCTTGTGTCGGTTGCGGCGATGTGCCTCAACACCGTCCTCGTCTCGCGGCTCGGCGCGCACATGTTCGGCCGGCGCGCGGGGATCGTCGCCGGCGTCGTATTCATCACGACCGCGCTGCCGCTGGTCGTCGGCAAGCTGCTCTTGACCGATCCGCTCATGCTGGCGGCCGTGCTCCTGGCCGTTCTCATGCACTGGCGGATGGCCGTCGATCGCATCACGCACCGTCGAGCCTCGCTCTACTGGCTGGCGATCGGGCTCGGCATCCTCGCGAAGGGCCCGACCGTGCTCGTCTTCGCCGGGGCCTTCGGCCTCGCCCTGTTGCGGGTGCGGCCGTATCGAGGTTGGATCTTCGACGGGCGCTGGTGGGCGTGGGCGCCGCTGGGCGCGGCCGTCGCGCTGCCCTGGTACGTATTCGCGCACCGGGCCGCCGGCAACGCCCTGGCCGATCAGTTCCTCTGGTTCGAGCTGGTTCTCCGGGCCGTGCGTCCGGACCACGGCCACGGCGGTCCGCCAGGGTATTACCTCGTCGTGGGGCTGGTGTGTCTCCTACCCTGGACCGCGTTCGTGCCCGGTACGCTCGCCGCGGCATTTCGGGAGCGACGATCCGATCCGAAGGTCCGGGTACTGCTGCTGTGGCTCGGCATCTCCTGGCTCGTCCTTGAGCTGCTGCGCAGCAAGCTGCCCCATTATGGGCTGGCGTGTTGCGTGCCCATCGCAATCCTCCTGGGGCGAATGTGGGATGGCGCCACGGCCCGGTCCGCCGAGGCCGCCGTGCCGACAAGGGCAGAACGCTTCGTGCTTGATCTCTGGTGGCAAGTACCGGTGGTGCTGGGCATTACGATCGTCGGGATCGCCGCATGTTTCCTTCGCGCGGATTGGGCCGTTCCGGCCGCTGCATGCGGGGCGGCACTGGCCGTCGGTTTCGTCATCGCGGGCCGACAGGTGAGGCTGCGGCGACCGCGGGCGGCCCTGGCTGCGGCCGTGGCCGGCATCGGCCTGTTCTACGTCGGTGTCGGGCTCCGGCTACTGCCCAAGATCGAGCCGCACCGGCTGAGTCGGCTCGTCGCGGAGCAGGCGAACGCGCTCGCGCCGTCCGGTGCGCCAACCACCTTGTGCGGCTACGAGGAGCCGAGCGTGGCGTTCTACGTGCGCGGGTCCGTCCGCGAGGCCTTGCCGGAGCAGCTTCGCGCCCTCCTCGCCGCCGCGGGTGGGCCCCGGATTCTGATCGCGCGGGATTCAGACTGGAGAGCGGCCGGCGTTCGACCCGGCGCGCCGAACGCCGTCTGGCGACACGTCGCCGGATTCAATTACGTGAAAGGCAAACGGGAGAGCGTCTGGATCGCGCTGACCCGCCATGGCGAGACTTGATGACCGGCCGACGGATTCGACGCAGGGGCCGGCCGTGGATCCTGCATTCGAGCAGCGCCTTGTCGACAAGGTGATGCTTCGGCTGATCCCCGTCATCATCGTGCTCTACTTGTTCAACTACCTCGATCGCGTCAACGTCTCCTTTGCCAAGCTGACGATGAACCAGGATCTGGGCCTCAGCGAGACGGCTTACGGCCTGGGGGCCAGCGTCTTCTTCATCAGCTACTTCCTTTTCGAGATCCCCAGCAACCTCATCATGCAGAGGGTCGGCGCCCGCATCTGGCTTGCGCGGATCATGATCTCCTGGGGACTGATCTCCTCGGCCATGATGTTCACCCGCGGCCCGGTCAGTTTCTGCATCCTCCGTTTTCTGCTCGGTGCCGCGGAGGCCGGCTTCGCCCCCGGCATCCTGCTCTACCTGACGTACTGGCTGCCCGTCCGCCAACAGGCCCGCGCCGTCGCCTGGTTTCTCACATCGACCGCCCTGTCCGGGCTGGTGGGTTCGCCGCTGGCCGGGGCGCTCCTCAAGCTGGACGGCGCCTCGCTCCTCGGGTGGAAGCTCGCGGGTTGGCAGTGGCTGTTCCTCCTCGAGGGAATCCCCAGCGTCCTCGGCGGCGTGGCGATCTTCCGGCTGCTCACGGATCGGCCCAGGGATGCGGAATGGCTCACGCCGGCCGAGCGGGCATGGCTCGAGACGCGCCTCGACGCCGAGCGTCGGGCGCGGGATGCGCACGGTCACACGTCGCTGCGGCACGCCTTCACAAACCGGCGCGTCTGGCTCCTGTGTCTCGCCTATTGCGCGCTGATGTTCGGCTTTCAGGGCATCAATTACTGGCTGCCGACCATCATCAAGCAGGCGACCGGCGTACAGGACAATCTGCGCGTCGGCGCGCTGACGGCGATCCCGTTCTTCTGCGCCGTCGTCGCAATGGTCACGGTCGGGCGCCACTCCGACCGCGTCAACGAGCGTCGCCGGCACGTCGCCGCATGCGCGGTCGTCGGGGCCGCGGGGCTGATCGGGTGCTGCCAGGCCGGGTCGTCGGTCGTGGCAATCGCGATGCTCTGTCTGGCCGCCGCGGGCACGTGGTCTACGCTGGGCCCGTTCTGGGCGATGCCGCCGGCGTTCCTGAGCGGCACGGCGGCAGCCGCCGGCATCGCCCTGATCAACTCGCTCGGGAATCTGGGCGGCGGCTTTCTGGGGCCGTCGCTGATGGGCATCCTGAGGGACCGCACGCAGAGCTACGCGCCGGGCCTTGTCGCCGACGCCGTGGCGCTGGTCCTCGCGGGCGTCCTGACATTGCTGCTGACCGGGGCCGCGCCGGCAAATGTCCCGTCGACCGTCGGCGAGCGCGAGGGTCGTCCGGGTTGATGCGCGGCCCGCCGTCTCAAACCCCGCCAAACGCGGCGTAGCCCCCGTCCACGGGCACCGTTACGCCCGTGACGAAGCGCGACGCACCCGAGAGAAGCCACGTGACCGTGCCGTACAGGTCCTCGGCGTTGCCGAATCGATTCATGGGCGTGTGAGCGATGATCGACTTGCCCCGCGGCGTCAGTTCTCCGGTCTTCTCATCCGTCAGGAGGAAGCGGTTCTGATGCGTCAGCAGGAAGCCCGGCGCGATCGCGTTCACGCGGATGCGCGGCGAGTACTCCTGCGCCATGTGCACCGCCAGCCACTCGGTGAAGTTCTTCACCCCGGCCTTCGCCGCCGAGTACGCGGGGATCCGCGTCAGCGGTTTGAACGCGTTCATCGAGGCGATGTTCAGGATCACGCCCTCGCCCCGATCCGCCATGGCCCGCCCGAAGATCATCGACGGCAGAACGGTGCCGATGATATTGAGGTCCATCACCTTGCGGAAGCCATCCAGCGGCAGATCGAAGAACTTCTTGTCCGGTCCCGTCGTCGCCGAGGGATGATTGCCGCCCGCCCCGTTGATCAGGCAGTCCACGCGGCCGAGGGCCTTCACGCACGCCTCGCACGCCGCCTGCATGCTGTCGCGGTCCAGGACGTTCGCCTCGACGGCCACCGCCTTTCCGCCCGACTGGTTGATCCGCTCGACCACCTTCTCGGCGGCATCCCGGGCCAGATCAAGCACGGCTACGGACATCCCGCCGGCGGCCAGATGCTCCGCGATACCGCTGCACAGGACGCCGCCGCCGCCGGTGATCGCCGCCGTCATTCCCGCCACATCGAACAACGCCTTCGGATCTTTCATGTTCATGGGCGGGTATCATAGCCTCGTCGCCGCGTGCCGCAACGACGAGAAGCCCGCTACGACTTGTCCGTGGCGGCGGATGTCGGTCGACTTGCGGGTTCCGTCGGCGCCGGATGCCAGACCCGTATATCCGTAACATTCGCCTCGACGCGAAGGGCGTCCTTTGCGGGCGTCCTGCCGGGCGGGAGCGGGCGGCCGAGGATAGTGACCTTCGCCCCCGGCATCAGCGGTCCGCGCCAGTCACGGTCGGCGGCGAACGGAGTGGCGGCCCACTCGTTTCGTTCCGCCACGGGGTCGTTGCCCTCAAGCACCACCACGTGCAACGACAGCAGCGACACCACCTCGCCGCCTCGGTTGCGGACCTCAATCACCGGCCGCAGGCCCCCGTCGCAATGCCCGCCGGCCGCGGCGATCCGCCCCGTCACCTCGATCCGGTCCCGATACTCGGGGCGCCGCTCATCGTTGAAGGCCTCCGCCAGGGCCGGCGGAAGGATGTTGCGAAGTTCGGGCAGGTTCCGCACACCGGCCGTGATCAACCCGATCAGATCGTCCGAGCGTCGGTCGGCGATGCTCATCCCATACAGGATGACCCCCGTGCCCCCAAGGATGACAGCCAACACGGCGACACTGACTCCCCACGCGACGGTGGCCAGGAACGTCCGCGGGGGCACATGAACCTGTGAACCGGCATTCGTGAACATCGCTAAAGCCTCCTTGTTCCAGCCAGGCACGCCACGGCGTGCTTCCGGAAACGTATTGGGGCGCTGTGCGCCTTTATTCGGAGGCCACCACAAGAATCAGATATGAGCTGTCGCCAAATCCCGTCAGCCGCATGGGCCTTCGAGCTGCGGACCCCTTCGTGCTGCCTGCGTGGCGGCCGGTCCGAGCGGCCGAAGATTGAGCCCTCCGTCGGCATCCAGCGTGAGCGTCCAGCGTTGCCCCGCGGTCATGGGTGCGTAGACCGCCTCCCCCTGGGCGACGCGCACGCCCTCCTTCGCCGCGGCCGCCGGGTCCGTGGCGTATGTCCAGAACCGCTGCCACAGACGCCGCTCCACGTCGCTCGCCCGCGGGTTTACGCGAAAGACATCGGGGATATCCCGCTCCGGGTCGATCAGCGGACCGTCCTTCGGCGCCACCTCCTCGCTGAAGACCCGTCGGAACAGGATGATGCTGTGGCCGCGTAACGGATCGCCCGCCGCCACCAGATCCTTGTCGAACTTGATCACCAGACCGTCGAAGTAGATCACCTGGCCCGCCAGGCAGAACGTCCGCGGCGTCAGCGGGTGGCCGTCCCGGTCGAGCTCAAGAAACTGAATCTCGGTGTGCTGCACGACGCCGTCGGCATCCCGCTCCTGGCCGGACACGATCACTTCGGCCACCCGCCGCTCCCGCATCAGACGCTCGGCGACCGCCTTGAGTTCCTGCCGCTCCCGCTCGGCACGGAGGCGTTCCGCGTCGCCGTCGCGCAGCAGCCAGGCCGTTACGGCGCAGCCCGCGCCGAGCGCGGCCAACCCAGCCAGAGCACTTACTGTCCTCATGGGTGTTATCCGATCACGAGGCGGTAGGAATACGGCGAAACCGGACGCGGCCCCGGCCCAGACCGCTCCTCGCCGTCTTATACACGCACAGGGCGGTGTCGGTTGCGAATCCGTGTGCAGGGCTACGCGCGCTCGTAGTCCGGCTCCGGGACGCGGTCGAGCAGGTGGCGGACGATGGCGGCGGCGGTCATCCCGTCGCCTGTCGCGGCGTAGTTGGGGATAATCCGGTGGCGAAGGACGGGGAGCGCCAACTCGCGAACGTCCGCCACGGAGGGTGCCGGGCGTCCGGCCATCACGGCCCGCGCCTTCGCGCCGAGGATCAGGTACTGGGACGCACGCGGGCCCGCGCCCCACTCCACATACTTGCGGATCTGGGCATCGGCTTTGTCGCGCGGACGCGACGCCCGGGCCAGCGCCGATGCATAGCGGACCACATGCCGGCTCGCCGGGACGCGGCGGACAAGCTGCTGGTAGGCGAGCATTCGTTCGCGCGGCAACACCCTTTCCACTCCGTGGGCAGGGGGGGCCGTCGTCTGCTCGACGATAAGCTCCTCTTCGGACTCGCTCGGGTAGTCGATCCACAGGTTGAACATGAATCGGTCGAGCTGGGCCTCCGGAAGCGGATACGTACCCTCCTGTTCGATGGGGTTCTGAGTGGCCACGACCACAAACGGCCGCTCCAGCAGATACCGCACGCCCGCGCTGGTCACCTGGTACTCCTGCATTGCTTCCAGGAGGGCCGACTGCGTCTTGGGCGGCGCCCGGTTGATCTCATCCGCGAGGACGATGTTGGCGAAAACCGGTCCCCTGGTGAATCGCAGCTCCCGCCGGCCGGTGGCCCGGTCCTCCTGAATCAGCTCCGTGCCGATGATGTCCGACGGCATCATGTCCGGCGTGAACTGAATTCGCTTGAAGTGCCAGCCGAGGGCCTCGGCGAGCGTCTTGACCAGCAACGTCTTGGCCAGCCCCGGTACGCCGACGATCAGGACATGCCCCTCGCAGAACAGCGCGGTGAGCAACTGTTGCACGATCGCCTGCTGCCCGACGATCACCTTGCCGATCTCCGCCGTCAGCCGTGTCGCGGCGTCGCGGGCCTCCTCCAGCAGGGCCAAATCGTCGTTCGGAAGGTCGTTCGCCATCGGTCAGCCGACGCCCGCAGTCCAGGGACCGTTACACAACGGCGGTCAATGTAAGGTGGGCGGCGCCGAGGCGTCAAACACCCAAGCCTTTTCAACCACCCGACCGAAGGGTATGCTCCCACCCAAGGGCGAGGGATGGGTTCAGGGTGTGGGGTTTAGAGTTTAGGGTTTGGGGTTTTGGGGTCTGGGCTCCGGAATAACGGAACAACGGACTAACGGACTTTCCGTGTAACCGAGCAACGGAGCAACCGAGTAACCGAGCAACCGTTGCCCGGAATAACGGACTGACGGAATAACGGATCAACGGACGAACGGAACACCGGACAAGCACCAATGACCGACCACGAATTGGCAGTGGCGATCCGCAGGGCGGCCTACCTCGAGGGCGACTTTGTCCTGCGCTCGGGAAAACGCAGCAAGTACTACCTCGACAAGTACCTGTTCGAGACGCAGCCCGCGATCTTGCGTGAGCTGGGGGAGCGGCTGGCTCGGCATGTGACGCCGCGGACCCGGCGGATCGCCGGGGCCGAGCTCGGCGCCATTGCGCTGGCCGCGGCCACGTCGCTGGTGTGCGGCCTCCCCTTCGTAATCGTCCGCAACAAGAAGAAGGACTACGGTACCTCGAAGCTGGTCGAGGGGAAGATCGACGCCGACGACGTCGTCCTCCTGGTCGAGGACATCGCCACGACCGGTGGCCAGGCCATCGAGGCGGTGAGGTCGTTGCAGGAGGCCGGCGCGGTCGTCGAAAAGCTCGTCTGCGTGATCGACCGGCAGGAGGGCGCCGCCGAGGCCTTCGCCGCCGCCGGCGTGCCGTTCGCGGCCCTGCTGACCAAGGCCGATCTCGACGCCGTGGCCTGACCGGTTCGGCGCGCCGGCGCCGGGCCGCTGTTCCGTCGGTTCGGCGAGCGCACGGCGCCCGGCAAGCAGGAGCGACCGCATGCAAATCCGACTTGATCGCGCCCTGGCGACCGTTGCCCTGGCGATCTCATCGCCAGCGGCTGCCGCCGAACCGGTTGCCCGACCGGCGCGACACCGCATCATCTACAACAGCGACGGCACGAACATCTTCATCGAGCACGCCCCGCCGATGCGCCCGCAAGACGTGTACAGGTACGTGGACGAGGTGGTCGGTACCGATGTAACGTCGTTCTTCATCTGTCCCAATGCCGGGCAGAACTTCTACTACCCCTCGAAAGTCGGCGATCTGCTTGGCCGGACGGCCTCGGACGAGCGATGGGAGCAGATTCGCAAGACGGCCTACGACCGGTCGGCCGGCGGCCGTCCCGGCGGCTGGTCGCTGGAACGGGCGGCCGAGAACCTTCGACTCCTCGTCGACGCCGGGCACGACCCCATTGGCCTGGTCGTCGACCGCGCTCGCGAGAAGCATCTCGAAACCTTCATCACGTTTCGTCTGAACGAGGTTCATGATGTCGACCGGCCGGACAGCCTTCTGCTCTCGCGATTCTGGCGGGAGCATCCCTCGTGGCGAGTGGGCGGTCCGGGATGGAACGGCGGTGCGCTCAACTTCGCCGTGCCCGAGGTCCGGGCCCGGCGACTGGCCGAGTTGCGGGAGTGCTGCGAGCGATATGCGATCGACGGGCTCGACCTCGATTTCCAGCGGTTCCCGAGCTACTTCCCGCCGGGCACCGGCCCCGCGCACATCCCGACGATGAACGCCTGGGTTCGCGAGGTGCGCGAGATGACGCGCGAGATCGCCCGAAAGCGCGGCCGCCCGCTGCTCCTGTCCGCCCGCGTGCTCGCTCGCCCGGAGCCATGCACGGCCGCCGGCCTCGATCCGGCCACGTGGGCGCGCGAGGGTTGGATCGACTTCGTGACCGTCTCGCACTTCCTGCACAACGACTTCCCGCTGCCGGTGGCGGAGTTCCGCAGGCTCGTGCCCGACGGAATTCCTCTGTATGCCTCCATCGAGGTCGAGCCGACCGCCGATGCGTACCTTCGAATCGCCGACCGACTCCGGCGGGACGGTGCGGATGGGCTGATGCTGTTCAACTTCTTCACGTCGCGAGAGCAGGGCCGCGAGCCGCCGTTTGACGTGCTCAAGCGGATCGGTCCGCCCGCATCCGGCCCGGCAAGGAAGTGGCCGTAGGCCGCGCGACAGGCGCGTCGCACGCGCGACCTCCTGGGGCGGACGACGCGGGTCAGCGGTGGAAGTGCAGGATCAATTGAATCAAGCCGACCGCGACCGGCACCGCCGCCAGGGCCACGGCCCAGGTGGCGAGCGTTCGCCCGAGGCCCGCCCGCCGCCGCCCCACGACCTCGCATATGCAGACGACGACGGCCACCAGGCCGAACTTGAAGACCGCCAGCCCCGGCAGGTCCCAGCGGGCGATGACGCGATCCGCCACGATATTGATCTCGTGACCGCCGAGGTGCAGGATCACCCAGGTGAGCATGACGTCCAGGGCGGCGAAGAAGACGTACCAGACGTAGCAGTTGGGATAGAGCACCGCCGGAAGTTGTCGGCCGAGGCGATCGGCGGACGCATCGGCGACCGGGTCGTCGGCGGTCGGCGGATTCCCGGTCTTTCGGGTGATGTCGGGCCCTTCAACCATCCCTGCTATGATAGCTTCCCGGCCGTTGCCAGCCACGGGCGGGGGCGGTACACTCCCGCGGAAACCAAAGGACAGGTGTCAAAGGATCATGGCGGATACCAACGGCAAGAACATCGGGCGGGTCACGCAGGTCATCGGTTCGACGCTGGACGCGGAGTTCTCGGAGGAGAGCCTTCCGGCGATCTACAACGCCCTGAAGCTCGACGTGGAGCGCCGCGTCCTCGGCTTGACCGAGAAGGTGACGCTGTGGTGCGAGACGGCTCAGCACCTCGGCGGCGGTCATGTCCGGGCCATCGCGCTCGGCTCGACCGACGGTGTCGTCCGGGGGACACCCGTCGTGGACACCGGCGAGTCCCTGACGGTGCCGGTCGGCATGGAAACGCTGGGCCGGGTCTTCAACCTCGTCGGCGAGCCGATCGACCTCCGCGGCCCCGTCGTGGCCCGGGAGCGCCGGCCCATCCACCGAAAGCCGCCGGAGTTTGCCGATCTGATTCCCAAGAGCGAGATCATGGAGACGGGCATCAAGGTCATCGACCTTCTCGCCCCCTTTGTTCGCGGCGGCAAGATCGGCTTGTTCGGCGGCGCGGGCCTGGGCAAGACCGTAATCGTGCAGGAGATGATCGCCCGCATCGCCCGCGAGCACCACGGCTACTCCGTGTTCGCCGGCGTGGGCGAGCGGACGCGCGAAGGCAATGACCTCTGGCTGGAGATGCAGGAGGCGAAATTCAAGGACGAAAAGGGCGTCGAGAAGTCCGTCATGGACCACACCGCCATGGTGTTCGGCCAGATGAACGAGCCGCCGGGGGCGCGTCTCCGGGCGGCCCTGAGCGCCCTGACGATCGCCGAGTGGTTCCGCGACCAGTCCGGCGCCGACACCATGCTCTTCATCGACAACATCTTCCGGTTCTCGCAGGCGGGCTCGGAGGTGTCGGCGCTGCTGGGCCGCATGCCGTCGGCCGTCGGATATCAGCCGACCCTCGGCACGGAGATGGGCGAACTGCAGGAGCGGATCACGTCCACGAAGCACGGGGCCATCACCAGCGTGCAGGCGATTTACGTCCCCGCCGACGACCTGACCGACCCCGCCCCGGCGACGACGTTCACGCACCTGGATGCGTTCATCGTCCTCGCGCGGAGCATCGCCGAGAAGGGCATTTACCCCGCCATCGATCCGCTCGCGTCGTCAAGCCGCATTCTGGACCCGCTCTACATCGGCGAGCGCCATTATGCCATCGCCCGACGGGTCCAGTCGATCCTCCAGCGCTACCGCGACCTGCAGGACATCATCGCCATCCTGGGGGTGGACGAGCTGAGCGAGGAGGACAAGCAGATCGTCGCCCGCGCCCGCAAGATCGAGCGGTTCTTCAGCCAGCCGTTCTTCGTCGCCGAGGCCTTCAGCGGCTTCCCGGGCAACTACACTCGCCGCGAGGATACGATCCGCAGCTTCGAGGAGATCTGCGACGGCAAGTGGGACCACCTGCCCGAGCAGGCCTTCATGTACGTCGGCCCGATCGAGGATGCCGCCGCCAAGGCGGAGAGGCTGGCCAAGGCGTGAACCGGCGTCGCGCCGGTCGCGTCAGAGATACTCGGTCAGATGGTCCCGTTCGAGGCCCGCAACGAGGTCCTTGATCTTCTGCACGTCGTCCCGGTGGCAGACGAGCGTGGCGACCGGGCTCGCCACGATCACGAGATCCCGAACCCCGACGGCCGCGATCAGGTGGCCGGGCTCCGACACGAGGATGTTGCGCGAGGCGTCCAGCGCGCGATGCGAGGCGCCTTCGCGAACGTTCCCGGCCTCGTCGGCGGGCAGCACCTGTTCGAGGGCCGTCCACGATCCGACGTCCAGCCAGGCGCACGGCATTTCGACGACGAGAACCCGCTCCGTCTTTTCCAGGATGGCGAAGTCGACCGAGATCCGCGGCAGCGTCGGGTAGAGTTCGCGAACGAGCCGCCGCCGCTCCTCGCCTTCGGACGCCGCAACGCGCCCGAGCCTCTCGTGCGCCTCCGGCGCGTGCCGGGCAAGCCGGGCGAGAAACGTCGACGTGCGCCAGACGAACATCCCGCTGTTCCAGTAGTATTCCCCGCCGGCCAGGTACTGGCGGGCGAGCTCCAGCGCCGGCTTTTCCTTGAACCGCCGAACCTCGTACACGGCCGGACCGATCGGCAGGCCCCGCTGGATGTATCCCAGGCCCGTATGCGGCGAAGTCGGCGTGACGCCGAACGTGACGAGATGGTCGGGGTGCTGCTCCGCGGCGTCGAACGCCCGCGCGAGCGCCTCCTGAAAGCGGTCGATGGGCCGGATGACATGGTCCGCCGTAAAGACACCCATCGTGCCGTCGGGATCGAGCCGATGGAGCAGGTGGGCGCTCCAGCCGATCGCGTTCAGCGTATCGCGCCCGCACGGTTCGCCGATCAGGTTGCTCTCGGCCAGCTCCGGCAGTTCCTCCCGCACGAGCGGCAGGTGGGCCTCGCTCGTAATCACGTGAATCCGCTCGGCCGGCAGCCAGCCGTACAGCCGCTCAAACGACAGGCGAAGCAGGCTCTTGCCCCCGAAGATCCGCATGAGCTGCTTCGGCCGGTCCTTTCGGCTTAGCGGCCACAACCGGGTTCCCGCCCCGCCGGCCATGATGACGGCGTGTCGCATCGCAGACCTCCCGCGCCGGCGGCGAGCGTACACCGGCCCGCGATGCGTGGCAATCCGAACGCTGTTCGCGCATCATGGCCGGGGGAGCCGCGCGGCCGCGGCGTCGCGGCCCCCGTGCAGCCGGGGCAGCCAAGGGAGGACTGAGCCTTGTGTCGTTGCAGTCGGTTTCGAGATGTGGCCGTCATGCCCGCGCTCGCGGTCGCCGCCGTTGCCGCCGCGCGGTCGCCTGCGTCCACGACGACGTCGTCGGCGCCGGTCGTCGAGTTGCGGAATGGATATTTCGTCGTGGCGTGCGAGGGGACTGCGCTGGGGCCCGTCCGGGTTGACCCTGCCGGCGCAGGCCGTCACGGGCCGGTGCTTTGGGAGCGGTTGTGGATGCCGGCGTTCGAGGCCGCCGGGCTTGTGGACGTTTCCCGTGGCGATTCGACGCGCGCGACCGTGGGCGGCCATCTGCTTTCCATCGAGACGGTGCCGATCACGCGGGCCAACGAGACCGTCGTCGACCTGCCGTCGGGCGGCAGCGTCGGCTTTCTCTATGACGTGCCCGCCGGCCGCCGCGTCCATCACGTCCGTGTGCTTGCCGCCACGTACAAGACCACCGATTCGGCCTTCACGCTGACCTGCCGACGGGACGGCCCGACCGGTGCGGTCCTTTGCGAGCGACGCTTCGTGAACGCGCCGGACAACACTTGGGCTCGGATCGATCTGCCCGACGAATCGCCGAGGCGGATCTGGGTCGGCATGAGTGACCGGAAGGGCCGGATCTGCTGGTGGGCCGCCAAAGCGGCGCCTCCGGCCGGCGTCTCCACGCTCATCGACGGTCGGCCGACCGGTGAATTCACGTTGTGTGCGGAAGTCGAGCTTCATCAGCGCGTCCTGCCGGTCGTTGCGGAATGGAGGCTTGAGGGCAATGTCCTGTCCGCCGAGATTCGGCCGGTCGGCCCGCCGGTCGGGCCCGTGGCCCAGGCGTTCACCTGGCATGTCCGGACGAGATGGGTGAAGGACGGCTACGAGGTCTCGCCCGCCACGGCGGCCTTCGAATGCTATTACACCAGCGCCGGGCAGTTCGTCACCGCCCATCAGCTCAAGCGGCGCGAACACCTGGGGCTGCCCATCGGACCGGCCGAACACGTTGTGGCGCGCGGCACCGAGGGGGCCGACATAAGGCTTTCCGGCGGTCGGCCCCGTCTCGACATCACGTGCCGGCCGGATGGCCTCACGCACGAGATCACCGTGGGCGGCGCGTCTCCCGCCGTCGGGTCGCCCCTGGTCGTGCTCCGCGTGGCCGTCGAACCGACGCCGAAGCGCCTGCCGCCGATGTTTCCCGTCTTCGCCATGAGCGACGCCCGGGCGGGGGAGCTGACGACGCGCTTCTTCTGGGACCGCGCGCTTTCCTACCCGCCGTCGCCGGGGCCGTCGGCCTGGTACGAATGGAGCGGCCTGATTCGGAACTGGCTCGACATGCCGCTGCTGCGAGACCCCGAGCGGGATGCGCTGGCGGCCAATCCGATCACGCCCGATGGCTACGTTCACACCTGGGGCGCGACGATCGGTTGGCCCTTCCCCGACGGCGCGAAGTACGACACCCGCCATTTCGACTCGAACGCGCGGTTCATCCTCGGCGTCTATCGCTGGGTCACCTGGCGGCGCGACAAGGCGTTCCTCTGCCGGCAGCTCGAACGGGTCCGCAAGGCGATGGCCTATCAGCTCTTTCAGCTTCAGGGCGAAGGCGGCCTGATCATTTCCAACAGCAAGGACAACACCGGCCGCCCCGGCAGCCTCGGCGGCAACTATTGGGACATTCTTCCCTTTGGCCACAAGGACGCCTATTGCAACATCGCTTTTTATGCCAGCCTCCGGGCGATGGCCGAGCTCGAGTACCTCGCGCAGTCCTGGTGTACGCCCGAAGAGCGGAACACCAGCCCGCTCGGCCGCAGCCCCCGGGCGTACATGGAGCTGGCCCGGCTGGCCAAGATGCGGTTCAACGAGACCTTTTGGGACGAATCGACCGGGCGCTACATCGGCTGCGTGGACATCGACGGCGTGCGCCGCGATTACGGGTTCACGTTCGTCAATCTCGAGGCGATGGCCTACGGACTGGCCGACACCGAGCAGGCGAAACGAATCTATCATTGGATGGAGAACGAGCCGACCTCGACCGGCAAGCCCGACACCTACACGGCGTTCCTCTTCGCTCCACGCGCGACAACCTTTCACAACCCGATCCGGAACGATCCGGCCGACATCCAGCGGGCGGGCCGGCCTTCGTGGTGGCACATGGATTGGAACGGCACCCCGTTCGGCGATCAGTGCCAGGACGGCGGCGCCATCCTCTACACCAGCTACTACGATATCCTTGCCCGCGCCACGCTCCTGGGCGCCGACAACGCCTGGCGTCGTTACCGGGCCATCCTCGACCGGTACCAGATGCCCGATCGGCTGTGCGGCGGTCCGCCGCTCTCGCGCGGGGAGATCCCGCAGCAGGAGAATCCCGGCCAGGTCGGGGTCGATCTGCCGTTCCCGGAGAGCGGCCTTGTGCCCGCCTCGGTGCTGTATGCGTTCATGGGGGTGATGCCGGATGCGCTCGGACTGAGCATCACGCCGCGCCTGCCGGGGGCGATCGAGTGGATGCAATGCGGTCCGGTCTGTATCGGACCGGCGAGACTGACCATTCGCGTCGATTCACAGCGGGTCACGATCACGGGAAACTCGGGAGACAGGCCCATCAACCTGGCGATCGCCTACACCGCCGGTGCCGGCGTGCGCGTTTTTCCTCAGGATCTGTACAGCGACTGACGGACAATCCTACGGGACGAGAAACGAATCGGTGGGCGTCTTCGGCAGCTCGGTGCCGACGTAGTGTGTCAGCGTGCCGGCGCGGTAGATGTGGTCGTTGTTGACGCCGACCGTCGGCCGGGTGACCCACGCCGTGCGGCCGTTCACCGAGAGCACGTTCTGCCCGGCGTTGGGGTTGTGCGCGGAGGAATTCTCGGGGCTTCGCGGCAGGAGCGAGTGCGCGGGTTGGCCGCGGAAGTAGGGGTTGGCGTCGGCGAGGTATCCCATCCGGCCGGGGAGGTGCCCCAGCGGCTGCGGCCGGTCCACGTTCGCGTTCTGAATGCTGTAGGTGCAGTTGGCCGCTTCGGCAAAGTCCGTGTTGAGGCGATAGTTGTCGGTGCGCATCGGCAGGCCGCCGCTGCCCGGACAGACGAAGACCCGCGCGTTGGTCACAAAACCCTCGCGGAGGAGCAGGTACGCGTGGCGCGTGTTGCTTGCGCGCGGGACGCCGGGCGTTCGAACCGGCAGCCACGAGCCGCCCGGCACCGATCCGGCCCACGGCAGGAAGTCCGCGTTCGATTGCGCATAGGCGAACAGGCCTGCGGCGATCTGCTGCATGTTCTGCTGGCAGACCGATCGCTGGCTGCGGGCCCGCGCGCTGTGGTAGCCGGGGATGAAGATGCCGACGAACAGCGCGATGCACGCGGCGATCGTTGCCAGTTCGCGGAGCGAGATCACGGGGGCGGAGGCTCGCCGGTCCATTCCGCTCGGCAGCCGCACGGGCTGGTCGGCGGCGGGGAACGGGATCAGGGCCTCGGAGGCCGCAATCCGGTCGAGCACGCGGTTGACGAGATCCGCGGGAGGCTCGGGCGGCGGGGAGGCGTCCAGCTCGGCCAGGAGCCGTCGGCAAGCATCGCTCTGCGCCCGAAGCTCCGGCGAGGCGGACATCGCCGCCGTCAACGCCTCGGCCTCCTCCGGCTCCAACCGACCCAGATGGAGGTCGATCAGCGACTCCGCTTGCCTGAAGAACTCACTCATCTTCCATCAGACCCTTGTCCGTACCGCGGCGCGATACGCGTGGGCGAAATGCCCGACGGCCGCGTGCAGTCGGCTCTTCACGGTTCCCAGCGGGATGCCCAGGATCACGGCCATGTCCTTGTACGGGAACCGGTGATAGTAGCCCAGTACGAGCACCTCCCGCAGGTGCTCCGGCATTCCACGAATGATACGCTCGACCAGCTCCCGACGTTCATCCTCTTCCAGCCCCGCCTCCAGCACGCTCGACGAATCCGCGAGAAAGTCCAGAAATCGCTGCCCCTCCTCCTCGTCGCCCGGCCCCACGAAGGCATCCAGCGGCACCTCGGGGCGTCGGGCTCGAGCCCGCATCATGTCCCGGGCCTTGTTCGCCGCGATGGTGAACAGCCACGGCTTGAACCTGCGCTCGCGGTCGAACTGGCTTGATGAAAGATGAACCTGCAGAAACGTCTCCTGCAAAACGTCTTCCGCCGTCGATGCGTTCCCGACGA
Source organism: uncultured Planctomycetales bacterium (assembly GCA_964617025.1). GTDB lineage: Bacteria > Planctomycetota > Phycisphaerae > UBA1845 > PWPN01 > CAZMVY01. Next base: position 4,601 of record CAZTVU010000035.1, on the reverse strand, counting down.
AGCGGGCGAGAAACTGAAACAGCTCGCCGCTGTGCCTCCGTACGAGCAACTCAAACGCCTCCGGCTTGCCGGACAGGTACTCGGCAAAGAGCTGCTCATCGGTCGGTGCGTTCACCGCTCCACGTTTCCTTACGCCCTCGGCGTGATGGAGTTCGCAGGGCTGCCACCCATACGGCGCGCTATCATAACGACGCATCGCGCGGGGTCAACCGGTCGAAAAAACCCGTCCGTCTCCGAAGTCGCTATAAGGCATAAGGTTATGGTTGGGGAAGGCGCCGGATCGCCCGGTTGTTCCCGGAAGGACTGATAACCGCCGAGTGAGGCGGCAGGCTTCTCGAGCCGATCCTACGGAAGATGGTGGACGGTCCACTGCCGATATCCGATAATAGCGCTCTTGGTCTGCGTTTGCGGGTCGGTCGAACATGCAAACGGAATACCGACAGTTGCCCCAGCGAACGATGTCGGCGCTGATCGAGGCCTCGGCCGCCATCAACGCATCGCTGGATCTTCAGAAGACGCTCGAGGCCATCGCCCGGTCGGCCGCCGTGGTGATGGAGGCGGCGGCGAGCAGCGTCCTGCTGCTGGATCGCCGTCGAAACAAGCTCGTGTTCAAAGCGGCCATCGGCGATCGGGGCGACGTCCTGCTGGGCGAGGAGTTCGACGCCAACCTGGGCATCGCCGGGCAGGTGGCCGCCACGGGCCGACCGGCAATCGTCACCGACGTCCAGCGGGAGAAGGCGTTCTTCAAGGGGATCGATGACAAGAGCAGCTTCACCACGCGGGGCCTCATCGCCGCGCCGCTGGTCCACAACGGCGAGGTGATCGGCGTCGTGGAGGTCCTCAACAAGATCGGCGAGGACAACTTCACGGCCGACGATCTCGAGCTGCTCCAGATCTTCGCGAACCTCGCGGCGACCGGCGCCGTCAACGCACAGACGCACGAACGGCTGCGCATGGAGAACCGGGGCCTCCGCGAGACGATGCGGCTCGGCGACCAGATCGTCGGGCAAAGCGCGGCGCTGCGCCAGTGCCTGGACCTGTGCAACCGCGTCGCGGGCAGCAACGCGACGGTCCTTTTGCTGGGCGATACGGGCACCGGCAAGGAGATGATGGCCCGGTTCATCCATCTCAACTCGCCGCGGCGGGAGAAGCCGTTCATCGCGATCAACTGTGCCGCGCTGCCGGAGACGCTGCTCGAAAGCGAGCTGTTCGGCCACGAAAAGGGGGCGTTCACCGGTGCGGTCGGGGCGAAGCCGGGGCGGTTTGAGCTGGCGGACAACGGCACGCTCTTTCTGGACGAGATCGGCGACATCAGCCTGTCGACGCAGGTGAAGCTGCTTCGTGTGCTTCAGGAGCGGGAGTTCGTCCGCGTGGGGGGCACCCGCACCGTGGCGTGCGATGTGCGGATCATCGCGGCCACGAACCGCGACCTTCGCGAGGCCATGGAGAAGGGCCAGTTTCGCGAGGATCTTTATTACCGGCTCAACGTGTTTCCGATCAAACTTCCGCCGCTTCGGCAACGCCGGGAGGACATCCCGGCCCTGGTGGACCACTTCGTCCGGCGGGCGGCGACCGATCTGGGCCTCTCGACGCCCGAGGTGAGCGATGAGGCGACGGCCCAACTGACCGGCTACGACTGGCCGGGCAACATCCGCGAGCTTCAGAACGTGGTCGAGCGGGCGGTGCTGCTGTCGGACGGCCTTCGGATCCTGCCGGCTCACCTGCCCCGCGAGATCACCGGCGGCGACGACGAGGCCGTCCGGGCGAGGAGCGAGTCGGGCCTGTGGGGCTATGAGAAGGCGCTCATCGTCAAGGCCCTCAACGAACACAACTGGAACCAGTCGAAGGCCGCCCGGGCGCTGGGCATCTCGCGCGACAACCTGCGGTATCGGATCAAGAAGTACAATATCGACAAGCCCGAGTGATCCCGTCGCCCCGATGATTCCCGACCGATCTTCGTTTCGGCCTGCCGAATGGAGGCTCGTCCAGCGGCTCCGCACGCCCGCAAAGGTGCAGGCCTTCCTGCGGAGCCTGCCGTACAACTTCGAACGCGACGGCGAGACGCTGCGGACGTTTCGAGGCGTGGTGCGCCGGCGGACAGCCCACTGCCTCGAGGCGGCGATCACCGCCGCCACCATCCTGGAGCAGCACGGCTACCCTCCGCTCGTGTTGGACCTTGTGTCGAGGGACGGGCTGGACCACGTGCTGTTCTTCTTCGAACAGAACGGGCGGTACGGCACGGTCGGCCGCTCGCGGTGCCCGGGCCTGCACGGGCGCAAACCGGTCTTTCGGACGGTGGAGGCCCTGGTGCGCGACTACGTGTGGCCGTTCGTTGACCGCACCGGCCGGCTGATCGGTTATGCAGTGGCCGATTTGCGGAACGTCCGCGGCGTCGACTGGCGGTTGTCGTCGCGCAACGTGTGGGCGGTGGAGCGATACCTGTTCAGCGTCCGGCACCACCGGCTGAAGAGCTCCGACGAGCAGTTTCACCGCTACCATCGGCGCTATCTTCGTTACAAGGCCCGGTTTCCCGATCGCGAGCCCGTCTATTACCCCAATCGTCATCGGTGGCTATGAAGAAGTACTGAGCGGGTAGGGCGGGTCGTTGCTGAGCCGACGGCAAAGCGTTGGCCCGTCATGCACGCTTTCCATGCGAGCCGGTGTACTTGCGTTCCACGGGCGCCGGCAGGCGGTGGGCGAACCTGCGGCTGCGCCGCAGAACCGCCCACCCCTGCCTGTGCCCCATTGGCGGGGAGCGGCTCGCGGAAACCCTCCCCCGACTCCCTCGGTTGGCAGGGAGGGGGGCTGTAGGGTCGGGTCATGGCGGCGGGAAGAGGTGGAACTCGCGGAGCTCCGGGCGGCCGGACCATTTGGTGATGTTCAGCCGGAAGACTTGCGCCGTCACGGGCTGAAACTCGAGAACCAGCTTGCGGCCGATCGTCTCGCCGGTCGCACAGGTCTTCCAGTCGTCGCCGTCCTTGTACTGGATCTCGAAGGCCTGGATGTTCGAAAACGATTCGAGCAGCACCGCCCGGCCGACCTTCATCGGGCGGCCGAGATCAACCTGCAGCCAGTAGTCCTTTTCGCCGGCGGCCATCCAGCTTGTCGTGTAGTCGTCGTCGAATGCCTTGTCGGGTCCCGCCTCGTGGCTGCCGTGGACCTCGCCTGTTTCGGACGCGGTCGCTTTCGCGCCGGTGGCGAGCGAGCCGGACCGCCACGGCCGCGGTCTGGCGTCGGCGGCGGGGCCGTCGAGCTTCAGGGCGATGATCGTGTCGATCGGGTCGCGATGGGTCGCGGGCACGGTGACGGTGAACTCGTCGGGGCGCTCGGACAGGGTGGCCGCACCGCCGGTCAGGACGGACACGGACTTGATCCGCCGGGCGATGCAAGGCAGGCGAATCTCGTCGCCTTCCCAGTCAAGCACGTGAAGGTAGATGGTGTCCCCGCGATAGGTGCTGGCGCCCCACAGGTCGGGTCGGAACGGACCGCCGCGTGTGGCGTAGATCGACCGACCGTACTTGCGGAGCCAGTCGCCCACTTCCTTCAGGCGGTCGACCTGGCGGGCCTCGATCCGGCCGTCGGGCGTCGGGCCGACGTTCAGGAGGAGATTGCCGTCGCCGCCGACGGTGCGGACGAGTGTTTCGATGCACTGGGCGAAGGACTTCATGGTATCGTCCGGCCGCCAGGCCCACTGGCGGCAGAGGGTCATGCAGGTCTCCCAGGGACGGTGGGTCTGGAAGCGGCCGATGCGCTGCTCGGGGGTGTCAAAGTCGGCGGGAAGTCCCGCGCGGTTGTTGATGATGATATGGGGCTGGAGACGGCGGATCATGGCGAAGAGTCGCTCGGAGCCCCAATCCGGGGCGGTGCCGCCGAGACCGTCGAACCAGAGGATGTCCACGCGGCCGTAGTTGCTCAGCAGCTCGCGGATCTGGCCGTGCATGTATTCGATGTACCTGTCGTGCAGGTCGGTGCGATAGTAAGCGTGGTGCCAGTCCGGGGGCGAATAGTAGAAGCCCAGACGCAGCCCGCCTTCGTGGCAGGCCCGGGCGAGCTGCGCAACAATGTCGCGGCCGTACGGGGTCTTCGTGATCTTGTAGTCGGTCAGACGGCTGTCGAACATGGCGAAGCCGTCGTGGTGCTTGGTCGTGAAGACCAGATACTTCATGCCGGCGGCCTTGGCGACGGCGACCCACTCCCGTGCGTTGAACTCGGTGGGGTTGAAGTCCATGTAGAGGTTGTCGTACACGTCGACGGGGATCTCGCCGGTCTTGTCGCTCTTTCGGGGGCGTCGCTCCCCGCCGCGCGACCAGCCGATCTCCGTGCCCACGAGGCTGACGGGGCCCCAATGAATGAAGAGCCCGAACTTTGCGTCGCGGAACCATTGCATGCGGTCGGCCGCCTCGGTGCGTTCGGTGGCGGAGAGGGCTACACCTGCGGCGAGAAGGAGCGATAGAGCGCCCAGGCGGCGTGCGACTGTTCTTCGCGGCGTCATTTTGTGTTCTCCTGTCGGCTCGTTCTGCGTTCGATGCGGGGCGGTTGATGCCCCCTCACCCTGCCCTCTCCCCCGCCGGGGGAGAGGGGTTGTTTGCTGCGGGCTCACG
>CAZTVU010000034.1:18453-29502 GCA_964617025.1 uncultured Planctomycetales bacterium | reverse complement strand
TCCTTCACATCCCCTCGATGATCCGGAAGCCCATCAGGGCGCTCAGATGGCGCACGTCCCTCATGCGGTCGCCGTAGAAGACCACGCGATGCAGCTGCGGCATCCAGCCCTCGAGAAGCGAGCCGCCCCAGGCGTCCAGCAGCCTGTCCGCATCGGCGACCTGCGTCGTGATCTGCGTGCGGCAGCCGCGGTCGTCCATGTCGGGGATCTCCGTGATGCGGCCCGTCGAAAGGATCATTGTGTCGAGGTTGATGAGCTTGGCGCACGTGATGACCTGGCCCAGCCGCATCTCGACCTCGAGGGCGGCGCCGCGATCGTCGTCGCGGTGGGTGCGCACGAGGAACGGCGCCCGCGATCCGGCCGCACCGTCCATCTTCGTCGGGGCCGTGCAATGCGCGTGAATGACGGCGTTCTTCGCCGTGTCGAACAGCGGGTCCGTGATGAACCCCGGAACGCCGAAGGCGTAGGCGAAGATCAGCTTGGTCAGTGTTGAGTCGATGTCGGACTCGCACGCGCCGACGAAGCCCAGGTCATCCAGTTTGCTGAACGCCAGGCACGGGTAGCCCAACCGGTCGATCGGCAGGCCGCCGAGGCAGTTGATCGTGATCGCCTGGGCCGCGTGGTCGGCCATGATCCGCCGCAGCGCGAGGAACATCCGGGCCGACTTGACGATCTCCTCGCGCGTCGGCTCGATGATCTTCTTCGCCGGGCGGAGCCAGTAGCCCTCCGCCTCCGCCTCCGCCGCCGCGAGGTCCACCGCCCCGTGGGCGTCGATCAGCGCCTCGTAGCTGACGGGGACGACCTCCGTGCCCAGCCGCGCCTTGATCTGCCCGCGGTCGCACGCGGGCTTCGTCCCGTCCAGGTGGTCCGGCACGCAGACGATCGGGCCATCCGTCCCGCCACGCTCGCCAACGCGACCGCGCGGGGAAGCTCGCCGTAGTCGCTCGTGGCCAGGAGCGCGACCCTCTTGCCCGCCTTCTGCCACTGGCGGACGAACATCCACTCGTGGCCGCTGAACGGCTGCGAGAAGACGACCGTCGGGCGACCGGCGTCCACGATCGCCTGCATCAGCGGCAGCACTCCCAGGGACAGGTGAAAGAGCAGCACGCCGTCGGCCCCGCCCAGTCGGGCCGCGACCTTGGCGGCCTCCTCCGGCGTCTGAATGAGGTCGTTGCCGACGAGTTCCACGCCATCGATTCGGGCGTCGGCGAGGTGTTTGCCCAGCTTCGCCGCCTCGACCCTGGGGTCGAAGTCCGGCTTCGGCCACGCCTGCCGCGAACGGCCGGCGTACACGACATGGACCCTGGCCCCCGGCAATCTCAGCGTATCGCCGCCGGCGGTCGGCGCGCTCGCAGCGGCGGTTCGGCCTCCCGCGAACATTGCCCCGGTCCCGGCCACTGCGGCCCCCATGAACTCCCGCCGACTCAACGGTTGGCACATGACCTGCTCCTCACAGAAAGTGACGGTCCGCGACGCGATCAAACCCCGGCGAGGGGCGGCCTCGCCGTCCCCTGCCTCCGTACCAGCGTAGCTTGCCGGGCATGGCCGTGTCCAGTGCGTCCTTGCCTTACCCGCCGGCGTACCGCAGACTGCAGCGCATGAACCGACAACCATTGCATCGAATGGCGGTTCTCGCGGCGGCCGCCACGGTCGTTCTCGTCCACGGGGCTCGGGCCGGGGAATCCTCTCGGGTTCGCATCGAGCCGATCCCCGGACAGGCGGAGGTGGGCACGATCGAGATCCACGGGGTCGGGGCAAGTGCGTTCGACCCCGCGATGTGGGAGGCCGGGCGGTTTCACGTGCTGCCCGACGTGCGGTCGCCGTTGCTGTCGCCCCGGCTGTCCGGCGTCTTCCGCAACATCTACGCCCCGTCGGCCGTGCAGGTTCCGGGCGGGTGGAGGGTCTTCTACGGGGCGTGGGACGGCGTGGCCACCGGAAACGACCGCATCTACAGCGTTCAAACGGCCGACTTCCTCGACTTTCACGATCGCCGGATGGAAATCGATCACGGGACCTTCATTCACGTATGCAACGTCAACGCGCTGCGGCTTGCCGACGCATGGTCTGCACGGTCTACCCCGATGCGCAGGGCCGCAACAAGCCGGCGTTCTTCTCCAGCCCGGACGGCCGCTCGTGGAACGGCACGCCCGCGCCGCATCCCGCCCGCGGTGCGGACATCGTCGACATCCGCGGCTACGCCCCGTATCGCGACGCGGACATCAACGGCGTCAACGTCCTCCTCCACGAGGAGGGCCGGTACAGGCTCTACTTCTGCAACTGGCGGGATCCCGGGCACGTCCATCGGGCCACCGGCATCGACGGGCGGCAGTATGACTATGAGGGGCCGTGCCTGAAGTCCCCGCACGCCGTCAACGACGTCAAGAAGTTCACCGCGGGCGGCGCCGCATGGTATCTCATGGGCCTGCATGCGAACGGCGACCGGTTGTGGTACGCCCTGTCGAAGGACGGGATGCGGTTCGACGCCGAGCGCGAGCTGGCCGCGTGCCTCGGCGCGCAGGACCGGCACATCGTCGCGCACGGCTGGGTGGTCGACGGACAACGCCTCCTCGGGTTCCTCTACGGGGCCGGGGCCGTTCCCGAGCTGAACCGCAACCGGATCTACGCTCGCTGGCTGCAGAAGCGGGTGGTTATTACCGACGCGGCCGGCGTGCGGCACGAGGCGTCCGGCGCGCTGGGCCCGGATCGCCAGGTCATAACCTTCAAGACGGGCGGCGAATTTGAGGGGCGATGGCAGCTCCTGGAGGACGACGGCCGAACGCCCATCGGCCCGCCCGTGACGATGAAGGTCGTGCCGGGCGGCGTGTACCGCGTCCGCATCGCCCGCTGAAGCGGGCGAGGACCGCCTACCGGCTCGCGGCCTCGGCGTGCTTGAGCCTCCGCCACAGCGTGGCGGGGCTGATGCCCAGTATCGCGGCCGCGCGGGTCCGATTGCCGCCGACGGCCTCGAGCACCGCGTGGATGTGGTCCTGCTCGACATCCGCCAGCGGACGGAGCACCGGCTCCGCCGTGCCGCGCCGCCGCCCGGTGGCGTGCACGATGCTCGGCGGCAGATGTTCCGGCAGGATCGCGTCGCCTTCGCACAGGACCGCGCCCCGTTCGATGGCGTTCTCCAGCTCGCGGACGTTGCCCGGCCAGGGGTAGGCCTGCAGGAAGTCGAGGCAGGCCGCGTCCAGGTGCAGTTTTGGCCGCCGCAGCCGCCGGGCGAACTGTCCGACGAAGTGCCGCGCGAGCGGGAGGATATCCTCCACCCGATTGCGGAGCGGCGGGACGTCGATCTCGATCACGCGGAGGCGGTAGAGCAGGTCCTCGCGAAACGCCCCGGACCGGACGGCCTCCTGAAGGTCCCGGTTCGTCGCGGCGATCACCCGCACATCCACCTTGCGCGTCTTGCTGTCGCCCACGCGGCGGATCTCCTTCGTCTGGAGCACGCGCAGCAGCTTCACCTGAAGGGCGGGCGAGATGTCGCCGATCTCGTCGAGGAAGATGGTTCCTTTGTTCGCCTCGGCAAACAGGCCCGCATGGTCCTCGATCGCCCCGGTGAACGCGCCCGCCTTGTGCCCGAAAAGCTCGCTCTCCAGCAACGTGTCCGGCAGGGCCCCGCAGTTCACTGCGACGAAGGCGCCCGCGGCCCGCGGCGACATCCGGTGGATGTACCGGGCCACGACCTCCTTGCCCACGCCGCTCTCGCCGACGATCAGCACGGACGAGTCATGCGGGGCGATCCGGGTCGCCAGATCCACCACGCGGCGAAAGCTTTCGCTGCGTACCTCGACGAACGGGCTGTGCACGATCCCCTCCAACTGCCGGAGCTGCCGACGCTGGCGATCGACCTCGCGAGTCTTTTCCTTCAGCTCCCGCGTCAGCTTCTGAATCTTGTCCCGGATGCCCTCCGTCTCGAAGAACGGCAGGTGGCGCTGGATCTCGTTGCCCCAGGACGCGAGGTCCTTGCCCACGGCCGTGCACACGCGATCCCCCTTCGCCGCGCACTTGTCCTCGATGAAGTAGACCTTGGTGCCGAGGCAGTACGACGCATAACCGCTGGCGTAGCCGGTCGCCAGCCAGCAGACGGCCTGGTCCCCTTTGCCGAACTCGTGCAGGTGCTCCGCCGCTTCCCCCGAGTCGTGCCAGGCCACCTCCATGTGGAACCGGCCGGCGGCCTCGTCGACCGACATCGACTTCACGACCGTCCGGGCGACGCCCTGGAGCGCGTGCATCCGCGGGCCGGCCCGCAGCCACTCCTCCAGGCTGTCCCACGTGAAGATCCGCGTCATGGCGGCGGCGTCGGCTTCGCCCCAGAAGCAGCCGAAGCGGGTCACGATCCGCCGGGCGTGGTCCGGGCCGGCCATCCTGACCAGGTCCTTGCGAAGCTGCCCGAACGCGTGCATGTCGTGGATGACCAGGCGGCGCCCGTGCAGGCTGACCTCGCCGTCGGCGAACGCGATGATCTCATCGAGCTTCAGGTCTTCGGCCTTCATCATGAAACCTCATTCTGAAATAGCTTATTTTCATCATGAAATACATTTCGGAATAAGTCAATCGTGTCGCTACTGCATTAACATGCGCTTTGGCAGGTAGTTAGGGTTCTCGTGCCGGTTTGGCCTCGCGATTGCCAAGCCCTGGAAGGACGAACACCGATGCCTTTTGGCGAGGAGGTTTGCGATGTACGAACTCCTGCGTGGCCGAACCGATGGGATCACCGATGACCTCGTCCGATTCGCGCGCGACCTGGTGCGCACCCCGAGCCTGAGCCTCAACGAGGGCGCCGTCGCGCAGCGCGTGGAACGCGAGCTGCGCAGCGCCGGCTATGACAAGGTCTGTCGCGACGATGCCGGGAACGTGGTGGGGGTTGTGTTCGGCCGAAACGCCGATCACACACTGTTGCTCACGTGCCACATGGACACCGTGCCGCCCGGCCACGAGCATGCCTGGGACATGCCGCCCTGGTCCGGCCGCGTGGTCGGCGACCGCCTCTTTGGACTGGGTGCGGCCGACTGCAAGGGGGGCTTGGCCGCTCAGGTGTACGCCGGCCTGCTGCTCAAGCGCGCGTTGCTGCCCCTGCGAGGCAATCTGGTATTTGCCGCGACCGTCGCCGAGGAAAACGGGCACAGCGCCGGCCTTCGCACGCTGATGGAACGTACGCTGCCCGAACTCGGTCTCAAGCCCGTGTTTGCCGTCCTGGGCGAGCCGACGAACCTGGGCCTCTATTACGGTCACAACGGCTGGTTCGAGATCGAGATCCGCGTCGAGGCCTCGGATGCGACCGCCACGGCCAACGCCGCGAACGTCCTCTACAATCAGTTTGCTGCCACGTACATGACGCCCGCGCGGGCGGATCGTCCCGAGACGGTCGCCGTGCACCAGCCGCGGGTCACGGCGGAGCCGGAAGGCCCGCGGGCGACGATCCACATCGCCCGCCGCGTCGCCTCCGCGGACGAGGTGGACGAGGTCCTGGGACAGGTTCGGCAGACCGCCCTGCTGGCGGCGAAGTCGCTGGACGACGTTTCCGTCGACGTGCTGATTCGCGAGGAGACGCAGCGGCTGTATACGGGCACGCCGACGCTGATCCGGCACATCACGCACGCCTGGGAGACGGACCCGTTCGACCCGATGCTCGCCCGGGCGCGCGACGCCTTGGCGGCCGGCGGCTGCGAGGCGCGGCCGGGCAAGTGGCACCTCGGCCGGCTCGGCATGGCGACGGGCGGAGGGCTGCTGGTCAACGACTTCGGGGTGCCGACCGTCGGTTACGGTCCGGGCAGCGAAGACGCCGCCCACTCTCCCAACGAATGGGTGAGCCTGGCGAGGATCGCCGAGGCGGCGTACGGCACGGCCGTTATCGCCCACAGCCTGATCGGCGTTCCGGTCTTCGGCTGGACGCTGGATGACGAGCTCTGACGCTTGAGCCGCCGAGGGCCGGCGTCTTGACAAAACGCCGCATCGACGGAAACTGGCACGCCCTCGACCGGCCGGTCCGGGGCGTGCCCGCCTTGTCGGCCGGGCCGCGAAGGGCTTGATCAGGAGAGCGTTCACCCATGGGTTTCTTCGAAAAGCTGAGGGAAAAGGCGAAGAGCGATCCGAAGATCATCGTGCTGCCCGAAGCGGCGATCGACAAGGACGGCGTCATTCGGGAGGCCATGGCGCAGGCGAAGAGGGACGGGACGGCGATTCCCATCGGCCTGACGCCCGAACTCGTCGAAAAGGCCGGGAAGCGGGACGAATTCCTCCGGGCCTTCGCCGAGCGCAAGGGGTACGGCAAGGGCGAGGACGGCGGTTTCGACGCCGAGCGCGGCGTTCGGATCGCGGAGCGGGTCATCAAGCGGCTTCCGGCCGAGCTGTTTCACGCGGCCATGATGGTGGAGATGGGTTTCGCCCACGGCGTGGTGGCCGGGCGATATCTGACTTCGGCCGACGTGGCCATGACGGCGAAGCTCGTGGCGGGCGAGCAGGAGGATCAGATCGTCTCATCGATCTTCTTTCGCCAGCCGCCGGCGGGCTATCCGCTCTTCGAATTGATCGCCCTCGCGGACATGGTGGTTCATCAGAACCCCAGCGCTGAGGAACTGTATCGGATCATCGTCACCAGCGCGCAGACGTTTGAAGGGCTTACGGGGATCGAGCCGAAGATCGCGCTGCTCTCGTATGTGACGGGCAAGCCGCAGGGCGTGCAGATCACGCGCGACCCGGAGCTGGGCAAGATCGAGAAGGCCCTCGAGCTGTACCGTCAGGGCGGTCACAAATGGCCGATCGGGCAGGCGCAGTTCGATGCGGCCGTCGATCCCGCCATCGCCCGGCGAAAGGGCGCGCCCTTCACGGACGGGCCGGCGGACCTCCTGATCTGCCCGAATCTGATGCTGGCCAATCCGATGTACAAGGCCCTGGAGCGGCTGATCCCCGGCGGGCAGGCGATGTTCATCACCCAGGGCTTCCGGACGCCGATCATGGACCTCTCGCGCGGCGACTCGGCGGCGAACATCGCGAACGTGATCGCCGCATGCACCGTCCGCACGCAGATGCAGGAGCGCGCGGCCGGCCGCCGGCAGATCAACAGGCTGTTCCTCGAATGCGCCGTCTGAGGGCGAGCGACGCATGCGGATCCTGGTCTTCAACTGCGGCAGTTCCTCGCTGAAGTACCGTCTGATCGAGCTGCCGGCCGAGCGCGAACTCGTCGGCGGCGAGGCCCAGCGGGTCGGGCCGAAGACGGCGGAGCCGGCGCGCATCCTGCACCGCATCGGCGCGACGGAAGAGACGCACTATGTCGAGATGCCCGACCACGCGGCCGCCCTCAGTGAGGTCATGAAGCTGCTGCGGCGCGATGCCGGGCTTGTGCCCGACGCCCTGGGCCACCGCGTCGTCCATGGCGGGTCGCTCTTCGCCCGCCACCGGCGGATCGACGACGGGGTGATCGCCGGGCTCGAGACGACGCTCGATCTCGCCCCGATCCACAACCCGCCGATCGTCAAGCTGATCAAGGCGTGCCGCGATCTCTACCCGGAGCTCCCGCAGGTGGCCGTCTTCGATACGGCGTTTCATTCGACGATCCCGGGTTTCGCCCGCACCTACGCCTTGCCGCGAAGGCTGCGCGAGGACGTCGGCATCCGCAAGTACGGATTCCACGGCATCAGCCATCAGTATGTCACCGCGGAGGCCGCCCGGATCCTGGACCGCCCGCTCGATCGTTTCAACGCCGTCAGTTGCCATCTGGGCAGCGGCGGCGCCAGCCTCGCCGCGGTCGTCGGCGGGAAGTCCGTCGACAACACGATGGGGTATTCACCGCTCCAGGGCCTCGTGATGAGCACACGATGCGGCGACCTCGATCCCGCGATTGCGCTCCAACTGGCCGCGCTGGACTACGGCGACTGCCGCTCGATCGAGATGGTCCTCAACAGCCGCAGCGGTGTGCTCGGCATGTCGGGCCTTTCGGCGGACATTCGGGACGTCCTTCGAAAGGCGGCGGAGAGCGGCTCGGAGACCGACGCCGCGGACGTCACCGCCCAGGTCTACGTGTGGCGAATCCGCAAGTATCTCGGGGCCTACCTCACCGTGGTGGGCGACGCCCATGCGGTCATCTTCACGGACACCATCGGCGAACTGGTTCCGGCGGTCCGGCCGTCTGCGGCGACATGGAATCGTTCGGGCTCGCGATTGACGACAAGAAGAACGCGTCCGCCGCGAAGCTCCCGACGGACGTCGCGGCCGACACGAGCCGCGTCCGCATCCTCGTCATCGCGACGAACGAGGAACTGGCGATCGCGAGGTTCTCCTATCAGGTGCTCACGGAGAATGGCTCGCCGGCGGCGTCGGGAGGTTCGACACCATGATCCTCGTTCTCGAGGCCGGCCGGCGGGCGATCCGCTATTCGGTCTTTGACGCCGGCAATCGGGTGTCCATCGGGGCCGGCAGCGTGGACCGCTGCCAGGTCCGGTCGGCGCGCGACGCCTTGGCGCGGATCCTGTCCGATACCATGCCCGCTGGCGTCCGGGCGGGCGGCCACGTCCTGTGCGCTATCGCAATTCGGGTCCCGTTCGGCGGTGCCGTCTTTCGCGCCCCGACGCTCGTGGACGCCCGGGTCATCGAAGCCCTTGAGGACCTCACGCCGCGCGCCCCGATCCACCTGCCGGTCGTGGTCGCCCTGATTCTCGCGTGCCGGGACATGCTGGCCGGCGTTCCGGTGGCGGCGGTGTTCGATACCGCGTTCTTCGCGGACCTCCCGGCCAAGGAGCACTTGTACGCCGTCAATTCGGATCTCTCGCGTTCGCTCCAGCTTCGCCGGTTCGGATATCACGGCATCCTGCATGAGGCGGCGTGCAGCGACCTGCCTCGCCGGGGTGCGGGGCCGGCGACGCGAATCCTGTCGGTCTGCCTGGAGCCGCGGCCCGAGCTGGCGGCGGTGTTCGACGGGCGCCCGGTCATGGTCACCGGGGGCGCGACGCCGCTGGAGGGGTTGCCGGGCGAGCGGTCTTCCGGCGACATCGACCCGAGCATCCCGCTCCTCTTGGCCGGGAAGGATGGACTGGGCCTCGAACAGATCAACGCGATCCTGACGGGCGAAAGCGGCCTCTTCGGCCTTGTCGGCGAGCCCGTGACGCTGCGCGACGTTTTCCGGTCGGACGAGCCCGCCCATTGCGCTGCCCGTGAGGTCTTCCGCTACCGACTCCTGCTGGCGGCCGGCGCGGCCAAGGCGGCCCTCAACGGCATCGACGCGATCGTGTTTTCCGGAAAGTACCACGAGCTCGGCGGCACGTTGGGGCCGTGGCTGGCGTCGCGCCTGCTGCCGCCGGGGGCCGCGGTGGGCAGCATCGGGTGGTCGTGCTTCGCGGACACGGCGCAACGGCTCATCGCCGTGGCGGCGGAGGCTCTCCTTGCGCACCAACCCTCGCCGGCGCGCGGGCCTGTACGTCGATAGCGCCGGGGGTAGGTGAACGCTTCCTGTTCGACTCAGTGACACCCGGCCCTGAAGTGTTCGCCGTGTGCGTCAGCGTGCTCGTCACGTCCGTTGAAACGGTCCGGGGAGCAACCGGCTAGCGGATTTCCAACGTCGTGGTTGCTTTGCCGCCCGTCGGGCCGAACGGAATCTCCACGACCAGTCGTCCCTCCGCCGCCGAGGCCCGGCCGTCCTTTCTGTACGGGTTGTGCGGCAGCACGGGCCAGCGGATCGCGGCCTCGCCGGGTATACCGAAGCGCACACCGGCATGCTCGATCCAGGGCCCGGCCTGCCCCCGATCCCACAGGAACGGCGTGCTTTCGAGAATCAACTCACGGCCGGTGGCCGACCGAACCGCCGTGTCGAGACGGGGCAGGACCGTGAGGTGGGCCAACGTCGGCAGGGGGCACGGACCCTCCGCCCGCCAGCGAATCTCCAGGTGTTTCCCATCGAGGATCTCCAGGCGGACGGTGCATCGCTGCTTTCCGTACTCGAGATCGAGCCCCCAGTCCGGCTTCGTCACCAGTCGGGCCGCCGTCGGGACGTGAATGATTCCCTCCGGAGGAGCGAACTTCGGACGCTCGTCGCCGGGCGTGTGGTGCAGAAGGCCGGGATCGCCGACGGCGAACGTGCTCCAGCGCGGCTGCAGCTTCGTGTTGCCCCCGCCGACCACGAGGCCGACCTTGTCATGGTAAATGCTCAGGAGGTTCTGGCGGTCCTGAATCCAGCGGTTTTCCCTCACCGGACAGCACATCGCCGACAACACGAGGAACCACGGCCCGCGACGGCGAATGGCCGCCGCGCCCTTTCCGAGCACGTAGTCGTGATCGCCGTCGACGATCGCGGACGGTGCGCCGGGGCCCTCGGTGCCGTAGAGGAGCAGCGTCGCCGCCGAGTCCGCCGGCAGGCCGGCTTTGTCGAGGCAGCGGAGCTGTCGCGCCACATACGCGCGGCCCTCGGGCGTGACGGTGAAGCCGACGTTCACCGGGGCGGGCGATTTGTGGTAAGGGTTTCGCTCATCCACCGTCTCGACGGGCGTGCCGTCCGGGTAGGTGAAGTTCAGGTGGAAGAGCGCAGCCTTCCGCAGCGCCGGGAGCACCGACTCATCGCCTGAGGCGGCGTAGTACGTCCCCACGGCATCCACATAGACGAAGTTGTAGTTGACGACCGGCCCGACGTTCTCCGACCAGTAGCCGTCGGGGTGTTGGGCCGCGACGACCTTGGCGATGAACGCCTTCGCCTGGTCCATCCACTCGGGCTTGCCCAGCAGACGGCCGGCGAAGTACAGCGACATTGCGTGGTGCGCGGGGATGTTTTGTATGTGATTCAGTGCGGTCCGCGAGATGCCCGAGAAGCCGAGCTCCAGGGCCTTGAGCCACCTGGCTCGCCGATCGGGCGGCATGGCCTCGCGAATGAGTCCGTAGGAACGGATCCATCGGGAGTAGACCCACGGCATGTAGATCTTGCCCCATGTCGAGCCGTCCTTTTTGCGGAACTCCCATCGCCCCTCGGCGTCCTGGTCGTCGATGAGGGCGTCGCCCGCTGCCAGGATGGCCTTGAGCAGATCCTCGTTGTGATAGAAGGGGTTCCTGGGGTCCTTCGCGGCCCAG